>NZ_JARWOJ010000213.1 GCF_029868625.1 Nocardia neocaledoniensis | reverse complement strand
CCGGTGATGAGCTTCGTCGCCGACGACATCACCGGCACCGACGGCGAATGGCGCGTCGCCGGGGTGGGGGGGGGGGGGGGGGGGGGGGGGGGGCGGGGGGGGGAAGGGCGCCCAAATAAAGACGCGGGCGCCCCCCCCCCGCGGGGGGGCGCCCCCCGCCTTCTTGTGGCGGCTCTCCCCCCCCCCCCCCCCGCCCCCCCCCCCCCCCCCCCCCCACCCCGGCGACGCGCCATTCGCCGTCGGTGCCGGTGATGTCGTCGGCGACGAAGCTCATCACCGGATGCCGGTCGAGGTCGAGCAGGCGCGGTTTGCGCAGGTCGCGGTCGCGTCGGGGATTGCCGGTGGTGATCGCGGCGAGGTCGACGGCGCCGCTGACGGTCGCCGGCTGCCCGTCCGGGCCGAGCGTGAGGCGCCCGTCGAGCACCGGTACCGAGCCCTGCACGGTGTGCCCGAAGTGCCCGACCCGGAAGTGGGCGGTGCTGTCCTGTGCGGCGGCTGCCCAGCGCACCGAGCGCCGCTCGCCCAGCATGATCCAGTTCATGACCGTGTCCCTTCGGCATAGATGTCGGCGGTGTCGCGGTGGCGCAGCACCGGATAGATCTCCACCCGGTCGGGGCCGGGCAGCAGCTCGGGGTCCTCGCCCGGCAGCAGGTCGGTGGCGAGGATGGCGTCGCGCACCGCGTGCAGCGCCGCCTCGGACTCGCCGAAACCGATCAGGACGCCGGAGCCGTCGGCGCGGCGCAATTCGTAGTACTCGAGCAGTCCGGGCACGGTGGCCAGCGCGGGACCGATGCGGTGGGTCGCCGCGAAGTCGGCGGCGGCCAGCTCGGCCTCGGTCCGTGGCCGGTCGAACCAGACGAGGTGTGCGTACATGATTTTCAACTCCTGACCTGGGGGATTCGGTGCTTCCAGCCTCGCCGCCACGATGCCGCGCCGGATCAGTGCCAGTACGCATTCGCGGTACTGAACTTCGCGCGATACTTGGCTGGTGCAGACTCCGGCGGTCGGGCGGCATCAGGAGATCGCGCTGTTGCGCGCGGCGGCGCTGTCCGCCGCGACGGGCGCGAGCCGCTTCGTGCTGATCAGCGGTCCCGCCGGGATCGGCAAGTCCTGGCTGGCCGAACGCGCGGTCGAGCTGGCCACGGAGGCGGGCCTGCGGGTGGCGCGCGGCAACGCGCTCGACGACGCGGGGATGCCGCCGCTGTGGCCGTGGCACCGCGCCGCCCGCGAGCTACCCGAGCTGGCCGCCGCGCTCGACACCGTCACCGAGCCCGGCGGCGGTGCGGCGGCGCAACGATTCCGGATGTTCACCGAGGTCGCCGATGTCCTCGCGGCCGAGCCGGGGCTGCTGCTCGTCTTCGAGGATCTGCACTGGGCCGACCCCACCTCACTGGACCTGCTCACCCATGTGGCCACGCAGACGCCGCGGGCCGCGCTGCTCATCGTCGGCACCGCGCGGGAAGCGGCGGGCGAGCCGTTGCTCGAGCACCAGGCCGGGTGGCTGCGCCTGCCCCACGCCAGGGCGCTGTCGGTGCCCGGGCTGACGGCGCCCGAGGTGCGGTACTGGCTCGAACAGCTCGGCCTGCCCATCGATCTCGCGGCTGACCTGCGCGACCGGACCGAGGGGAACCCGCTGCTGGTGCGGCTGATCGTGGAATCCGGTCTGGCCGAACGAGGGTGTGATACCGATGCCGTGCTCGCGGTGCCCGGTGTGCGCAGATTGGTGCTCGCCCAGCTGGATCGTCTCGACCCGGACGTGGTCGAGGTGCTCGGCGTCGCCGGCGTGCTCGGCGAACGAATAGATGTCGCGCTGCTGGCTCGGGTCGCCCGCCTGGTCGCCACCGAACCACCCCGTATCGTGCGTCGAGACGGGGTGGAAGCCCGCGATGCGGATGGCGACAGCGACGCATCCCGTGATCGCCTCGAAGCCAGTGTGATCGCAGCCGTCGACGCCGCCGAATCGGCGGGCATCGTGCGCCGATTCCCGGACGGGACAACCGGATTCACCCACGCGTTGGTCCGCGACGCCGTGTACGCCGACCTCCGTCCCGCGCGTCGTCGTGCCCTGCACCACGCGGCCGCGCGAGCACTGGACGAACGCGGCGGTCCGGATTCGGCGACGGCGGGCGCGATCGCGACCCACTGGCGGCACGCCCGCGTCGCCACGTCCGAGGCCACGCACTGGGCCAGGCGAGCGGCCCGTGCCGCGCGCACCGCCGCCGCCTATCCCGAGGCGATTCGCTTCGGGCAGTGGGCGATCGAATCGGTGGGCGCCTCCGCCCCCGAGGCCGAGCGGGCCGAGCTGCTGATCGACCTCGCCGGTGACGAGTTCGCCGCGGGCCACCTCACCGACAGCCTCGAGCACTGCGAGCAGGCGGCGGCGCTCGCCGAACGCGCCTCCAGGCCCGAGCTGCTCGCCGCGGCCGCGCTGGTGGTGCACGGCGTCACCACGCCCACGGTCATGACGCGCATCGATCAGCTCTGCGCGGCGGCGCTGCGACGACTCCAGCCGGGACGGCACGACGATCCGATCGCGCGCATCCTGGCCAGGGTGGCGCTGTCGGCGGCCGATCGCGGTGCGGGCGCCGAGGCGAGGGCGCTGTCGGAGCAGGCCATGCGCGCGGCGGGCCGCTCCACCGATCCCGATGTGGTGCTCGACGCCATCCACGCCAGACACCTGTCGCTGGCCTCCACCGAATACCTCGAGGAACGAACGGCCTTGGCGGCCAGGGCGATCGAGATCGCCGTCGACGCCGAACAGCCGCTGGCCCAGCTCTGGGGACATGTGTGGACAGCCGACGCGAGCCTGCAACGCGGCGACCTCACCGCCTTCGACGACGCGCTCGACCGCATCGCGCTGCTCGCCGAACGCCGACGGCTGCCGATCGCCCGCTGGCATCTGCTCCGGCTGCGGGCGACCCGAGCCGTGCTGGTCGGCGAGCTGGCCGCCGCGCTCGAATTCGATGCCGCCGCCCATGAATTGGCGCTCGGCATCGGCGATTTCTCGCTCGCCGGACTGCACCATGCCTTTCGCGGGATGCACGCGGCGATCCTCGGCGAGGTCGACCGAGCCGAAATGACCGCGGCCGTCGACGCGTTGGCCTTCGCCCCGAAAATCCCCATCGCCCAGCTCTTCACGCCGATGATGCTCGCGCTGGCCGGTGACCTCGACGAGGCGCGCGCCCGGTTCGAGCCCTTCCGCGATCTCCCCGATACGCTCGAGCGCGGTCCACGCTGGTCCGGCACCGTGTTCTCGGTCGGCCTGATCGCCCAACTGCTCGACGACACCGAGACCGCCGACCGTGTCTATCGCGCACAGGCCGGGCAGGAGCCGTATTACTCGGCCGACGGCACCGGCGCCCTCATCTGCGTGAGCTCGCTGGCCAGGGTTCGCGCCGACAACGCGCGAGTCGCTGGCCACCTCGACGCCGCGGTCGAGCTGTATCGGCAGGGCCTGGTCATGGACACCAGGATCGGGGCGCTGCCCTTCGTCGCCCTCGGCCACCTCGGTCTGGCGCGCACCCTGCTGGCCCGCGCCGAACTGCCCGCCGCGCGCGAGCACGCCGAGCGGGCCGCCGCCGGTTTCCGCCGCCTCGGCATGACCCATCGCCTGGCCACCGCCGACGCCCTCCTGATCGAGATCGCGGCGGCCGCCCGCACCGCCGACCCGCTCACCCGACGGGAACGCGAGGTGGCCGACCTGGTCGCCGCCGGCCTGACGAACCGCGACATCGCGGCCCGCCTCGTCCTCTCCGAACGCACGGTGGAGACGCACGTCCGCAATATCCTCGCCAAGCTCGGCGTCGCCAATCGCCTGGAGATCGTCCGGGGAGTGCGCTAGCGCTCATCGAACGCCGATGAGAGACCGGCGGCATCGGAGTTGCACCGACGCGTTCAATGCTTTGCAGCGCAACATAATTCGCGTACGATTGGCGACGGGGGGAGGCCGTCTACTGGCAGATGTAGTGGTGCCCCTTTCCAGCTACAGTTCAATTGGAGGGGAAAATGCGAAAAATTCTCGCGAAAACCGCGCTTGCAGGAGTTTTGGCGATCTCAGGGCTGGTGATGTTGGGATCTCCGGCGCATGCGCAAAGCGCCGACGAATACTGCGTTGCCGGCGGCGGCCAGGTGGTCGTGCGTTACAACGATGGCGAACGATACTTCGTTTGCCAGGGTGGTCAGTACGACGGTTGGATTCTCGGCCAACCGGTGGCCCGATAGTTGATGCTTCGGACTAAGAGTGACAGCTGAGTGCTCAGCTGTCACTCTGTTCCGAGCCGAGGAAGGGGGGGGGGGGGGGGGGGGGGGAGGGGTGGGGGGGGGGAGGGAGTGAGGATGGTGGGGGGGGCGATGGGGGACGGGCGGAGCGGCGCGCAGGGTCTCGTAGCTGGGATACGGGTCGTGGCGGCGGTGCGGCGCGACGCTCTCCAGCACCGCGATCTGCACCGGGGTCGGGTCCTCGACCGCGACATGATCGG
>NZ_JARWOJ010000212.1 GCF_029868625.1 Nocardia neocaledoniensis | reverse complement strand
CCCGCCGCTGACGCGGCGGACCCTCCTCGAGGTCGGGTCGTGCGGGGCCGGGTTTTCGTCGTCGTGTGCCGCGGCCTTGATCGGGGTGAGTTCCGTTCCGCGCGTAGTACCGCGTCAGCGGCCCTCGTGCACAGTAGAATTCGGTGCGTGGCGATTCCGAATCAGCCGATCGGTGAGACGGTCGAGCACCCGCAGGCGAACCTGATCCTCGTGCTCGGGCTGCTCAGCCCGTTCTGCTGTGGGGTCTTCGGGCCGGTCGCGTGGGTGCTCGGGAAGCGGGCGCTCAACCAGATCGACGAGTCCTACGGCGCGCTCAGCGGCCGTTCGCAGGTGATGATCGGCTACATCGCGGGCATCATCGGCACCATTCTCATGGTGCTGTTCGCGATGCTGTACCTGGCCGGGTCCTGCAACGGGAACTTCTGACGCGTCAGTCCAAGCCGGGGCGCTCGGCGACGGCGTCGCCGGCGGGCCACTCGGCGCTGATGCTGCCGGTCCACTTCGGCGCGCGCCGTTCCTTGAACGCGGCCATGGCCTCGCCGCCGTCGACGCTCTTGGCGACGTGCGCGTTGAGTTCGGTCTCGAGCTGACCGACCATCGTCGGGGTCGTCATCCCGAGGCTCTGCCAGATCAGCCGCTTGGTCAGCGCCACGGGCAGTGGGGCCGGTCCGGTGGCGATGTCGTGGGCAACGGCCATGGCGGTCGGCAGCACCTCGCCGGCGGGCAGGCTCGCGTTGGCCAGGCCCATCGACTTGGCCTCGTCGCCGTCGAAGGTGCGGCCGGTGAGCATGATGTCGGCGGCGTTGGCCAGCCCGGCCAGGCGCGGCACCGTCCAGTGCGCGTACCCGTCGGCGAGTACGCCGCGACGGACCTGGCTCAGGCCGTAGACGGCGTCACCGGCGAAGTAGCGCAGATCGCACTGCAGGGCCAGCGCCAGGCCGATGCCGACGGCGTGCCCGTTCACCGCGGCGATCACCGGCTTGCGGACCTGCCACGGCGGCGGATCGAGGGTCGCGCTCACCTCGCCGGCGCGGGCCGACAGATCCGCGCCTGCGCAGAACGCCGGCGGGGTGCCGGTGATCACCACCGCGCGGATCGAATCCTCGAGGTCGCAGCGGCGCAGCGCGGCGCTCAGCTCGGCCGCCATGGTCGGCGTGACGGCGTTCTGCTGCGCGGGACGGTTGAGGGTGAGCACGGCGACACCCGCCGCGACATCGACGAGCAGTTCCGAACTCATGGGCCGAATGGTACTAGCCGCGGCCGGATGGGAGGCGGGTTCACTCCCGCAGCAGGTGCCGTCCGATGGCGTATTTGTGCACCTCGGTCGGCCCGTCGTAGAGGCGGAAGGCGCGCATGTCCCGGAACAGCATCTCCACCACCGTCTCGTCGCTGATGCCGATCCCGCCGAGCACCTGCACGCAGCGGTCGGTGACCTTGAACAGCTCCTCGGACACGTACGACTTGGCCATCGAGGACTCGTGCCTGGCCTGCTCGCCCCGATCCATCAGCCAGCAGCTGTGCCAGATCGTCAACCGGCACTGGTGCAGCGCCACCTCGTTGTCGGCGAGCATGAACGACACGCCCTCGTGCTCGCCGATGGGCTTGCCGAACGCGGTGCGGGTGCGCGCGTAGTCCAGGGCGATGCTCTGTGCCCGTTCGGCCGCGCCCAGCCAGCGCATGCAGTGGGTGAGCCGCGCGGGGGCCAGTCGCAGCTGGGCATAGCGCAGGGCCTGTCCGGTGCGGCCGAGCACGGCCGAGGGCGGCAGCGTGAGGTTCTCGAAGCGCACCACGGCGTGCCCGCCGACGTAGTTGCGGTCCATCGTGTTCATGATCCGCTCGATGACGATGCCCTCGGCGCCGCCGTCGGCGAGGAACAGCGTCGGCCCGGCGGGCACGTGCGGGTTCTCGGCCAGCTTGGCCATGATGATCCAGGTCTTGGCGCCGTCGGCGCCGGTGATCAGCCATTTGCGCCCGTTGATCACGTAGTTCTCGCCGTCGAACACGGCCTCGGTGCTCAGCTGCCCGGGATCGGAACCGGCGCCGCCTGGCTCGGTCATCGCGAACACCGAGCGCTGCTCGCCGCGGATCACCGGCATCAGGAACTGGTCGACCTGGTCCGGGTCGGCGATCTTGCCGAGCAGGAACATGTTGCCCTCGTCGGGCGCGGCGCAGTTCATCGCGACCGGGCCGAGCGTCGACCAGCCCGCGGCCTCGTAGACCACGGCCTGCTCCACATGCGAGAGCCCGAGCCCGCCGTATTCGACCGGCGCCTGCACCGTCAGCAGCTTCTCCGCCCTGGCCAGCTCCACCAGCTCGGCGCGCAGGTCGTCGGTCGGCCCGTGCGCGGTGAGGCGCGGGTCGCGCTCGAACGGCACGATCCGATCGGCGACGAACGCGCGGACACGATCGCGCAGGGCGGCCAGGTCATCCGGAATGCTGAAGTCGATCATGGTGTGTAGTTTGCGCGCTGACGATCAGCGGCCGGGCCATTTCGGCCCCGAGTGACACCAAATTCTCAGCGGGCGGGAATCAGCCGCCGGTTGCGGTGCCCGACCACTCGGCACACCAGGTAGATGGTGAACGAGATCCCGGTGACGAACGTCGACACCGGCACACCGGGTGCCAGCGAGAGCAGCAGCCCGCCCACGGCCGCGACCTCGGCGAAGATCACCGACAGCACCGCCGCCCGCAGCGGGCTCGCCGTCACCTGGGCCGCCGCCGCGGCCGGGGTGATCAGGATCGCCAGCACCAGCAGCGCGCCCACGATCTGCACGCCGAACGCGGCGGTGACGCCGAGCAGCACCGCGAACACCACCGACAGCGCCCGCACCGGCACGCCACGCGCCACCGCGACCTCGGGATCGGCGCTGGCGAACAGCAGCGGCCGATACACCACCGAGAGCACCGCGAGCACGCCCGCAGTGCAGGTGAGCAGCAGCGCGAGTCCGTCGTAGCCGACGCTGGCGACCTGCCCGGTGAGCAGCGAAAACTTCGAGCCGGCGCGGTCGGGCGCGAGCCACAGGAAAAGCACCGACAGGCCGAGACCGAACGAGAGCACCACCGCGATCACCGAATCGCGTTCGCGCGCACGGGAACCCAGCCAGCCGAACAGGATCGCGGCGACGACCGACCCGGCGATCGCGCCGAACCCGACCCCCACCCCGGCCAGCAGCGCGGCCGACGCGCCGGTGAGCGACAGTTCACTGGTGCCGTGCACGGCGAACGACATCTGCCTGCTGACGATCAGCGGCCCGATCAACCCGGCCAGCAGCCCGAGCAGGGCGCTGGCCAGCAGCGCCTGCTGGACGAAGTCGTAGGTGAGCAGGTCGGCGGTGGTGCCGATGTCGAACATCTGCTGCCAGACCTTGGTGAGCTTGTCCATCAGGCGGTACCGCCGAGCGCGTCCATGTCGTCGCCGGTGCCGACGACGACCAGCCGGTCGCGCACCCGCAGTACCTCGACCTCGGTGCCGTAGAGCTCCGAGAGGGTGGCCGAGGTCATCACCTCGTCGGGGGTGCCGATCCGGAACTCGCCGTCGACCAGGTACAGCACCCGGTCGACGAGCGGCAGGATCGGATTGATCTCGTGGGTCACGAACAGCACGGCGGTGTCGTGCTCGCGGCGACGCCGGTCGACGAGCTCGGCGACCAGCCGCTGATTGGCCAGGTCGAGGCTGAGCAGCGGCTCGTCGCACAGCAGCACCGACGGATCGCCGACGAGCGCCTGCGCGACCCGCAGCCGCTGCTGCTCGCCACCGGAGAGCGACTCCAGCGGGGCGTGCGCGAACTTCTGCGCGCCCACCGCGGCCACCGCCGCCTCGACCTTGCGGGCGCGCTCGCCACGGCCACGCCAGCCCAGGCCCCACCGGTGCCCGTCGACGCCGAGGCCGACCAGGTCGACACCGCGCAGCTGTACCCCGGCGTCGATGGTCTTCTGCTGCGGGATGTAGCCGATGCCCGGATTGCCGACATCGGCGCGTCTGCCCGCGATCTCCGCGGTGCCCGCCGTCAGGCCGAGCCTGCCGAGCAGCACCCGCAGCAGCGAGGTCTTGCCGGAGCCGTTGGGACCGAGGACCGCGATGAATTCGCCAGGGGCGACGTCGAGGTCGAGCTCGCGCCAGAGGGTGCGCTCGCCGAAGGACAGCGTGGCGCCACGCAGCCGGATGGCCGCGGCGCTGTGCTCCGCCGGTGCGGTGGCGGCCGGTGCCGCTTCCTCAGTCGTCGACACGGTCGTTCCTCAGCGCAGTGCGGCGGCGAGCGCCTTGGCGTTCGCGGTCTGCCACTGCACGTAATCCATTCCGGCGGGCAGGGTTTCGGTGACCTCGACGACCGCGACACCGGCGTCCTGCGCGGCGGTGCGCAGGTCCTGGGTGACCTTGTCCTCGGTCTGGGTGTTGTAGATCAGCGCCTTGACCTGCTTGCCGGTGATCAGGTCGCGGGTCGCGGCGACGGCGGCCGGGGCCGGGTCGGTCTCCTGCTCGATCGCTTCCTGGAACTCGTGCGGCGTCTTGTCCTGCGCGGTCGCGGCCACCAGCAGGTAGTGCGCGAGCGGCTCGGACTGGGCGACCGGCGCGTTGGGATGCTGGGTGGCGATGGTGCCGGTGATGGTGCTGACGCCGATCAGCTGGTTCTTGAAGGTCGTCGCCCGCTCGGTGTAGGCGGCGGCGTTGGCGGAGTCGAGCTCGCCCAGCTCGGCGGCGATCCGGTCGGCGACGGCGGCGACGGTGGTGACGTCGTACCAGACGTGCTCGTTCTCGTCGCTCTTGTCGATGCGCTGCTCGAACGCCTCGACGGTCCGCTTGTCCTTGCCGGAGATGGCCTTCTCGATGAACTCGTCGTAGTGTCCGCCGTTGAACACGACCAGATCGGCATCGCTGATCTTGGCGGTGTCGGTGGCCGAGGTCTCGAACGAGTGCGGATCGGCGGCGGGATCGCTGATGATCGAGGTCACCTCGACCTCCGGCCCGGCCACGGCGGTCGCGATGGAACCCCACACATTGGTGGACGCGACGATCGCGAGGCCATCGGCATCCTTGGACCCGTCACCACAGGCGGCGAGCCCGACCGCGACGGCCGCCCCGACCGTGAGACCAGCACAGATGCGGACGAATCGACTGTTCACGCGGTACTCCTGCTAACCCGAAAACTCATAATGGAAATCGTTACCGTTTTAGATTAGCAGGACCGAGTACCCAGCACGAACCGCATCGAAAAGCCGGGCTCGGGATTCGAGCCCGGCTCACCGATCAGCGGATCAGACCAGCACGTCGGCGGGCTGGCTGAGCAGTTGGGCGCAGCGCAGCAGGCCGAGGTGGCTGTAGGCCTGCGGGTGGTTGCCGAGGGAACGCTCGGCGACCGGGTCGTACTCCTCGCTCAGCAGGCCGGTGGGGCCCGCGGCGGCGACGAGCTGGGCGAACAGGGCCTCGGCGTCCGAGCGGCGGCCGATGAGCAGGTAGGCCTCCACCAGCCAGGCGGCGCAGAGGTGGAAACCGCCCTCGCCGCCGGGCAGGCCGTCGTCGTGGTGGTAGCGGTAGACCGTCGCGCCGCTGCGCAGCTCGGCCTCGGTCGCCACGACGGTCGCCGCGAAGCGCGGGTCGGCCGGGTCGATCAGGCCGCTCAGGCCGATGTGCAGGGTCGCGGCGTCGAGATCGGTGCCGTCGTAGGCGGCGGTGTAGGACTGCACCTCCTCGTTCCAGCCCTTCGCCTTCACCTCCTCGGCGATGAGGTCGCGCAGCGGGGCCCATTCGGGATCGGCCGGGCGGTCGAAGCGCTCGGCCAGGGTCAGCGCGCGATCGATCGTCAGCCAGCCCATCACCTTCGAGTACACGTGGTGCCGCGGGTTGCCGCGGATCTCCCAGATGCCGTGATCGGGCTCCGTCCAGCGCCGCTGCACCGCCGACACCATGGCGTGCACCAGCTCCCAGTCGGCGTCGGGCAGCGCCTTGATGGGCTCGGTGATGCCCTGCCGTTCCCGCTCGTGCGCCATCGTGGTGATCAGGTCCACGATCGGCCCGAACACGTCGAGCTGCACCTGCATGTTGGCCGCGTTGCCCACGCGCACCGGGCGCGAGCCCGCGTAGCCCGGCAGCAGGTCGATGACGGCTTCCGGCGGCAGTGTCTCGCCGTAGATCGTGTACAGCGGGTGCAGCCGCTCGGGGCCGGGGATCGTGTCGAGCACGCGGTGCACCCAGCCGAGGAATTCGTCGGCCTCGGTCAGCGAACCGAGGTGCACGAGCGCCTGCGCGGTCAGCGACGCGTCGCGCAGCCAGCAGTAGCGGTAGTCCCAGTTGCGCACGCCGCCGATGTCCTCCGGCAGCGAGGTGGTCGCCGCGGCCAGGATGGAGCCGGACGGGCGGTGCACCAGGCCGCGCAGGGTCAGCGCCGAACGCTTCATCAGATCGGGCTTGAGCGGGGGCAGCTGGAGCCCGGCGGCCCAGTCCGACCAGTACTGCTCGGCGAGCTGGCGACGCTGATGCTCCGGTGTCATCGAGGGCGCCAGATCGGCTGTGCCGCAGCGCAGTTCGAGGACGACGGGCGCGGCCGACGGGTCGACCACCGCGCGCGCCTGCTCGCTGATGCCGTCGAACAGGATCTCCCACTCGACGCCGGGGGAGCGCAGCACCATGGGCTCGTTGGTGCCGCTCACCCGCAGGCCACCGGTCACCGCCTCGATGCGCACCGGCACCTGACCGAACTCCGGCCGCGGCGCGAAGGTGACGACGGCCTTCGCGTCGCCGGTGATCACGCGGGTCAGGTCGGTGCGGTCGGCGGGCACGTCGTGCGGCAGGTAGTCCATCACCTGCAGGCTGGACCAGCGGGTCTGCACGGTCATCGTGCCGTCCACATAGCGCTGCGACAGCGGCAGGCCCGCGCGCTCGGGCGCCACGGTGAAGTGTCCGGCGGCCGCGCCGCCGAGCAGGTGCGCGAACACCGCCGCCGAGTCGGGCTCGGGGTGGCAGAACCAGGTGACCGTCGCGTCGGGGGTGAGCAGCGCGACCGAGCGCGGGCTGGCCAGCATGGTCAGCCGCTCGATCCGGGGCGCGCTCGCGCCGGCGAGCCAGGTGCGGCGCTCCTCCACGAGGAACGCCAGCGCGCGGGCGACGTCCTCGGTGGAGTCGACGCGCAGCTTGGCCAGGCTCTCGCCGTCGCCGACCTTGATGCCGACATCGGGGCCGGACAGCACGCGGAAGGCCTTCTCGTCGGTGACGTCGTCGCCGAAGAACACCGCCGCCGAGGCACTCTCCTGGTGCCGGATGGTGTCGAGCGCGGTGCCCTTGTCGGTCGGGATCACCGCGAGTTCGATCACCGCCTTGCCCTCGGTGACCTGGACGCCGACCCAGCAGGCCGGGCCCTGGCGCACGGAATTCAGTGCGCGCCTGCCGATCTCGGGGCTGGCGTTGCGCACGTGCAGCGCGGCACTCGCCGGCTTGGTCTCGACGGTGACGCCGGGGTTCTCGGCGGCGATCTGGGCGAAGGCGGTCTGGATCTCGGCGAGCAACTGCTTGGCGTCGTTGTCGATCGCGTGCACGAAGCCCACGTCGAACTCCGAGCCGTGGCTGCCGATCAGCTGCACCTCGACCGGTAGGCGCGAGAGCGCGGCCAGATCACGTAGCGCGCGACCGGAAATCACCGCGGCGGTGGTGTTGGACAGACCGGCGAGGGCGCGTAGCGCGCTGACCGATTCCCGATGGGGAAACGCCTTCGTCGGGTCGGACACGATCGGGGCGATGGTCCCGTCGTAGTCCGAGGCAACCAAGAGCCGTGGCACGCGCGCAACCGACGCCAGTGCACGGCGGACATCCAAGGGCAGATCCTGTGCGCTCACGCATCCAACCTAGTGATCGGGGGAGTTGATCAGGGGGCGCGAAAAACAATACTGCGTCAATTCTGACGCACCGGCGGCGCGGCGGGTTGTGCGTGCGGTGTCTCGCAAATCCTGGGCATATGCACGATCGGCCATACATCCTCCGTAGGAGGGCATATGGCCGATCGGTGCGCAGGGGGCGTGGGTTACCCGCGATCACCCAGCAACAGGTCGACGGTGAGTTCGAGGCGTTCTGTGACGTCGGTCGCCGAGGCCCGCCGGGTGAGCCAGGCCACCAGGTTCGACAGCCACACGTCCGAGATGACTCTGGCGATGGCGAGCTGACGCTCGTCGGGCTCGCCGTCGCTCATCGCGCGGGCGAAGACGCGGTCCATCACCTTGCCGACGCGATCGACCTCGGCGGCCGCGGAGGCGTCGGCGAACATGAACGCGCGCGTCATGGCCTCGGTGAGCAGCGGGTCGCGCTGCATCATCCGGGTGATCTGGGTGAGCAGGCCGTGCATGCGCTCGGAGGGGCCGTCGCCGGGTAGTGGGCGACGCTTGCCCTCGAACTGCTCGAATTCCCTGGCCAGGGCCGAGACCAGCAGGTGCACCTTGGACGGGAAGTAGCGGTAGAGGGTGCCGACGGCGACGTCGGCGCGCTCGGCCACCGCGCGCATCTGCACGGCGTCGTAGCCGCCCTTGGAGGCCAGCGCCAGCGTGGCGTCGAGGATGCGCTTGCGCCGTTCGCGCTGGGCGTTGGAACTCAGCTCGTCCTCGGACAGTGTCGTCACGGTGGGCGTGGGGGCGGGACTGTCCATCGTGGAAACCCTTTCGCTGAGTGCACCTGAATCGTCTGCCGAGCACGTCTCTTGACTTATACCCGGCCCGGATATTAGAACATGTTCTAGGAGTGGGAGCCACGCCGGAAGGGCGGTTTTTCTTGTGACCATCGCCACCACTGACGAGCATAAAGCCGCCGCGGAGTCGCTGCGGGGCTGGGCGAGTTCGGTCGCGCCGATTGCAACAATGCGGGCCGGCGGTGCCGGAAGCTGGCACACGTACTGGCCCGCGCTGACCGAGTTCGGCCTCTTCGAGGTCGCGCTCGACGAGGAACACGGCGGCCTCGGCGGCACCGTCGCCGACCTCGCCGTGTTCCTGGAACAGACCGCCGACGACCTGGTCGCCGGACCGGTACTGGCCACCGCGCTGGCCGGGTTGATCACCCAGGGCGCGGTGACCGGCGGCGCGCCGTGCGGTGTCGCCGTGCCGACCGACGAGGTCGCGGCCAAGGCGGTCGACACCGACGAGGGCTGGACCGTCACCGGGACATGGGAATTCGTCTACGGCGCCGACGCCGAGACCCAGGTGCTCGTCCCGGCGAACACCGTCGACGGAGTGCGCTGGCTGCTGATCCCGGCCGCGTCCGCCACCATCTCGCCGCTGTCGAGTTCGGATCACACCGTGTCGCTGGCCCGGGTCGCGGCCACCGAGGTCGCCGTCCCGTCGGCGCGCGGGTTCGCCCCCGACGTCGACGTGGCCGACCTGTTCGTCGCCCTCGCGGTGGCCGAGCTGGCCGGGGTCGCGGGCTGGTGCCTGCGCACCGCGGTCGACTACGCCAAGGTCCGCGAGCAGTTCGGCAAGCCGATCGGCAGCTTCCAGGCCATCAAGCACATCTGCGCGTGGATGCTGTGCCGCACCGAGCTGATCCGCGCGGTCGCCGCCGACGCCGCCGCCGCGATCGACGAGGGCGGGGCGGAACTGCCGATCGCCGCCGCCGTCGCCGCGGCCACCGCGCTCGACGCCGCGGTCGACACCGCCAAGGACGCCATCCAGGTGCTCGGCGGTATCGGCTTCACCTGGGAGCACGACGCGCACTTCTACCTGCGCCGGGCCAGCGCCCTGCGGCAGCTGCTCGGTGGGTCGGCCCGCTGGCGGGCCAGGGTCGCCGAACTCACCAGGGCCGGGCAGCGCCGCACCACCGGCGCCGAGCGCGTCCTCGGTGACGTCGCGGGCGATACCGCGCTGACCGCCGAGATCGCCGCCATCGCCGCGCTTGCTCCCGAGCAGCGGCGCCGGGCCCTGGTCGAGGGCGGGTTCGTGATGCCGCACTGGCCGAAACCGTATGGGCGCGAAGCCGATCCGATGACGTGCCTGCAGATCGCCGAACAGCTGCGCCGGGCCGAGCTCGAGGTCCCCGACCTCGCGGTCGCCGGCTGGGCGGTGCCGACGCTGCTGCGCTTCGGCACCGAGGCGCAGATCGAGCGCTATGTCTGGCCGACGCTGCACGGCGAGGTCACCTGGTGTCAGCTGTTCAGCGAGCCGGGCGCGGGCTCGGACCTCGCGGCACTGCGCACCACGGCCGAGAAGGTCGACGGTGGCTGGGTGCTGCGCGGCCAGAAGGTCTGGACCTCGCTGGGCTCGGAGGCCAACTGGGGCATCTGCCTGGCGCGCACCGATCCCACCGCCGCCAAGCATCGTGGGATCAGCTACTTCCTGGTCGACATGCACGCCGCCGGGGTACAGGTGCGGCCCTTGGTGACGATCACCGGCGAGGCCCGCTTCAGCGAGGTCTTCCTCGACGAGGTGTTCGTCCCGGACGACTGCCTGGTCGGCGCGCTGAACAACGGCTGGAAGATCGCGCGCACCACCCTGTCGGCCGAGCGGGTCGCCATGGGCGGCGGCGGGATCGGCGGCGCGCTGGAGGCGCTGCTGGACCGTTTCCCGGTCGGTGGATGGGGAACTGAGTTGCGTGAGGACCGGTTCGGCGCCCTGATCACCTCGTCGATTGCTGGCTCGTTGCTGGAGCAGCGCATCGCGGAGGCGACGATGGCCGGAGTGGACGCGGGCGCCCAGGCGAGCGTGCGCAAACTCGTCGGTGTCCGGCACCGGCAGGACCTGGCGGAATACGCCTTGGAACTTTCTGGCGAAGAAGGTTCCCTGGAAGAAGACGCTCTGAAAGAATTCTTGCTCACACGCTGTCTCTCCATCGCGGGCGGTACCGAGCAGATCCTGTTGACCGTGGCCGCCGAACGGATTCTCGGCCTGCCGCGCGATGCGGACAGTTAGCTCGATGAGGGAGGACGCCGTGGACTTCACCCGCGACGAAAGCGCCGACGCTGTTGCCGAGGTGGTCGTGAGCCTGCTCGAACGCGAGCAGGCCCGAGATATGGAATTGTGGCCGAGCCTGATCGACTCCGGCCTGCTCGCGGTGCCGGTACCCGAGCGGTTCGGTGGCGACGGCATGGGCCTGCTCGAGGTGTCGGCCCTGCTCATGGAGCTGGCCACCGACGCGGTGGCGGTGCCTGCGCTGCCGACCTTCGGGTTCGGTGTGCTGCCGCTGGCGCCGGTGCTGCCCGACGAGCTCGCCGGGCTGGTGCTCGCCGAGGTCGGCAAGGGCACCGTGCTCACCGCCGCGCTCAACGAGCCGGGCGCGCCGTTCACCACCGCGCCGAGCACCAAGGCCGTGCGCGACGGTGACACCGTGCGGATCACCGGGCGCAAGGTCGGCGTGATCTACGCCGAGCAGGCGCGCTGGATCCTGGTGCCCACCGACGCGGGTGTCGCGCTGGTGGAATCGGTCGCACCCGGCCTGGAGATCATCCCGGTGCAGGGCTCGGCGGGCATCCCCGAGGCGACGCTGGTGCTCGACGAGGTCGAGATCCCGGCCGCGCAACTGCTGCCCGACCTGCTGCCCAGCCTGCACCGCCACGCCCTGGCCACCCTCGGCGCCGTCGCCGACGGCCTGCTCAAGGGCGCGCTCACGCTGACCGCCGAACACGTCCGCACCCGCGAACAGTTCGGCAGGCCGCTGGCCGAGTTCCAGGCGGTGGCGCAGGAGATCGCCGACCTGTACGTGGTCTCGCGGACCCTGCACGTGGCCGCGGAATCGGCGTGCTGGGCGCTGGCCCAGGACGACCCGTCGCCCGAGCACCAGCGCCGCATCGACGAGGACCTCGACGTGCTCGCCTACTGGGCCGCGGCCGAAGTCCCGCGCGCCATGCAGCAATGTCACCACCTGCACGGTGGACTGGGTGTGGATATCACCCACCCGATGCACCGGTACTACTCACAGGCCAAAGACCTCGCCCGTCTGCTCGGCGGCGCGGGCCTGCGCCTCGACCTCCTGGGAGCAAGATGTTCATCGATCTGACCGCCGAACAGCGGCGGTTGCGCGAGGAATTGCGTTCCTATTTCGCCGATCTCGTCACGCCGGCCGAACACGCCGAGATGGCGGTCAACCGGCACGGCCCCGCCTATCGCGCGGTCGTGAGCCGGATGGGCCGTGACGGCTGGCTCGGCGTCGGCTGGCCGAAGGAATTCGGCGGCCAGGGCTTCGGCCCGATGGAACAGCAGATCTTCTTCAACGAGGCGGTGCGCGCCGATGTGCCGCTGCCGCTGGTCACCCTGCTGACCGTCGGCCCGACGCTGCAGAAGTACGGCACCGAGGAACAGAAGAAGAAGTTCCTGCCCGGAATCCTCTCCGGCGACATCCATTTCGCGATCGGCTACTCCGAGCCGGAGGCGGGCACCGACCTCGCCGCGCTGCGCACCACCGCGGTGCGGGACGCAAACGGCGACTGGATCGTCAACGGCCAGAAGATCTTCACCACCGGCGCGCACGACGCCGACTACGTGTGGCTGGCCTGCCGCACCGGGTCGGTGGAATCGCGGCACCGCGGCATCACGATCCTGATCGTCGACACCGAGGACCCCGGCTACTCCTGGACCCCGATCATCACCTGCGACGGCGCCCACCACACCAACGCCACCTACTTCGACGATGTGCGGGTACCGGCGGAGATGCTGGTCGGCGAGGAGAACCGGGGCTGGCGGCTGATCACCACCCAGCTCAACCACGAGCGCGTCAGCCTCGGCCCCTCGGGCAAGATCGAGCAGCTCTACGACCGCCTGCGCGACTGGTCGGCCGAGCATCAGCTGCTCGGTGAGCCCGAGGTGCGCCGCGCGCTGGGCCGGGTGCGCACCATGGTGCGGCTCAACGAGTTGCTGAACTGGCAGGTCGCGGCCGCCGACCCGGCCGCCGCGCAGAACACCGTCATCGCCGACGCCTCGGCCACCAAGATCTTCTCCACCGAATCCCTGCAGGAGGCGGGCCGCGTCGTCGAGGAGATCGTGGGCCGCTACGGCGACCCGGCCGAGCCGGGCACCGCCGACCTGCTCGGCTGGCTGGACCGCCGGACCAAGCAGAACATCGTCGTCACCTTCGGCGGCGGCGTCAACGAGATCATGCGCGAACTGGTGGCCTCGGCCGGCCTGGAACTGCCGCGCGTCCCCCGATGAGCAAGGAGCCGGGCGTGCCGGAGAGCATCACCCCAGAAGACATCCCAGAGGCGCTGGCGAAGCTGGCCGCGGCGGGTGAGTCCGCGCCGCGGGCCGGGCGCGACCCGGTGAACCAGCCGATGATCAACAACTGGGTCGAGGCGATCGGCGACACCAACCCGATCTACGTCGACGAGGCCGCCGCCAAGGCCGCCGGGCACCCCGGCATCGTCGCACCGCCCGCCATGGCACAGGTGTGGACGATGAACGGCCTGCGCGGTCAGCGCACCGCCGACGACCCGCTCGGCCTGGCGACCCAGCTGCTCGACGAGGCAGGCTACACCTCCGTCGTCGGCACCAACTGCGAGCAGACCTACCACCGTTACCTGCGTCCGGGCGAGGAGGTGACCGTCACCAGCAGGCTCTCGGAGTTCAAGGGCCCCAAGCGCACCGGGCTCGGCGACGGCTGGTTCCTCACCTTCACCACCACCTGGTCGGTCGGTGACGAGGTGGTCACCGAGATGCTGTTCCGCATCCTGAAGTTCGCGCCCGCCGCGAAGGACACGGCGGCACCCGCGGCGAGCGACATCGAGCTCGCGCCCGAGGGCCGGGTCGGCCCGGTGATCTCCAAGGACACCGAATTCTTCTGGGCCGGTACCGAGCTCGGCGAGCTGCGCATCCAGCGCCTGCCCGACGGTTCGCTGCGGCATCCGCCGGTGCCCGCCCTCTGGCAGGACAAGGCCGAGACCACCGACTACGTGGTCGCGGCGGGTACCGGCACCGTGTTCAGCTTCGTCGTGCACCACGCGCCGAAGGTGCCGGGCCGCGACCTGCCGTTCGTGGTCGCGCTGGTCGAGCTCGAAGAGGGGGTGCGCATGCTCGGCGAGCTGCGCGGCATCGACCCGTCCGAGGTCGCGATCGGGGTGCCGGTGCGCGCCGCCTTCGAGAAACTCCCCGACGGCACCGTTCTGCCCTACTGGCAGGCCCAGCGGTGAGTGCCGCGCCTCGTCGCGAGGGTTCCGCAGCGGGACACCTCGCGCGGGGTTGCGCCGCGCCGACTCGCTCTGCCCGTCCGGAAAGGACCAGCTTGTGACAACCACCATCGATCCCGCCGCGCTAGCGGTGGGTACCTCGCTTCCGGAGCTGGTGATCCACGCCGATCCCACCTTCGTGATCAGTACCGCCCTGGCCACCAGGGATTTCCAGGACGTGCACCACGATCGCGACAAGGCGGTCGAGCGCGGGTCCAGCGACATCTTCGTCAACATCCTCACCGACACCGGTCTGGTGCAGCGCTTCGTCACCGACTGGGCCGGGCCGGGGGCGGTGGTGAAGTCGATCGCGTTGCGCCTCGGGGTGCCGCTGTATTCCGGTGACACGCTGACCCTTTCGGGCACGGTCACCGAGGTGTCCGGTGACCGGGTCACGATCGACGTGCGCGGTCGCGACAGCCTCGGCGAGCACATCACGGCCACCGCGGTGATCTCCCTACCTTCTCTGGAGCAGTCATGAGCTTGTCCGGGAAAGCCGCCATCGTCGGCATCGGCGCCACCGATTTCTCGAAGGACTCCGGCCGCAGCGAATTGCGGCTGGCCGCCGAGGCGGTCAGCGCGGCACTGGCCGACGCGGGCCTGACGCCCGCCGACGTCGACGGCCTGACCACCTTCACCATGGACACCAACACCCAGGCCGCCGTGGCCAGGGCCGTCGGCATCCCGAGCCTGAAGTTCTTCAGCCACATCGGCTATGGCGGCGGCGCGGCGTGCGCGACCGTGCAGCAGGCCGCCATGGCGGTGGCCACCGGCGTGGCCGACGTGGTGGTCGCCTACCGCGCGTTCAACGAGCGCTCCGGCGCCAGGTTCGGTCAGTTCTCGCCCGCGCTGGCCGCCGCGCCGACCTCCTCGGGAATCGACGCGGGCTGGGCCTACCCGCAGGGCCTCGGCACACCCGCCGCGCAGGTCGCGATGGTCGCGCGCCGGTACATGCACGTCACGGGCGCGACCAGTGCCGACTTCGGCGCCGTCGCGGTGGCCGATCGCAAGCATGCCGCGGTGAACCCGAACGCCTTCTTCTACGGCAAGCCGATCACCCTGGAACAGCACCAGGATTCGCGCTGGATCGCCGAACCGCTGCATCTGCTCGACTGCTGCCAGGAGTCCGACGGCGGCGTCGCCATCGTCGTCACCAGCGTTGAGCGCGCGCGCGACCTCCCGCAGCGGCCCGCGATCATCGCCGCGGCCGCACAGGGCAGCGGGGCCGACCAGTACGTGATGACCAGCTACTACCGCGACGCCATGACCGGCCTGCCGGAAATGGGTCTGGTCGGCGACCAGCTGTGGGCGCAGAGCGGCCTGAGCGCCGCCGACATGCAGGCCGCGATCCTCTACGACCACTTCACCCCGTTCGTGCTCATGCAGCTCGAGGAACTGGGGTTCTGTGGTCGCGGCGAGGCCAAGGACTTCATCGCCGACGGCGCCATCGAGATCGGTGGCAAGCTGCCGCTGAACACCCACGGCGGTCAGCTCGGCGAGGCCTACATCCACGGCATGAACGGCATCGCCGAGGGCGTGCGCCAGATCCGGGGTACCTCGGTGAACCAGGTGGACGGCCTGGAGCGCATCGTGGTCACCGCGGGCACCGGCGTGCCCACCTCTGGCCTGGTCCTCACCGCCTAGCGGTTACCCACGCTGAGCGGCCACCGCGCGGCTCAGCGTGGGCTCCGGCGTCACCAGCTGCGCCGGATGTCGCCCTTCGGCCCGGCGACGAGGCTCGACGCCGGCACGTCCGCGGCGACGACAGCACCGGCGGCGATCACGGCATCGCGCCCGATACTGACCCCCGGCAGAATGGTCGCGCCCGCACCGATCCACACGTTCTCCGCGACGTCGATCGGTCCGCCCGTGAGGAATTCCCGTCGCTCCACCGGATCGACCGGATGACCCATGGTGATCATCGTGACCTTCGGCGCGATCATCACGCCCCGGCCGAGCCGGATGCCCGCGTAGTCGAGGAACGTGCACCCCTGATTGATGAACACCCGCTCCGCGAGGTCGAGGTTCAGTCCGTGGTCGGTGTAGAAGGGCGGGTAGATCGTGACGCCCGCCGCCAGCGGACGGCCGAGGATCTGCTCGAAGAGCGCGGCCTTGGCCGCCTCGTCCTCGAAGGGTGTGCTGTTGAGCCGCGAGGTCAGCGCGGTGACCTCGAGTACCCGCTCGTGCATCGCGGTGAACTCGACGCCGAGCACCCGTTCGCCGCGCGCCAGGAGCTCGGGATCGTGGATCCGCATGAGGTTTTCGCTCGCCATCCCACGATTCTCACCCGCCGCCGCGCCGGTTTCGTAGGCTCGGTGCCGTGCCCCCACGCCACCTGGTCGACGTCCACGTGCTCCTGATCCGCGAGGGCGCGCTCCTGCTGAGCCTGCGCCGTAGCGGGGACGAGTTCGACCACCGCTGGCACCTGCCGTCGGGAAAGCTGGAGCTCGGTGAGTCGGCCACGGCGGCCGCCGCTCGCGAGGCCGCCGAGGAGGTCGGGGTACACATCGATCCCGCCGCGCTGCGGTTGATCCACGTCGCCCATGTCACCGCGCCCGGCCGCGAGGCGCGCCTGGGGCTGTTCTTCCGCGCCGATGAGTGGCGGGGCGAGCCGTCCAACCGGGAGCCCGAGAAATGCTATGCGGTGCGCTGGTTCGGCCTCGACGAGTTGCCCGCCGACGTCATCGAATATTCCGCACTCGGAATCGCGGCGTCGAATTCGCACGCCCCGTATTCGGAATTCGGTTGGGCGGTTGACTGATCCGGTGCGAACCGCTGGACAACCTCGCCGGTGACCGGCCTTCGCATCATGTCGCGGCGCAATCACACCATCCGAGTCGCGCGGAATGCGAGCCGCGCTATTCGGAATTCGGTTCGGCCGGTGGTGCCGCGCTCGCCAGAAACCGGGCGATGGGGCGCGCGAGTCGTTCGACGTTGTGATCGGTCCCAGCCGGTTAGCCGGCGCGCCCCCCCGCGCACCCGGGGGAGATAAGGCCCTACAGCAGGGCGGGGAAATAGGGGGGGGGGTGCAGGGGTGGGGGGACCCCCCGCGCGGTTAAGAGGTGGGGAGCCCCGGGGAGTGAGA
>NZ_JARWOJ010000211.1 GCF_029868625.1 Nocardia neocaledoniensis | reverse complement strand
CGGTTCCACCATCGCGGCCGGCGTCACCCGGGTGGCGGTGGTGGCGGGCGGCCGTGTGGGGGCCGTTATTAGCTGTCTTTCGCTCCCCCCCCCCCGGGGGGGGGGGGGGGGCCTGCTCGGTGGTGAAAGGTCAGGCGATCGAGGCGGATTCGATGATGACGTCGTCGGTGGGGACGTCCTGGTGGGGGCCCGCGTTGCCGGTGGCGACGGCGGCGATCTTGTCGACGACCTCGGTGCCCTCGGAGACCTTGCCGAAGACGGCGTAGCCCCAGCCCTGGCCCTGGGGGGCGGTGTGGTTGAGGAAGGCGTTGTCGGAGACGTTGATGAAGAACTGAGCGGTGGCCGAGTGCGGATCGTTGGTGCGGGCCATCGCGACGGTGTACTTGTCGTTCTTCAGGCCGTTGGCGGCCTCGTTCTGGATGGGGGCCTGGGTCGGCTTCTGCTTCAGGCCGGGCTCGAAGCCGCCGCCCTGGATCATGAAGTTGGGGATGACGCGGTGGAACACGGTCCCGTTGTAGTGACCCGCGTTCACGTAGTTGACGAAGTTGGCGACCGTGTTCGGCGCGGCCTGGTCGTCCAACTCCAGCACGATCGGTCCGTAATTGGTCACGAGATTCACCTTGGTCATGAGGTCGAGTCTAGGGATGCGCGCGCCCTGGAAGAGACGGGGGTCCGCGGCCGGGTGCGGCCGGTCGGCACCCGGCGCGAATATTGCCTAGGATGTGAGGGAACCCGCGTGCGAGTGCGAGACGCACGCGGGTTCTTTTTCATCGCACAGCGAACACAATTCGAGATGACGTCGTCGCGTTACCGGTCATTCGAATTCACCCCGGAATTGTCAGGGGCCGACCGTGATCGGCACCGACGGGGTGGTGGTGTTGGTGACCTTGTACACGCCGGTCACCGAACCGGTGGTGGCGCTGGTCGGGCAACCGAATCCGCCGGTCACCTTGATGGGTGCGGGGGAATTCGTCGCCTGCACCGTCGACGGGCTGCCGTTGGTCCAGGTGCCCGCCAGCGAGGCGGGGCCGGTGGGTGCCACGACCACCTTGCAGGACGCCAGGCCGCTGGTCTGGATGACCATGCCACCGGTCGGCACATTGATCGAGCCGGTGATCGGCGACCCGTTCTGGCCCGTGATGGACCAGCTGCCACTGGTGGTCACCGTCGCGCTCACGCCCCACATGCTGGTGGTGCAGCCGGTGAAGCTGGGCGCGTTGATCGGCACGGTGACCGGCCCACTCGGGTTGGTGTTGTTCGGCGCGGCGGGCACGCTGCCGGTCGCGGTCGAGGTGGAGCAGGTGATGGTCACACCGCCCGCCACGGCCTTGACCACGCCCTGGTTGGTGGCCTGTACCGCGGCGCCGGCGGGGCTGACCGTGGTCGAGGCCTGGGCCGCGGCGGGGCCGATACCGAACGACGCCGCGGCGACCGCACACCCGGCGGTCGCCAGTGCTGTGCGGGCGAAGAAGTTGCTGTTGAACATGCGTACTCCTTGGATGGAAACGACATCTCCGAGATGTGAAGATGTCGTGTTCAAGAGTACGAAAGGCATTTTTCGGCATTGCGCATTTCGCGCCTACCATTTCATTTGGGAACTTTCGTATTTCGGCTGCCTCGGCGCCGATCCGCATTTACAATGCCGGACTGTAACCGTGTGTAACAGTTACTCCGCTTTTTAGCTATATGCATCGTGCACACTGTTAACATCGACAAACTCCTGTGTGCTGCGCGATGCCCTCGTCGGACCTGGATCGATAGCCGATGGCGATGATGCCGGAACGTCGCGGCGCCCGAGGCAATCTTAATGAAATGCTTGAACTTCACACTGTCGGGTGCGGCGCGTCGCGCAGCAGGGCGTGCGACCCGTCACAACGACCTGGGTGCGGATACCATGGCGAACCGTGCCAGACGCCGCAACTGCTGTTCTCACCAAGCCACCCGCCGAACCGGTGGTATCCGAGAAGGACTTCCGGATCGCGCGATGGATCGCGCTCGTCGCCGGACTCCTCGGCGCCCTGTTCGCGGTGGCGACGCCCTTCCTGCCGGTCACCCAGACGACCGCGCAGCTGAACTGGCCGCAGAACGGCAAGCTCGGCAATATCCAGGCACCGCTGATGTCGCAGGTGCCCATCGACCTGAACGCCACCATCCCGTGTTCGGCCGTCGCGACGCTGCCCGAGCAGGGCGGCATGCTGCTGGCCACCGCGCCGCCGCAGGGCGACCGGGCCGCGCTGGAGGCGCTGTTCGTCCGGGTCTCCGACACCTCGGTCGACGTGGTCGACCGCAACGCGGTGGTGGCCTCGGCCGAGCGGGCCGCGATGGACCAGTGCTCCTCGATCGTCATCAGCTCCGACCGCGAGCGCACCACGGCCTCGTTCGAGGGCTTGACCAAGGAGATCGAGCGGCCGATCCCCGGTCAGCCCGGCGCGGTCGAGACGGTGCTGGTCCCCGTGCAGGGGCAGTTGGCCGGTGACCTGCGGCCGCAGATCGTCGGCGTCTTCTCCGATCTGAAGGGCTCGGTCCCGCAGGGACTCTCGCTCACCTCGACGATCGACTCGCGCTTCTCCTCCAGCCCGTCGCTGATCAAACTGATCGCCATCATCGCGGCCGTGCTGTGCACCCTCATCGCCCTCGGCGCGCTGGCCAAGCTCGACGGCAGCGACGGCCGCGGGCACCGGCGCTTCCTGCCGAAGAACTGGCTGAAGCCCACCTGGGCCGACGGGGCGGTGATCGGCACCCTGCTGGCCTGGCATTTCGTCGGCGCCAACACCTCCGACGACGGCTACATCCTCTCGATGGTGCGCGTCGCCCCGGACGCCGGCTACATGGCCAACTACTTCCGCTGGTACGGCGTCCCCGAGGCGCCGTTCGGCTGGTACTACTACGTCATCCAGGTGTTCGCCGAGATCTCCACGGCCAGCCCGTGGGTGCGGGTGCCCGCGCTGATCTGCGCGATCCTGTGCTGGATGGTCATCAGCCGTGAGGTGGTGCCCCGGCTCGGCAACGCGGTCAAGCGCTCGCAGGTGGCGCTGTGGACCGGTGGCCTGGTGTTCCTGGCCTTCTGGCTGCCGTTCGACAACGGCCTGCGCTCGGAGCCGATCGTCGCGCTCGGCGCGCTGCTCACCTGGGTCTCCATCGAGCGCGCCATCGCCACCGGCCGACTGCTGCCCGCCGGCACCGCGGTGCTGATCGCGGCCTTCACGCTGGCCGCGGCGCCGACCGGGCTGATGTGTGTGGCCGCGCTGCTGGCAGGCATCCGGCCGCTCGTGCGGATCATCGTGCGCAGGCATCGCCAGTTCGGCACCATCCCGCTGCTCGCGCCGATCGCCTCGGCGGGCCTGCTCGTGCTGGTGGTCGTCTACGGCGACCAGACCTTCGCCGGGATCCAGGAGGCCAACCGGGTGCGGCAGGCGACCGGGCCGAACCTGGCCTGGTACGAGGACTACCTGCGCTACTACTACATGTTCGTCGAGACCGTCGACGGCTCGCTGGCTCGCCGCTTCGCCTTCCTGGTGATGCTGCTGTGCCTGTTCACCACGCTGCTGGTGCTGCTGCGCCGCCGCCAGGTGCCCGGTGTGGCCTCCGGTCCGACCTGGCGGTTGATGGGCATCGTGTTCGGGACGATCTTCTTCATGATGTTCAACCCGACGAAGTGGACCCACCATTTCGGCGCGTATGCGGGCATCGCCGGTTCGCTGGCCGCGGTGACGGCGGTGGTCGTCTCGCAGAGCGCGCTGCGCTCACGCAAGAACCGGGCCATCTTCCTGGCCGGATTGCTGTTCGTGCTCGCGCTGTCGTTCTCCGGCATCAACGGCTACTGGTACGTGTCCAGCTACGGCGTGCCGTGGTTCGACAAGACCATCTCGCTGCGCGGTATCAACTCCAACACCGTGATGCTGATCCTGTTCGGCCTGGCACTGGCGCTGGTCGGCTGGTACGCGCTGCGCGAGGACTACGTGAAACCGGTGCCGTCGGCGAAGACCAAGCGCGGCAGGCGGATCCGCAAGTTCGCGGCCATCCCGCTGACCGTGGTGGTCGGGCTGATGGTGGCGTTCGAAGTGCTCTCCCTGGTCAAGGGCGCCACGCAGCAGTATCCGGCGTACTCGCTGGCCCGCTCCAACACCGACGCCATCGGCGGCAACGCGTGCGGCCTGGCCAACGACGTGCTCGTCGAATCCGACCCGAACGGCGGCAGGCTCGAGCCGATCGTCGACCCGGCCCGCCCGTTCACCGATCCGAACGACCCGCTCGCGGGCACCGGCGCGGTCGGCTTCACGCCGAACGGCGTGCCGAGTGACCTCTCGGCCGACGCGGTCGAGGTGAAGCCGGGCACCGGCAACACCAGCAACCAGTCGGTGGGCGCCGCCTTCGCCGAGGGCGAGAGCGCCGGTACCGGCGGTGGTGAAGGCGCTCGGGGCGTGAACGGGTCGACCGTCGCGCTGCCGTTCGGCCTCGATCCCGCGCAGACCCCGATCCTGGGCTCCTACCAGGAGGGCGTGCAGCAGCCGGCGCACCTGGAGTCGGCCTGGTACGGGCTGCCCGCCCGCTCCGACGACTCGCCGCTGGTCGTGATCTCCGCGGCGGGCCGCATCGCCTCCAAGGACGACACCGGCGCCGACAAGTACGGCCAGTCGCTGCTTGTCGAGTACGGCACCAGGGCGCCCGACGGCAGCGTCACCACGCTCGGCACCTACCTGCCCCGCGACATCGGCCCGTTCCCGTCCTGGCGCAACCTGCGCGTGCCGGTGGCCGACCTGCCCGCCGAGGCGAACGCGGTCCGCATCGTCGCCAACGACCCGATCCTGATCGGCGACCAGTGGCTGGCGTTCACCCCGCCGCGGGTGCCGAAGCTGCGCACCCTCGACAGCTACATCGGCCGTGATCAGCCGGTGCTGCTCGACTGGGCCGTCGGCCTGCAGTTCCCGTGCCAGCGGCCGTTCGCGCACAAGAACGGCGTCGCGGAGGTGCCGAACTACCGCATCCTGCCCGACCGCCCGCTGGCGATCTCCTCGACCGACACCTGGCAGGCGCAGGAGTTCGGCGGCCCGCTCGGCTTCACCCAGATGCTGGCGAACCGGGTCACCATCCCGACCTACCTGAAGGACGACTGGGCGCGCGACTGGGGTTCGCTGGAGCGCTACGACCAGCACCTGCGCGCCGAGCCCGTCCAGCTGGAAACGGGAACGGCGACCCGCACCGGCCTGTGGACCCCCGGTCCGCTGCGGGTGTTCTGACCGGTCGCCGAGAACATGAAGGCGGGGGGGGCCCAGGGGGGGGGGGGCGGGGGGGGGGGGTGTGGGGGGGGGGGTGGGTCAGACGCAAGGGCGCGGGGGGGGGGGGGGGGGGGGGAGGGTGGTGCGGGGACAGG
>NZ_JARWOJ010000210.1 GCF_029868625.1 Nocardia neocaledoniensis | reverse complement strand
GCTGGGGCTGGGTGGGGCGGGGGGTTGGACGTGGCGGTGGAGGTGGCGGCGGTGGATGGGGATGGGGGGGCGGTGGTGGGGGCGGGCTCGCATTTGGGGGGGGGTGTGGGGGGGGTTGCCGGGGGGGGCGCGCCTGTTGGGGTTGTCGCTGTGGCGGCGGCGGGGCAGGGTGAGCTGGGGCCGCGCCGCGCCGACGGCGTGGGCGACGGTGCTGTCGCGGCCGTCGGCGCCGATGACCAGGGCGGCTCTGATCTCGCGGGTGTTGCCCGCACGATCGGTGTATCGGACTCCGGCGCAACGGTTCCCGGTATGGACGACCGAGGTGACGCGACAGCGCTGCCTGACCTCGGCGCCTGCGGCGCGCGCGGTGCGGACGAGGACGTCGTCGAGGCCGGTGCGCCGCACGCACAGGGCGTAGTCGATGCCTTCGACGGTGGGGAATGTGGTGCCGATGCCGTATCCGGCGCCCGCGGCGTAGGCGTTGGTGAGGCGTGGTGCGCCGAGGGCGAGGACGTCGGTGAGGGCGCCGAGGTGCTGGAGTTCGGCGAGCCCGGCGGGCCACAGCAGGTGTGTGGAGAGGGTGTCGGACGGGAGTGGTGCGGCGTCGAGGACGATGACCCGGAATCCGGCCCGCGCCAGCGTGATGGCGCTCGCGGCGCCGGCGCAGCGGGCGCCGACGATGACGACGTCGGCCGATTCGGCCGCCGCGGGGGAGTCGGGCATGGGTACCGCCTGGTTCCTCGGGTCTCGGACAAATGTCCAAGATCATGATCGGATGGCCGGGGAACACTGTCAACGGCGCAGGGGGACCGCGGAATCGCTCAGGCGGTGGTCACGGGCTGACGATGCGGGCGGCCGCGGCGACGGTCGCGGCGCGGCGCCGGGTGAGCTGGTCGTGTTCGCCCCTGGCGGCCGCGAAGTGGGCGTGCATGGCGGCGGTGCGGGTGAGGTCGGTGAGCATGCGCAGCAGGATCGGGGGGGCGATGTCGCTGGTGATCAGGCCCGCGCGCTGGCCGCGGTCGAGTTCGGCGAGTTTCGCGTCGAGGGTGGGGCGCAACTCGCCGGGCAGGATGTCGGTGGGTTCGAGATCGGACCAGGCTTGCAGGCGGGCGTCGTCGGGGCGGGCGATGAAGTGGTCGAAGAGGCGGCCGATGTAGCCGGGGATGTCGTCGGCGCTCAGGGCGGTCGCGGCGGCGGTCTCGGTGATCCAGCGCGCGCTGACGGCGGCATAGAGCTCGTGTTTGCCGGGGAAGTAGGCGTAGAGGCGGTCTTTGCTCGCGTTGGCGGCCGTGGCGATGCGGTTGATCCGGGCGCCGGCGACGCCGTACGCGGCGAATTCGGCCTTGGCGGCCGCGAGTATTCGTTCCCTGGTCGCCTCACCTGCCGCACGCATGGTCGAATCGTACCCCTTGCCGAACCATCTGGTTCGGAACTAAGGTCCGTTCTGGAACCGGAAGGTTCTCGAATCGGCGAGATGAGGAACACGATGGGCGCGGACAAACCCCGCTGGCAGCAACTCCGGGAACAAGCCGATGGCGTGTCCGCCGCCGAACTGGATCAGCTGTGGACCCGGTTACGTCCGGCACGCAGCGAGGACATCCTCGGACAGTGGCGCGGCGCCGCCTTCCAGACCGGCCACCCGCTGTGCCGTGCGCTGCCGGCGAGCCGCTGGTACGGCAAGACCTTCGTGGCGGTCGACGACGCGAAGCCGCTGATCTGCCGCGCCGAGGACGGGACCCTGTTCTCGAATGTCGAACTGGGCCAGGGCGAGGCGACGCTGTGGAACATCGAGTTCCGCGGCGAGGTCACCGCGACCATGGTCTATGACGGCCGGGCCGTGTTCGACCACTTCAAGTGGCTCGACGACCGCACCCTGATGGGCATCATGAACGGCCGCGCGGAGCTGGTGCTCTCGCGGGGCGAGCACTTCTACTTCCTGCTGGAACGAGACGCCTGATGCGGACCACGGCGGTGCTGTCGCGGGATCCGGCGGCGGCCTTCTCCGTCGAGCCCGTCGAGATCGACGAGCCGCGAGCGGGGGAGATCCTGGTGCGGATCGCGGCGGCGGGGATCTGTCACACCGATCTGGCGACCCGGCGCGCGGGCGCCGCGGACCGGCCGATTCTGCTCGGTCACGAGGGCGCGGGCGTGGTCGCCGCGGTCGGGCCACAGGTGCACGGTGTGCGCCCGGGTGATCATGTGGTGCTGACGTTTCGGCACTGTGGCGCGTGCGCGAACTGCTTGGCCGGTCGACCTGCCTACTGCCGGGAATCGGTGGCGCTGAACCAGTTCGGTCGCCGGGCGCACGACGCGCCCCGGGTCGCGCACGCGCAGGGCCCGGTCCTGGACGGCTTCTTCGGGCAGTCGAGTTTCGCCGGGTACGCGCTGACGACGGCGGACAACACGATCGTGATCGACCCCGCGATCGATCTGGCGGTGGCCGCGCCCTTCGGCTGCGGTTTCCAGACCGGCGCCGGGGCGGTGCTCAATGTGCTGCGGCCGGAGTCGGGTGCGTGGCTGGCGGTGTACGGGGCGGGGGCGGTCGGGATGGCCGCGGTGCTGGCCGCTCGGACGCTGGACGGCGTGCGGGTCGTGGTCGTCGAGACGTCGGCCGCGCGTCGCGATCTGGCGCTCGAGCTGGGCGCGGACGCCGCGGTGGATCCGGCCGACGGGCCGACCGTGGCGGCCGTGCGGGAGCTGACCGCAGGTGGCGCGACGCACGCGCTGGACACCACCGGCATCCCGTCGGTGCTGGCGGACGCGCTCGCGGCGCTGACCACCGGGGCGACCGTGGTGGCGGTGGGGCTCGGTCGCGGTACGCCGCCGATCGACGTCAGCGAGATCGTGTTGCACGGCAAGACCATCCGGGGCTGTCTCGAAGGTGACAGTGTGCCCGCCGAGTTCATTCCGCGGCTGCTCGACCTGCATGCCGCCGGACGTTTTCCCGCCGAGCGGCTCATCGGCCGCTACCGGCACACCGAGATCGACGCCGCGCTCGCCGACCAGCGGGCCGGACGGGTCGTCAAACCGGTCCTCACCTGGTGACCGGACATACGGAATATCGAGGCAGCGCATGACTCTCCTGCACAGCGACATCGGCGCCGACCTGGCCCCGCCGGTACCGAGCCGGGCCGAACGGCTCGCGATCGCGTTGGACGCGGCGCGGGCGGAGTTCGTCGCGCACGGCTATCACGGCGCGAGCATGGATCAGATCGGGCTGCGGGCCGGGATGAGCAAGCCGGTGCTGTACACGCTCTACGCGAACAAGCTGGATCTGTATCTGGCTGTGCTGCAACATCATCTGGATCGGATGGTGGGTGGGATCCGGGCGGCGCTCGGTGATGCCGCGGGGCAGGAGGACAAGGTCCGGCGCGCGGTGCTGGCCTATTTCGATTTCGTCGATGAGGATCCGGCCGGGCATGTGCTGGTGTTCGAGTCGCCGGTGCCCAGTGAGCCGAGTGTGCGCTGGCGGGTGCGTCAGGCGTTCAGCGAGTGCGCGGTGCTGGTGAGCGCGGAGTTGCGGGCGGCGGGCATGGAGAACGCGCGGGCGTTCACGTGCGCGTTCGGACTGGTGGGGGCGAGTCATCTGGCGGCGCGGCAGTGGCTGGACGCGGGGCGTCCGATTCCGAAGCGGGACGCGGTGGCGACGACGGTCGCGCTGTGCTGGAACGGGTTGTCCGGGATCGGTTGATCGGGGTCAGGTGCGGACGGCGGTGTCGGCGAGTAGTTCGTCGGCGGGCAGCCGTCCCACCAGGACCGCGAGGGCCCGCTTCCATCGGGCCACGACGGCGTCGTGGTCGCCGACGGTGCCGGTGAGCATGGCGGTCATCGACAGGCCGGTGAGCAGGTCGAGGGTGAATTCGACGAGCGTCTCGGCACGGGGGTCGGTGTCGTAGGGTTCGTCGATCATCGCGCGGTAGCGCGTGCGCATCTCGGTGAGGACGCGGCGTTCCTCGTGGATCAGGTTGTCGCGCAGGTCGGTGTCGGTGCGGGCGGCGACCCACAGGTCGAGCGCGGTATAGAAGGCGGGGCTGGTGAGGTCGCGCCAGGCGAGGTCGACGACGGCTTGGAGCCGGTCGCTGCCGGTGGGCAGGCGCTCGGCGGCCTGAGTGAATGCCGCCAGACGCAGGTCGACGACGCGGGTGGTGGCGGCGATGAGCAGTTCGGTGCGGGTGGGGAAGTGGTGCTGGACGGTGCCGCGGGCGAGTCCGGCGCGTTCCTGCACGGCGGTGACGGTGGTGGCCGCGTAGCCGCGTTCGAGCAGGCATTCCGCGGCGTTGGTCAGGATGAGGGCGCGGGTGGTGGCGCGGCGTTCGGCCTGGGTGCGGCGGGGTTGTTGCACGGTCACCTGAGAAATCGTACGCCGTGACGGAAAATGAGACGACTATTGACGCGGCGGCAACAAACCTGATCCAATGAAGAAACCGTACGCAGCAACTGTTTTTCTGGTCGCTGGAACACGAGAGGATCACATGGCACCCTCGATCGCGATCATCGGCAGTGGTTTCGGCGGCCTGGCCGCCGCGATCGCTCTGAAGAAGCGGGGATTCGACGACATCGTCATCTTCGAGAAGGCCGACGACGTCGGCGGGGTCTGGCGCGAGAACACCTATCCCGGTGCCGCCTGCGACGTGCCCTCGCCGTTCTACTCGTACTCCTTCGCGCCGAATCCGCGCTGGCCGCACCGGTTCTCGCGGCAGCCCGCGATCCTGGACTACATCCGTGAGGTCGCCGCCGACTTCGACGTGCGCCGCCACATCCGCTTCGGCACCGAGGTCACCGGGGCCTCCTTCGACGACACGTCCAGGAAATGGACCGTGCAGCTCGGCACGGGTGAGTCGATGGTCGTCGACGTGGTGGTCTCCGCGGTCGGCCAGCTCTCGCGACCCGCGCTGCCCTCGATCGAAGGGCGCGACACCTTCGCGGGTGCCAGTTTCCACTCCGCCGAGTGGGATCACGAGGTCGACCTGACCGGCAAGCGGGTCGTGGTGATCGGGACCGGTGCCAGCGCCATCCAGTTCGTGCCAGAGATCCAGCCACGGGTGGGCTCGCTGACGGTGTTCCAGCGCAGCGCGCCCTACATCATCCCGCGCCCGGATCGCGAGTTCTCCCCGCTGCACCACAAGCTCTTCGAACGGGTGCCCGCGACCGCGCTGGCCGAACGCGGCACCTGGTACGGCGTGGTCGAGGGGCTCAGTGTGGCCTGGGTGTACGCCAAACCGCTGGCCGCCGCGATCAAGGCCTGGTCGAAGTTCCATATGCGCCGCCAGACCAAGGCCAAGCCCGGCCTGTTCGAGAAGGTCTGGCCCGACTACCAGATCGGGTGCAAGCGGATCCTGTTCTCCGACAACTACCTTCCCGCTCTGGCCGAGCCGAACGTCGAGCTGTGCACCGACCGGATCGCCGCCATCACGCCCACCGGTGTCCGCACCGAGGACGGGCGCGAGCACGAGGCGGACGTGATCATCTGGGGCACCGGGTTCGCGACCACCGAATTCCTCGCCCCCATGACCATCACGGGCGCGGCGGGCCATCCGCTGGCCACCGAATGGCACACCGGCGCGCACGCCTACTACGGGATGACGGTGCCCCGGTTCCCGAACCTGTTTCTCATGTACGGGCCCAACACCAATACCGGTGGCGGTTCGATCATCTACTTCCTCGAAGCCCAGGCCGACTACCTCGCCGACTACGTCGCCCATCTCGCGGCGACCGGATCGGCGCTGACGGTGCGGCCGGAGGTGGAACAGGCCTACGACGAGCGGATCCAGGCCGTCCTCGCCGGCAGCGTGTGGAGCAGGTGCTCGTCGTGGTATCGGCAGGCCGACGGCCGGATCACGACCAACTGGCCGTTGCTCGGCATCCAATACAAGAAGCAGGCGCGGTTCGATCCCGCCGACTACGAGGTGATCTCGGCATGAGTGACTACGACTACGACGTGATCGTCATCGGCTCCGGGTTCGGTGGCAGTGTCACCGCGCTGCGCCTGACCGAGAAGGGGTATCGGGTCGGCGTGCTGGAATCGGGACGCCGGTGGAACGCCGAGGACTTCCCGAAGACCAACTGGAACATCCGCAAGTCGATCTGGGCCCCGCGGCTCGGTCTGACCGGGCCGCAGCGGATCAGCGCGCTCGGAAAGTGCCTGGTGTTCAGTGGGTCCGGCGTCGGTGGCGGATCGCTGATCTACGGCAACACCCTCTACGAGCCCCTGCCGGACTTCTACCATGACCGCGCGTGGGCGCACATCACCGACTGGCAGAGCGAACTCGCGCCGTACTACGACCAGGCCAAGCGCATGCTCGGCGTGGTCGAGAATCCGCGCGTCGGCCCCAAGGACGAGGTGCTGCTGCAGGTCGCGCGCGGGATGGACGTGGCCGACACGTTCCATCGCACCCAGGTCGGGGTGTTCTTCAACGAGGGCGCCGAGGGCGAAGAGGTCGAGGACCCGTACTTCGGTGGGGCCGGGCCGCGTCGCGCGGGCTGCATCCACTGTTCGGAGTGCTTCACCGGCTGCAAGCACAACGCGAAGAACACGACCACGGTCAACTATCTGCACCTGGCCGAAAGCCTCGGCGCGCAGGTGCATCCGCTGACCACGGTGACCTCGGTGTCGCCCGACGGCGCCGGTGGATACCGGATCGAGACGGTGGCTTCCGATCGCCTGTTCCGCAAGAACCGGCGCACGTTCACCGCACGGGAGGTGGTGTTCGCGGCCGCCGCGCTCGGTACCCAGAAGCTGCTGCACAAGCTGCGCGCCGACGGCACCCTGCCGCGCTTGTCGCCGCGGGTCGGGGAGCTGACCAGGAGCAATTCCGAGGCGATCATCGGGGTCACCAGCAAGTCGCGCAAGGATTTCTCCCAGGGTGTGGCGATCACCTCCTCCATCCATCCCGAACCGCAGACGCACGTGGAGGTGTGCACCTACGGGTCCGGCCAGAACGCGCTGTTCCTGCAGACGGTGCCGATGGTCGATGGTGGCGCGTTCCGTTTCCTGCGGTTGCTGCTGACGATGCTGCTGCATCCGATCCAGTTCCTGCGGTCGCAGAACGCGCACGGCGCCTCGGATCGATCGGTGATCCTGCTGGTCATGCAGTCGCTGGACAACTCGCTCACCTCGTATCTGAAGGGGCGGCGGCTGGTGACCCGGCAGGGCAGCGGTGAACCGAATCCGACCTGGATTCCGCTGGCGCACGACATCGCCCGCGCCTACGCGGCCGACATCGACGGCATCAGCGGCAATATCGCCACCGACATCTTCAACATCCCGGCGACCGCGCACTACATCGGTGGCTGCACGATCGGTGATTCGGCCGAGACGGGAGTCATCGACCCGTATCAGCGGGTGTACGGCCATCCCGGTCTGCACGTCGCCGACGGCAGCGCCATCACCGCCAATCTCGGCGTCAACCCGTCGCTGACCATCACCGCGCAGGCCGAGCGCGCGATGGCGTTCTGGCCCAACAAGGGCGAATCCGATCCGCGGCCCGAACTCGGCACGGCCTACCAGCGGATCAGTCCCGTCGCGCCCGCGCGCCCCGCGGTGCCGTCGACCGCGCCCGGCGCGCTGCGCCTGCCCGCGTGAACGATCGAGAGGAATCCGTGACCGCCATCGAGGAACTGGCCGCGCTCGAACCCGCCTGCGACAGGGCGGCGGCGACGGCCCTGTTCGACAGTCTCGCGCCGGTGTCGGCCGGCGAGCTGACCGGCCGCTGGCACGGTCGTGAGCTGGCCACCGGCCACCCCTTGGACGGGCTGCTCGCGGCCTCGGGCTGGTATGGCAAGCAGTTCGACGGCCCCGACAGTGTGCATCCGCTGCTGTTCGGTGGTCGCGGCGGCGAGATCTTCGCGGTCGACCCGAAGCGGGTGCCGCTGGGTATCGCCGACAAGATCCCGCACCCGGTGGTCGAGCGCGGGCGTGGGCTCATCGGTCTCGTCAAGCCGGTGGTGCGCACCCGCCGGTACCGGGCGCGATTGCGCGCGGTGGAGCATCGCGGGGTCGTGACGACAGCGATGGTCTATGACCACCTGCCGATCATCGACGTGTTCCGTCGCGTCGACAGCGACACCGTGCTCGGCCTGATGGACTTCCGTGACCAGCCCGAACCCTATTTCTTCGTGCTCGTGCGGGACTGATCGACCGGCACTGGTGTTTCGGCGCGACAAGGGGTACTCCTGAAAGAGGAACCGTTCGCCGAAAGGACGGCAGGGCTATGGACGCCAGTAGTGTTCCGCATGTACACAAGTTCCCCGATACCGAGCGCACCTTCCGGTCGCACGCGGGTGAGTCCATACAGGACTCGCTCAACTGGCCGGGGCTGTTCCTCATCGGTGTCGGCATCGTCTCGCTCGCCGCGACCCTGACCGCCGCGGCGTCCGGCCATGCCGGATGGGCAGTGATCGCCGGGGTGGTCTGCGGGATCTGCCTGCTGTCGGGCGTGGCGATAGTGCTCGCCGAACATCGGCGGATCAAGGTGCACGAGGGGCTGCATCTGACCGACCCCGGCGGTCACTGACGCGGTCGGCGCGGTGCCGGGCGTGGGTTCACCCCGCCCGGCCGTTGTCGTTCGTCCTGGTGCGCCGGGCTTCCAGGCCGTCCAGGATCAGGTCGAGGCCGTACTCGAACTCGGCGGTGTGCTCGTAGCCGGGCCGCAGGGCGTGCTCGGTGATCATTTCGGTGAGGTGGGGGAATTCGGTGGTGGGCAGGTCGGCGAGCAGGGCCCCGGCGACCTCGGTGATGTCGTCGGGCGAGGTGATCGGCAGGCTCGCCTCCTGGAGTACGTAGCCGCTGATGTAGCTGTCGATGAGGGACACGGCGTGTGCCGCCATCGGCAGGCTGAAACCGGCGCGGCGCAGGACGCCGAGGACGGCGTCGTGGTGGCGCAGGGTGGCCGGGCCCGGGGTGCGGCGGGAGTCCACCAGGCCCAGGGCCCAGGTGTGCCGGGACAGGACCGCGCGGGCCGAGGTGGCGCGCGCTCGCAGGGCGGTGCGCCAGTCGGGGTGGTCGGGGGGTAGGTCGATGGCGGTGAAGACCGCGTCGACGACGCCGTCGAGGATCGCGTCCTTGTTGGGGACGTGGTGGTACAGCGACATGGCCTCGACGCCGAGTTCCTGGGCGACGCGGCGCATGGTGATCGCCGCGACGCCGCCGCGGTCGGCCACCCGGATGGCGGCATCGAGCACGCGGTCCCGGGTGAGCGGCGGTCGCGTCGGCATGGGCATCTCCTCGGTCCGGCGGCAGTCTTGACAACCTTACATACGTAAGACAACCTTACATGTGTAAGAACACCTGGCTGTGAAGGAGATTCCCATGCCGATGCCACTGTGGTGGGGACACATCAACAAGCGGGTGTTCAATCCGCGCGCCGTCAAAGGCGGGAAATGGCCGGTGCTCACCCACACCGGCCGGCGCTCGGGCCGGACCTACCAAACCCCGCTCGATGCCTTCCCTGTCGACGGCGGATACCTGTTCGTCCTGGTGTACGGCGCCCGCTCCGACTGGGTGCGCAACATCCTGGCCGCGGGCAGCGCTCGGCTGCGCGTCGAGGGCGCCGAGGTGGAACTGACCGCGCCACGGCTCGTGGACGAGGCCGAGGCGTTAGCGGCGATGGCTCCCGACGCGACGCGTCCGCCGAAACTGCTGCGCATCAGCGAATTCCTGCGAATGGACCACGCTCCGGGCTGAACGGATTGGACCAACGTCCATCTGTGGCGCACTGTTGACGGTCATGAGCGAACATCCCGCCCAGCGGCGCACCCTCGCCGTCCTGGTCGCGGCCCAGATCCTCAGCGGCGCCGGGCTGGCCGCCGGGATCACCGTCGGCGCGCTGCTGGCCCAGGACATGCTCGGCTCCACCGGGCTGGCGGGGTTGCCCAGTGCCCTGTTCACCATCGGGTCGGCGGGTGCCGCGGTCGGCGTCGGCCGGATCTCCCAGCGTGCCGGGCGCCGGGCCGGCTTGACCGCCGGCTACCTGACCGGAGCGCTCGGCAGCTTCGGCGTCGTCGTGGCCGCGGTGTCCGACAGCATCGCGCTGCTGTTCGCCGCGCTGATCGTCTATGGTGCGGGCACCGCGACGAGCCTGCAGGCGCGATACGCGGGTGCCGACCTCGCCGAGCCCGCGCATCGGGCGCGCGCGATCAGCATCGTGCTCGTCGCGACGACCGTGGGCGCGGTCGTCGGGCCGAATCTGCTGCACCCGACCGCCGAACTGGCGGGCACGGCTGGAATACCGCCGCTGGCAGGGCCTTTCGTACTGTCGGGCGCCGCCTATCTGCTGGCCGGGATCGTGTTGTGGGTGCTGTTGCGCCCGGACCCGCTCGTGCTCGCGCGTGGTATCGCCGCGACCGACGAGCTGGTCGAGCCGGTCGAGGGGTCCACGGACAAGTCGTGGTCGGCACCGATCGTGGCCGGGGCGAGTGTGATGGTGGTGACCCAACTGGTGATGGCGGCGATCATGACCATGACGCCGATCCACATGCAGGACCACGGGCACGGCGTCGGCGCCGCCGGTTTCGTGATCGCGGTCCACGTGGCGGGCATGTATCTGCCCTCGCTGCTGTCGGGAATGCTGGTCGACCGATTCGGCGCCGGGCTCGTCGCCGTCGCCGCGGCCGCCACGCTGGTCGCGGCCGGGCTGGCCGCGGCGCTCGCCCCGCCGGATTCGGTCCCCGCGCTGGCCGCCGCCCTCGGCCTGCTCGGCCTCGGCTGGAACCTCGGCCTGATCGCGGGAACCACCATGATCGCCGACGCCACCCCGCTGGCGACGCGCGCCCGCACCCAGGGCACGGTCGATGTCGGCATCGCCGTCGCCGGCGCGGGCGGTGGACTGGGCTCGGGTGTGATCGTGGCCGCGAGCGACTATCCGGGCCTGGGTTATCTCGGCGCCCTGATCGCGCTGCTCATCGTGCCCGCACTGGCCTGGCACTCGCGGCGTCGCGCGGTGAGCCGTCCGGTCGACGCCCCCGCCGAGCGCTGAGCGTGCGATGATCGGCCCTGTGAAAGTCTCCGCGCACAGCATGCGGCTGCTCGGCCTGTTCGGTGGCGTCGCGGTGCTCCTGCTGATCACCAACTGGAGCCCGATGCGCGCCGTCGCGTTCGCGGTCATCTGGGTGGTGGCCGCCGCGGTGCTGCTCGTGCGCGACCGGCGCCGACCCGTCGAGGCCCCCGCACCCGAGTAGCGCCGAGGCGCTCAATCGTGTGGACTCGCCGCCCCGCCCGTCTCTAGGATCGGCGGATCGTGTCCGGGTAGTGGGGGAGAAGTGCCGTGTCAGCCGTACTCCGGGGTTTGAGCTGGGTCGTGTCGTTCGTGCCGCTGGTGTCCCTCGGCGTGTTGACCTGGCCGTTGTTCGCGGTGCTGGCGGTCAGGGCCAAGTCGGGCCCGCTGGCGGTGGCCGCGCTCGGGTATCTGGGGGTGTTCGCGCTCGAGGTGTGGGCGGTCGGCACTCACGACACGGTGTTCGACATCTGCTGGACGTTGTCGATGATCGGCGGCACCGCGCACGCGATCGTGGTGCGGCGCACGTGGTTCGGACGGGTGTGGCGGCGAGCCGAACCCGTGGAAGCGTCATCGTCGGCGGCGGTGGCCGAATATGCCCCGGTCGCGGTGGAGACCGTGGCATCCGTGCGCGCCGGCGCTCACCGCGACTCGGCCGACAGCGGCGTCGCGGAGCCGGGCCGCGGCGAGGCCGCGGTGCGGCGGCTGCTCGACGAGATCGACGAACTCGTCGAGGAGAGCCTGCGCGAGGGCGAGCACTCCGGCGGCTACGGCGCGACCTATCCGTCCTGCCCGAACCCGTACTGCGACGAACCGTGGCACGGGCTGCGGATCACCGCGCGCATGGAGTCGATGCGCGAGTTCGGCGACCTCGACGACGACTACGACCACCGCACCGACGACAGTCCCGTGCTGTGCGCGGGATCGGCCTTCGCCGAAGCGTGGGAACCACCGGATCAGACCAGAATCGACGCCTGGTGGGAGTCGCAACGCGCTGTCGTACAAGAGCTTTCGCTGCCCGATCCGGATCCGGCGGAGGCCCTTCGCGCGCGAGCCGACGCGCTGTGGACGGCACTGGCCCGCCCCGCGGTGCTCATCGTCGTCGCGTCCTGGCTCGTCGCGATGGTGTCGATGTTCCAGGCGCACGGGCCGTCGCGGTGGCTGACCGTCCTCGTCGGCGTGATGGCGCCGGCCTGGCTGGGCTGGCTCTACGGCCGCTCCGAGCGAGTGTTCCCCGCCGGCTACGTCCGCGCCGGGCTGCGGGCACGCCCGGCGGTGGTGGTGGCCGTCGTGGTCATGGTGTGCGCCGGATGGCTGCCGATGCGCTGGACGGGCCCGGTGCCGCAACCGGACGCGGCCTACTTCACTCTCGTCGCGGCGTGCGCGCTGGCCTGTCTCGCGCACGCGGTCGTCCAGGTCGGCCGGATCCGGCACTCGCGCCACGAATCCGGCCGGCTCGACCCGGCCGCGCACGGCGAGAACCTGGTGCTGCTCGGATTCGGGTGGATGCTGCTCGGCCTGCCGGTCACGCTGTTGCTCGGCTGGGTACTGAGTTACTTCGCTCGCCTGCCCGACGCGATGTGGGCGGCGGTCGCCGTGCTGGCCGTGCTCGTGCTGACCTTCTTCATCGAAGGAGCCGTGGTCAAGATCGTCACCCGCCGCCGTGACGACGTCGACCTGCCCATGATCGCCTTCTTCACGGTCGGCGTCGGCGCGCTGCTGGTCTGGTCGCTGCTGCGGATCGGAGCGATACCGGCCCCGGCACCCACCTAGGTCGTCAGCGCGCCGTGGAAGAAGTAGTCGCCCAGGCCGATCGTGAAGACCAGGCAGCCGTAGAGGGCGTGTTCGACCGAGACCGTGAGCAGCGAGCGGGTGCGGCGGTAGCGTTCGGCGAACAACCAGCCCGCGGCCGCGCTGAGCACGACCGAGAGCCAGCTGCCGAAGATGAGATGGGCGAACCCGAACGCGCTGGCGCTGGCCGCGACCATGCCGGTGCCCGTGCCGAACACCGGCGCATAACGCTGGAACAGGAACGCCCGGAACAGCAATTCCTGGGGATACACGCTGACCAGCGGATAGAACACGAGCACGAGCAGCCAGATCAGCGGACGCTCCCGCGGCAGATCGAACAGTGCCTCCGGGCGCAGGAGCGCGACTGCCGCGCCGAGCCCGACCGCCGCGACCGCGAACAGTGCGAGCATTCCCGGCAGCGCTCCGGGCAGGGCCTCTGACCGCCAGAGATCGTGCCGATCGGAGCCGCACCGGCGCAGATACAGCACCACCCCGACGGCCACGACCAGCAGGAAGGGCAAGGGGCTGACACCGCGCAAGACGAGCGCGTACAAGCCGATGACCCCGAAGAACAGGACGACGAATTCGACTGCGAGCCATGTCTTCCGGCCGCCGGGGCCGGTCTCGACGGTCATGCCCCGAGACTAGCCGCGCCGTCTGGATCGCGCTCAGGCCAGTGTGGCCAGCAGGGCGGGCAGCGCGGTGCCGATGGGCTCGCGGATCACCTCGTCGGCCAGTTCGTCGTACGGTGTCGGTTCGGCGTTGACGATGATCAGCCGCGCGCCGTGCTCGACCGCGATTCCGGCCAGCGAGGCGGCGGGCTGGACCTGCAAGCTCGTCCCGACCGCGATGAACACCGTCGCGGCCCGCGCGACGGCCACGGCTTCGCCGAGTACCTCGGCGTCGAGTGCCTGACCGAACATCACGGTGGCCGTCTTGAGGATCCCGCCACACGCCAGGCACGCCGGATCGTCCTCGCCTGCCTCGATGCGTGCCAGTGCCGTCTCGGTCGCGGAGCGGGCACCGCACGCGGTGCACACCACCGCGCGGGCGTTGCCGTGCAGCTCGATGACCTTGCGGTCGGGCAGGCCCGCGAGCTGGTGCAGGCCGTCGACATTCTGGGTGATGACCCGCACGGCCGTGGTCTTCGCCAAGGTGGTGATAGCGTCGTGGGCGGCGTTGGGCCGCGCCAGCCAGGCCGGATGCTGCCCGCGCATCAGCCAGGATCGGCGGCGGATGTCGGGATCGCGCATGTAGTAGTCGTAGGTGACGAGTTTCTCGGCGTCGGGATCGCGCTGCCACAGGCCGTTCGGGCCGCGGTAGTCGGGGATCCCGCTGTCGGTGGAGACTCCGGCGCCGGACAGGATCGCCACGAGGGGTCGGCTGGACACGGATTCAGGGTACTGCGAACCACTGTCCGATCTAACTATTGTGCGCTAAAGTCTGGTCGGACACTACGGAAGGTGGTAGACGATGGCGGCGACAGCGGTCAAACAGCAGGTGCTCGAACTCGGCGGAGCGTTCATGATCTCCCGCGAGGCACGGCAATTCGGCGACACGGTCGGCGTACCGGGATTCCACGGCGCCTACACCCGCGGACGAGGTGGCGTGCTCGGCGAGGTCGACGCCGACGTCGTCACCGCCGCGTTCGGGTTCTTCGAACCCACATGTGTCCGGACCGCCTGGGAATCGGTGCCGGTGCCCGCCGCGAAGGCGGCCGAGGGTTACGTCGAGGCCTGTCACGAGTTCGGCCGCCGCAAACTGGCCGCCTTCGACGACGCCGACCGGCTCGCCGAACTGCTGCGGCGCGTGGTCGCCGCGGCGCCGACGCCGGGACTTCCGCTGTTCGCGGGCTGGCGCGCCATGCCGGTCCCCGCCGACGGCCGCGCCGCCACCCTCCAGCTGACCCATGTGCTGCGCGAACTGCGCGGCGGCCTGCACCTGCTCGCGATCCTCGCGCACGGACTGACCCCGCTACAGGCCATCCTGATCGCGGGTTCCCCCATGTCCGACGGCCCGACCCATGCGCGGACACTGGGCTGGACCGAGCCGTTCGCACCGGTCACCGATGATCAGCGCACCCGCTGGGCCGCCGCCGAAACCACCACCGACGAACTCATCGCCCCGTGCTTCGAGGTCCTCGAGCCCGCCGAACGCGACGAACTGGCGACGCTGATGGCCGCCGCGCACCGCGCCGCCCTGACGCGCTAGCCCTCAGGAACCGAGAACGTCGCGCCCGCGGCCCACGATGAGTGGGTCCGCGGTGCCGACGATCTCGTGATCCTTGTTCTCGTACTCGAACCGGTTGAGCACGTAGCGCATCGCGTTGAGCCGCGCGCGTTTCTTGTCGTTGCTCTTGACCACGATCCAGGGCGCGTGATCGGTGTCGGTGTGCGCGAAGTTCTCCTCCTTGGCCGCGGTGTACTGGTCCCATTTGTCGAGTGAGGCCAGATCCATCGGCGAGAGCTTCCAGTGCCGGACCGGGTCGACCTGGCGGATCGCGAACCGGGTGCGCTGTTCGAGCGGCGACACCGAGAACCAGAACTTCACCAGGTCGATGCCGTCGTCGACGAGCATCCGCTCGAACAGGGGCGCCTGCGCGAGGAAGCGCCGATGCTGTTCGGGCGTGCAGAATCCCATGACCCGTTCCACTCCGGCCCGGTTGTACCAGGACCGGTCGAACAGCACGATCTCACCCGCCGCGGGCAGATGCTCGACGTAGCGCTGGAAATACCACTGCGTGGACTCCCTGGCCGAGGGTTTCTCCAGCGCCACCACCCGCGCGCCACGCGGATTCAGGTGCTCCATGAACCGCTTGATGGTGCCGCCCTTGCCCGCCGCGTCGCGGCCCTCGAACACGATGACGATGCGGCGGCCGGTGGCCTTGGTCCAGTTCTGCAGCTTCAGCAATTCGATCTGCAGCAACCGCTTGTCGAACTCGTACTCGGTGCGCGCCAAGCGCTCCTCGTACGGGTAGCCCTCGCGCCAGGTGTCCACGATCCGCCCGCCGGGCTCGGTGAGCAGCAGGGGATCGTCGTCGTCGCTGTCGTCGACGGAGAACGCGGTCGTGTCGGTCAGATCCACCGCGGTCGCGAGATCGGCGATCTCGCTCAGATCGCGCGGGATCGGGCGGGTCTCGACATCGGTCATCCTCGGGACCGTAGCCGCGCCGCGTGTCACCGAGGTGAACTCCCGGTGTGCGCACACTGCCCGTGGCGCGTGTCCTGGCCGTCTCCGGTGGTCGGCGCCGTGCATACTGCGACCTGACCACACAGCGAGACGCGTGGCCGCACCGCCACGCCGCGGAGAGGACGAAGTCGATGCACGACGGAGGCTCTACCACCGATCAGAGCGCGCTACCCGACGACGACTCCGACGCCAACGGCCCGGTCGTCCGGATCGCCGCCGTCGCCGCGCTGGGCGGTCTGCTGTTCGGCTTCGACAGCGCCGTGATCAACGGCGCGGTCTCGGCGATCCAATCCGAATTCGGTGTCGACGACGCCGTCCTCGGTTTCGCGGTCGCCTCCGCGCTGCTCGGCGCGGCCGCCGGTGCGATGACCGCGGGTCGCATCGCCGACCGGATCGGCCGGATCAAGGTCATGAAGATCGCCGCGGCCCTGTTCTTCCTCAGCGCGGTGGTGACCGGCTTCGCCCCGGACGTGTGGGTGCTGGTGCTCGGGCGCGTCGTGGGTGGTCTCGGGGTCGGTATCGCCTCGGTGATCGCCCCGGCCTACATCGCCGAGACCTCACCGGCACGGATCCGCGGACGCCTCGGTTCACTGCAGCAGCTCGCGATCGTGCTCGGCATATTCTTGGCCCTGCTCGTGGACTACGTGCTCGCCGAGATCGCCGGTGGTGCGGGCGAAGTGCTGTGGTTCGGGCTCGAGGCGTGGCGCTGGATGTTCCTGTCGATGATGATCCCGGCCCTGGTGTACGGCGTGCTCGCTTCGACCATCCCGGAATCGCCGCGCTACCTGGTGGCCTCCCAGCAGATCCCCGAGGCGCGGCGGGTGCTGACGATGCTGTTCGGCGAGAAGAACCTCGCGCTGACGATCGGCCGCATCCAGGAGAGCCTCGAAGGCGAGGAGAAGCCGTCGTGGAAGGATCTGCGGCGCCCGGCCGGCGGGATCTACCCGATCGTCTGGGTCGGGTTGTTCCTGTCGATCTTCCAGCAGGCCGTCGGCATCAACGTCATCTTCTACTACTCGAACATCCTGTGGGAGGCCGTCGGTTTCGAGGAGTCGCAGTCGTTCCAGATCAGCGTGTTCACCTCGGTGGTCAACATCGCGACCACGATCGTGGCGATCCTGCTGATCGACCGGATCGGGCGCAGGCCGCTGCTGCTGATCGGCTCGATCGGCATGACGATCACCCTGGCCACGATGGCGATCTGCTTCGGCGGCGCCACCCAGGTCCCCGACGCGGAGGGGGAGCTGCAGCCGCAACTGACCGGTGCCAGCGGTCCGATCGCGCTGGTGGCGGCGAATCTGTTCGTGATCTTCTTCGGCATGAGCTGGGGCCCGGTGGTGTGGGTGCTGCTGGGGGAGATGTTCCCGAACCGGCTGCGCGGTGCCGCGCTGTCGCTGGCCGCGGCGGGCCAGTGGGCCGCCAACTGGGCGATCACCGTCACCTTCCCGAGCCTGAAGACGTTCTCCCTCGGTTTCGCCTACGGCATGTACGCGGCGTTCGCGCTGCTGTCGCTGCTGTTCGTCTCCCGCTTCGTCCCCGAGACCAAAGGCATGTCACTGGAGGACATGCACGGCCAGACGGGTCTCGGAAAGCCGACGACCACAACCTGACCGGGCATTGTGCCGCACGTGATCGCGGGTAACGTGCCCGGCTTCCAGCGCGCCTGTTCCACCACGACGCCGGATGACGTCCCGGAACTGAACGTTTGCCCAAATTTGCCAGCCGTTCACTCAAACGGCGCTGTTTCTGAAGCTCCTCCGCTCTAGATTTCGGTGCGCACCGTTCCCGAGCGACCCGGAGATCACCGCGCATGCGCCCACCCATGTCCTGCCTGGCCCTGCCATTCGCCGGTTGCCTGACCGCGCTGACCCTTGTCACCGGCAGCCTGTTGGCCCCGGGCGCCGCGCAGGCCGAGGCTACGGGCACCCTGGCCGCCACGCCGATCAGCGACGCCCAGCAAATGTGCGGCACCGGCGCGCCGAGCTTCGACGACATCGTCACCGCCGCCGCGTCGGTGCTGCGCGGTGTCGTCGGGCCCGCCCAGCTCGCCGGCTACGACCGGCAGGTCGCCGACTTCCGCGCCGCGATCGCCGCGCAGCGTGTGCATCGCGACACGTTGCCGGTGCACCCGGAACAGGTCGGCACCAGGCCCGCCGAGCTCGACGACCCGATCGTCACCTATCTCGTCAACGGTCTCGACGCGGTCCGCACCGGACGGATCGAGCAGACGATGTCGGTGTCGCAGCTGACCGTCAACGACGCCATCGAGGTGTTCATCCTGGCCACCGGCATCGTGAAGATCCCCGCCAAGCTCGCCGCCGGCATGGTGCCCACGGTCGGATTCCTTCTGAAACCCGTTGTCGGAGCGGCCTTCAGCGGCACCAAGACGCTGGCCCGGGCCGTGCAGAACTCGATCGAGGCGGGCTGTGTCGCGCCCGATGTCTACCCGCCGCTGGAACTGGGCCCCGACACCACCGAACCGATGCTCGTGCCCCAGCCGATCCGCGATCTGGCCGCGATGGTGACGAACGCCGACGGCACCTGCACGCCGATCGCCGACCTGACCCTGGCCACCGTCGTCGAACGCTCCCGTGCGTATCTCGACAGCGGTGCCGTGGCCGTCGACAAGGCCGCCATGCACCAGGCCGCCGACGACCTGCAGATCTTCCTGGCCGCCAACCGGGTCGCCAAGGTGATGCTGCTGCGCCGCTCCGACGAACTCGGCCCGCTGGTCGAGGCACTCGACATGGGGCCGGTGACCTTCCTGGCCAACCTCGGCGCCGACCTGGCCGAGGGCAAGGCCCTGGACACGGTGCCGCTGGCGCAGGTCGAAGTGGAGAACGCCTTCGACCTGGCCACCCTGACCCTCGACATCACCAGCCTGCTGTTCTCGGCGGGCACCTCCGTCGCCGGGTTCGCCGGCGTGGCCGACGCGGTGCTCACCCCGTTGACGATCGCCCAGAAACTGGCGTTCGCCCCGACCGATTACGGCGCACCGATCGTGCGTGGCGTCATCCAGTCGATGTGCGCGGTGTAGGTTTCCCCCCGACCCCTGACCAGAAGGTGAGCATCCACGTGTCGCATTCCATCCCGGATCCGCGCCCCACCGGCATCGGGCGCAGGGACATGCTGGCCGGGGCGGCCGGTGTCCTCGCCGGCCTGACCCTCGTCGGCCTCACACCCGCGCACGCCGTGCCCGCCGAAGTCACCAAGTTCACCCCGCCGCGCACCGGGCGCTCCGCGCGCATCCTGATCACCGGCGACGCCGGCACCGGCACCCGCACCCAGTGGGCCGTGGCCGACGCCGCCCGCGCCTTCCACGCCCGTGAGCCGTTCGCCATGGCGGTCGGGCTCGGTGACAACATCTACGAGTCCGGCCCCAACGGTCCCGACGACACCCAGTTCGCGGCCAAGTTCGAGGATCCCAACACAGGACTGGACTTTCCGTGGGCGATGGTGCTCGGCAACCACGACACCTCCGGGGTGTTCCCCGGAGACGGCGGCTGGCTCGCGCGCGGCAACCACGAGGTCCAGTACCACGCGCGCTCGGCACGCTGGTGGATGCCGAGCCGCTACTACTCGGTGCGCGTGCCCGAGCACAATCCCGTGGTCGAGTTCTTCGTCCTCGACATCAACCCCCTCGCCGCCTACATTCCGCCGCTGCTGGACCCCTACTGGGCCGTCGACGGCCCGTACATGAGCGAACAGCGCGCCTGGCTCGACACCGCGCTGGCCGAATCCACCGCGCCGTGGAAGATCGCCTGCACCCACCACCCATACCTGAGCAACGGCCCCCACGGCGACGCGGGCAACTACGAGGGCCTGCCCATCGAACCGCTCAACGGCGTACACGCCAAACGCTTCTTCGAAGACCACGTGCTGGGCAAGGTCTCGATGCTGCTGTCGGGCCACGACCACACCCTGCAGGTACTCGAACCGACCGCGTCCTCGAAAGGCACCCGCCAGATCGTCTCCGGCGCCGCCGGCAAGACCGCGGGCCACGAGCCGCGCACCGGTCCCCACCCCGCGCTCTACGAAACCCAGCACGAACTCGGCTTCATGGTCCTGGACCTCACCCCCGAGAGCGTCCGCCTGCGCACGATCACCGTCGACCCCGCCACCGGCACCGGTACCGAGGTCTTCGACCGCCGCCTCGCCTGAGCGGATCGATCAGTGCCGCCGGTCCCGCCACTGCCGGGGGCTGACGCCGTAGCGGAGACGGAACCAGCGGGAGAAATTGCTGATCGAGGAGAAGCCGAGCAGGTCAGCGACCTCGGTGAGCGTGTGACGACCGCCGGCGACCATCCGCTCGGCGTGGGCGGCACGAGTGGCGTCGACGATCGCGGTGAACGTCGTGTCCTCCTGGGCCAGTCGGCGGTGCACCGTTCGGCGATCGACACCGAGGCTGCGCGCCACCTGATCGGCGGTGCACCGCCCGGTGGGCAAGAGGACATCGACCAGTTCGCGAACGCGATCGGCGACCGTGGCCTCGCGCGTGGGGGCCAACGCGCCGAGCAGTTGCCGGGTGTAGGTGCGCAGTAGCGGGTCGGCCATCGCGTTCGTGGCGTCGAGATCGGTGCTGTAAGTGAGGATTCCGTCGAAGTCCTGGTCGAAGTCGACGTGCGGGCCGAACATCTTCAGGTAGGTGCCGCGGTCGCGTGGTGCCGGGTGACGGAAACACACCTGGACGGCCCGCCAGCCGGGCCCGACGAAACCGCGCAGCAGACTGTGCAGGACACCGGTGGTGAGGTCGACGGCTTGCCGGACCGGCACCGGCCTGCCGACCTCGACGTGGACCCGGATGGTCGCCACGCCGTTGGCTTCGACGATCTCGGTGTGCAGCGCCTCGTTGTACATGTGTTCGTGCCGGGCGAGCAGGCGCAGCGCGCTGCGCACGTCCGGCTCCTCGCGGATGACCAGGCTCAACGGGCCTAGGTTGGAGAATCGCCGCAGTTGCGCGAGCCGTAGCCCGAAGTCTTCCCGGCCCGATTCGGCCGCGGAGCGTTCCAGGAGTTCGGCTACGGCCTCGGCCGGGATCCAGCGATCCTGGGTTCCGAATCCGGCGGGATCGAGCCCGCAGTCACGGATCAGCCGCGCCGGTTCCAGCCCGAGCGATCTGGCCAATTCGACGTAGTCGTTCAACGACGCGTACCGGGACAGGGGTTTCACCGGACGACCTCCTATGTCCCGAAATGACAAGAATTATGTCCCGTCAGGATAAGCACAAGCCATGGCCTCTCCCTACTGTTGTGTCCATCACACCGAAGGAGATGCAGTGGCACACGCAATACGATTCGCCGAGGTCGGCAGCCCCGACGTGATGCGGTGGGAGACCGTCGAGGTCGGTGAACCGGGGCCGGGGGAGGTCCGGATCCGGCACGCGGCGGTCGGGCTGAACTTCGCCGACACCTACTTCCGCACCGGCCTCTACCCCGCCGCGTTGCCCGCCGGACTCGGCGTCGAAGCGTCGGGCGTCCTCGAGGCGATCGGGCCCGGCGTCGAGGGTTTCGCGGTCGGCGATCGCGTGACCTACACCGGCAGCCCGCTGGGGGCCTACAGCACGGAGCGGATCATGCCCGCCGAGCATCTGATCGCCATGCCCGATGGCCTGGCGTTCGACACCGCCGCCGCGACGACCATGCGCGGACTCACCACCGCGTACCTGTTGCGCCGCATCCACCCACTGCGCGCCGGAGACACCGTGCTGTTGCACGCGGCCGCCGGTGGTGTCGGTCAACTGTTCACCCAGTGGGCGAAGCTGCTCGGGATCACCGTGATCGGCACGGTCTCCACCGAGGACAAGGCCGCCGTGGCGCGCGCCAACGGCTGCGATCATGTCGTGATCTACACCAGGGAAGACGTCGCCGCGCGGGTCAGGGAGATCACCGACGGAGCCGGCGTCCCGGTCGTCTACGACAGCATCGGCAAGACCACCTTCCAGTCCTCGCTGGACTCCCTGTCGCGGCGCGGCCTTCTGGTCTGCTTCGGCACCGCCTCGGGACCGGTGCCGCCGATCGAGGCGATGCAGCTGGCCGTCAAGGGTTCGCTGTTCGTGACCCGCCCCGCGCTCGCCGACTACATCGCCGACCCCGTCGAACGGGCCGAACTCGCGGGCGAGCTGCACGATCACCTCACCCACGGTCGGCTGCGCGTGCGGATCAACCAGCGCTACGCGCTCCCCGACGCCGTGCGGGCGCACCGTGACCTCGAGGCCGGTCGCAGTGTGGGCGCGTCGGTGTTCACCCTCTGATGCCTCGACCTCCGGAAAGGAACGAGCCATGACCGTCCGCACCACGATGCACGCGACACCCCTGACCGCGACGATCGGCGCCGAACTGCACGGGGTCGACCTCGCCGAGGTCGCCGCCGACGACACCTTGTTCGCCGAACTCCGTGCCCTGCTCCTGCGCCACAAAGTGCTGTTCGCGCGGGACCAGGACATCACCCGCGCCGAACATGTCGCGCTCGCCGAACGTTTCGGCCCGCTGGAAGATCACCCGGTCCTCGGTAGCGATCCGGACCATCCCGGTCTGGTCCGGATCTACAAGGATCTCGACAGCGCGCCGGAACACTACGAGAACTCCTATCACTGCGACGCCACCTGGCGGGTCGATCCGCCGATGGGCGCGGTTCTGCGCTGCGTCGAGTCACCCCCGGTCGGCGGCGACACCATCTGGGTGAACATGGTGGAGGCGTACCGCAGGCTCCCCGCGAACGTGAAATCGCGGATCGCGCACCTGCGCGCCCGGCACAGTATCGAGGCCAGTTTCGGCGCCGCGATGACCGACGAACGCCGCCACGCACTGCACGAACGCTTCCCCGATGCCGAACATCCCGTGGTCCGGATTCATCCGGAAACAGGTGAAGACATTCTCTTCGTCAATTCCTTCACCACGCATCTGGTCAATTACCACACCCCGGAGAATGTGCGGTTCGGCGCCGATTACGCACCCGGCGCGAGCGAACTGCTGAATTACCTGATCCGCCAGGCGAGTATCCCCGAATACCAGGTGCGCTGGCGCTGGACCGAGAACAGTTTCGCGATCTGGGACAACAGGTCCACCCAGCACTACGCGGTGCAGGACTACTGGCCTGCCGTGCGCAAGATGGAGCGCGCCGGGATCGTCGGCGACCGCCCCTACTGAGCACGCTTCTCTTTCGACATCCACCCGCAATACCGATCGGAGTACCCCCATGCATTTTCACGACGACGCCCTGTTCCCGGAAAATCAGGAAAAGCTGGTCATCACCGCCGCACCGTACGGCCCGGAATGGGAACTCGACGATTTCCGGGAAGACCTGCCATTGACCATCGACGAACACGTGCAACAGGCGGTCGACTGCTATGCGGCGGGAGCCACCGTGTTGCACATCCATGTACGTGAACTCGACGGCAAGGGTTCCAAGCGGATCTCGAAGTTCAACGAACTGCTCGCCCGGTTGCGCGAGGCAGTGCCGGACATGATTCTGCAAGTCGGCGGCTCCATCTCCTTCGCGCCCGAAGGGGAGGGCGCCGACGCGCTGTGGCTGTCCGACGACGCGCGGCACATGCTGGCCGAGCTCGATCCCAAGCCCGACCAGGTCACCATCGCGATCAACACCAGCCAGATGAACATCGTCGAGCTGATGACCGAGGACGACATCGCGGGCACGTCCTTCGAGCGTCCCGAGGTGTACGAGGCCTACCGGGAGATGTATGTCCCCGCCGGTCCGACCTGGGTCGCCGAGCATCTGAAGCGATTGCAGGCCAACGGTATCCAGCCGCACTTCCAGTTGTCGAGCATCCCGCAACTCGAGACCGTCGAGCGGTTGATCCGCCGTGGTGTCTACACCGGGCCGTTGATGCTCACCTGGGTCGGCATCGGTGGCGGATTCGACGGCCCCAACCCCTACAACATGATGGAGTTCATCCGCCGCACCCCCGACGGGGCCGTGCTCACGCTGGAGACGCTGATGCGCAGTGTGCTGCCGGTGAACACGATGGCCATCGCGATGGGCCTGCACGCGCGCTGCGGTAACGAGGACACCCTGTGGGGCCGCAAGGGCGAGAAGATGACCTCGGTGCAGCAGATCCAGCAGTTGGTGCGGATCGCGGGCGAACTCGGCCGCGGGGTCGCCACCGGTAAGGAAGCACGCGAGATCTACAAGCTCGACGAACGCTACGCCGACGCCGACGAGACGCTCGCCAAGATCGGGTTCGCGCCGAACCGCAAGCCGGGCCAGGTCGGATTCACCCACCACGCCTGACCTTTCCGGGGGCTGACCTTCCCCCGCCTCGACAACCCGGTGGACGTCACCGACGACGTCCACCGGTTCGCAGGAGCACCCATGGACAACACCACCACCGTCGCCGCACCCGCGCCGACTCGTTCCTCGTCACTGTCCCGCAACTATCCGTGGCTGGTCTTCGCCCTCGCCTTCGGGCTGCTGCTGGCCGACTACATGTCCCGGCAAGTGCTCAGCGCGGTCTTTCCGTTCTTGAAAGCCGAATGGGCACTGTCGGATTCGCAACTGGCCTCGCTGAGCAGCGTTGTCGCCCTGATGGTCGGGTTGCTGACGCTGCCGCTGTCGGTGCTGGCCGACCGGTGGGGCCGCGTCAAGAGCCTGGTGCTGATGGCGGTCGTGTGGAGCGTCGCGACGCTGGTGTGCGCGGTGGCCACCACCTATCCGCAGATGCTGGCCGCGCGGTTCTTCGTCGGTGTCGGTGAGGCCGCCTACGGCAGCGTCGGCGTGGCGCTGGTGCTGAGCGTGTTCGCCGCGCACAGGCACGCGGCGTTGAGCGGGGCGTTCATGGCGGGCGGCTCGTTCGGATCGGTGCTCGGTGTCGCCGCGGGCGGAGTGATCGCGGTGCATCTGGGATGGCGGTGGTCCTTCGCCACCATGGCCCTGTTCGGACTTGTGCTGGCGGTCGCCTTCCGTGCCGCGGTGAGCGAGGACCGCATCGCCCGCCATGCCGGCGAACCGACGCCGGACCAGGCTTTCCGCGCCCCGATCTCGACCTTGTTCACCAATCCGGCGGTTCTGTGCGCGTATGTCGGCAGCGGCTTGCAGATGTTCACCGCGGCAGTGCTGTTGTCCTGGACCCCGAGCTTCTTCAACCGCTACTACGGACTGGCGCCGGACCGGGCCGCGGGTTCGGCGGCGGTGATCGTGACCCTCGTCGGCACCGGCATGGTGGTGTGCGGAATGATCACCGACCGGGTGGGGCGCGTCGAGATGGCGCGCAAATGGGTCACCGCCATCGCCTTCTGCGTGATCTCGCTCGTCGCCCTCGGCATCGGATTCAGCCTGGACACCGGGGCGGCACAACTGGTTCTGCTCGGGATCGGCGCGTTCTTCTCCGGCGGATCGGCCGGCCCCACCGTCGCCATGGTCGCCAACCTCACCCATCCCTCGGTCCGCGCCTCGGCGTTCGGCACCCTGACCCTCGCCAACAGTCTGCTCGGGCTGGCGCTCGGGCCCTTCGTCGTCGGTGTTCTCGCCGACCACCTCGGGCTGCAGACCGCGTTGCGGGTGATGCCCGTGGTGTCGGTGCCGGCCGTCCTCGCGCTGATGCTGGGCCGCCGTGTCTATCCGCTGGGGTTGCGCAAGGTGGCCCAGGTGCACGCCGCCGCGCCCCGACTCGTCGAAAAGGAGTACCGCACAACATGACTGTTCTACCCGAACCCACGGTCGTCATCGTCCCCGGACTGCGCGATCATGTCGCCGAGCACTGGCAGAGCCTGCTCGCCGACACCCTGGACAACGTGGCGATCGTGCCGCCCCTCGAACGCGACGGGTTGTGCGTGAGCGCCCGGGTAGCCGCCCTGGACGCGGTGCTCACCGGAATCGACGGCCCCGTCGTCCTGGTCGCGCACAGCGCGGGCGTGATGATCACCGTGCACTGGGCGCAGCGCCACGACCGGCCCGTCCGCGGCGCGCTGCTGGCGACCCCGCCCGACTTCGAGACCCCGCTACCGTCCGGCTATCCCAGCGTCGAGGAACTCGCCGCACACGGGTGGACGCCGACTCCGCGCCGCCGACTGCCGTTTCCGAGCATCGTCGCCGCCAGCAGCACCGATCCGCTGGCCACGGCTCGCCGCGTATCGGGAATGGCCGAGGCATGGGGCAGCAGCCTGATCGAACTCGGTGACGTCGGCCATCTCAACCCGGCCTCGGGATACGGTCCCTGGCCGCGGGCCGCCGAATTGCTCGACGAGCTGCTGGCCATGACCGACAGTGAGCCCGCCCGATGACCACCGTCCACGCCACCCCCGCCGCGGCGGTCGCCGACATCGGTACCGGCTCCTCGCTCGCGGTCGGCGGGTTCGGCGTCTGCGGCATCCCCGACCAGCTCATCGCCGCGCTGGCCGCGGGCGAGGCACACGAACTGGAGATCTTCTCCAACAACTGCGGCATCGACGGGCACGGGCTCGGAATCCTGTTGGCACAGCGCAGGATCCGGCGCATCACCGCCTCCTATGTGGGTGAGAACGCCGAATTCGCCCGCCAGTACCTCGCCGGGGAACTCGAGGTCGAACTGACCCCGCAGGGCACTCTCGCCGAGAAGCTGCGCGCCGGAGGAACCGGGATTCCGGCGTTCTTCACCGCCGCCGGGGTCGGTACCGCGGTGGCCGAGGGCGGACTGCCGTGGCGCTACCGCGCCGACGGATCGGTGGCGGTGGCCTCACCCGCGAAGGAGGTCCGCAGCTTCGGCGGGCGGCGCTACGTCCTGGAGGAGGCGATCACCGCCGATTACGCGCTGGTGCACGCCGCGATCGGTGACAGTGCCGGAAATCTCGTGTTCAACAAGGCGGCTCGCAACTTCAACCCGCTCGTCGGGATGGCCGGAAGAGTCTGCGTCGCGCAGGTGGAGATGCTGGTACCCGCGGGCACCCTCGACCCCGCCCAGGTCCACCTGCCCGGCGTGTTCGTCGACCGGATCGTGGCGACCGGACCACGCACCGAACTCATCGAAAGGCGGACCGTGTCGTGACCGCACCGACCACCGTGCCGCGTGGCTGGACACGCACCGAGATGGCCGCCCGAGCCGCCGCGGAACTGCGGCCGGGCGAGTACGTGAACCTCGGCATCGGGCTGCCGACCCTGATTCCCAACCATCTGCCCGTCGGCGTCGCGGTGACGCTGCATTCGGAGAACGGCATCCTCGGTACTGGGCCCTATCCGTCCGAGGACGAGGTCGACGCCGACCTGATCAACGCGGGCAAGGAAACCGTCACCGTCACCGACGGCGCCGCCTTCTTCGACTCGGCGCTCAGTTTCGGGATGATCCGCGGCGGACACATCGACACTGCCGTCCTCGGTGGCATGCAGGTCTCGGCGACCGGCGACCTGGCCAACTGGATGGTGCCGGGACAGATGGTCAAGGGCATGGGCGGGGCGATGGACCTGGTGCACGGCGCACGCCGGGTCATCGTGGTGATGACCCATACCGACAAGGCGGGCAGGGCCAAGATCGTGCCGCGCTGCACCCTGCCGCTCACCGGCGAACGGGTGGTACACCGGATCATCACCGACCTGGCCGTCATCGACGTCGAGCCGGCCGGGCTGGTGTTGCGCGAATGCGCGCCCGGTGTACCCGAATCCGAGGTACGTGCGTTCACCTCGGTGCCGCTGCGCTGAACCGGCGTCTACCCCGCGATGTACAGAACTTGGCGATGTCATGTCGCTCCGCGCGTCGTCGCCCGGAGCGAGCAAACCTGCGGTAACTTCGCCGCTGCTTTGCCCATCGTTATCTGTGTGAAAGGAATTGCTGGAAATGGCATTCGAAGTCAACGGAGCAATCGGCGACCACTACAACGAAGCCGGTGGCGCGTCGAGCCCGCTGGGACAGCCGACCTCGGAGGAGCTGGACGCCCCGAACGGGGGCAAGTACCAGGAGTTCACCGGCGGCGTCATCTACTTCAAGCTCCCGACCGGTGCCAAGACCGTGTACGGCGCGATCCGTCAGGCCTGGGAGGCCGAGGGCGGCGCCGGTGGCCGACTGGGCTACCCGACCTCCGATGAGCAGGACATCGAGGGCGGCAAGATCAGCCACTTCGAGAACGGGTCGATCAGCTACTCGATCGCCGACGACGCGGTGACGATCAACGCCTGATCCGGCCGAGGCGTACCGGTGGGCACCGATCCCGAGCGGGTCGGTGCCCACCGTGGGATTAGCCCCGCCTCGGTGGGGTGCCAGGGGCATGTTCGAGGGTTGGGGTTCTACACCGCCCGGGTCCTGCCCCCCCTCA
>NZ_JARWOJ010000209.1 GCF_029868625.1 Nocardia neocaledoniensis | reverse complement strand
GCCGACGGGGCCGGAGGTCGGGCGGAAGCTGATCGTCGGCGCACTGCCGTTCGACCCCGGCGAACCCGCCGCGCTGTGGCAACCCGAGTCGGCGCTGCACACCGCTGGTCCGTGGCGTCCGGCGGCGCGTCGACGGCGACGATCCGCGCGTGAACTCGGTCGTCGCCGCGCGGCGTACGCTGCGCCGGGTGCAGGCGGCGCTGCCCATCACGGCGGTGACGAGGTGCTCTCGCTGTTGTCGGTCGACGGCGGGACCCTCATCGGGGTCGGGTCGTCGTGGTCGGGTTTCCGGTCTGCGCACGCTCTTTCGGTGCGCGGATTATGTTTGACCGTGGGGCGGGAACGATCGACATGATGAAGGAGCCGAAGTGCTCGAGGTGTTCCTGGTCGACGACCACGAGATCGTCCGGCGCGGCCTGATCGACTTGCTCGAAGGTGATCCAGAACTCAGGGTGATCGGTCAGGCGGGCGGCGTCGCCGAGGCGATGGTGCGCATTCGCGAGGCCAGGCCCGACGTCGCGGTCCTGGACGTGCGCCTGCCCGACGGCAACGGCATCGAACTGTGCCGCAACCTGCTGGCCGAGTTCGAGGACCTGCACTGCCTGATCCTCACCTCGTTCTCCGATGAGCACGCCATGCTCGACGCCATCCTCGCCGGCGCCAGCGGTTATGTGGTGAAGAACATCGACGGCATGAAGCTCGCCGACGCGATCAAGCAGGTCGGCGCCGGGCACTCGCTGCTCGACACCCGCGCCGCCGACGCGCTGCGGGCCCGGCTGCGCCGCAGCACCGAGCCCTCGGGCGCGCTGGCCGGGCTCACCGACCAGGAACGCCGACTGCTGGAGTTACTGGGCGAGGGACTCACCAATCGGCAGATCGCGGCCAGGATGTTCCTGGCCGAGAAGACGGTGAAGAACTACGTCTCCCGGCTGCTGGCCAAGCTCGGGGTGGAACGGCGCACCCAGGCCGCCGTGCTGGCGACCAAGCTGCGCGAACCGTGAGGACTCAGGCCGGGACCACGATGGTCAGGTCACCGTCGTAGCGACGGTAGAGCAGGTTGCCGCGTCCGGTGTGGACGTCGGTGAAGAACAGATAGGGCAGGCCCGCGGTGCACAGCACATCGGAGGCCTCGTCCTCGGCGTAGACGGGGGCGGCGTCCTGGACCACGCGCACCGGCATCGCGCTGACGGTGAGCGGCAGCTCGACCGCGGTGCCCGCGGCGGCGGTGTGGCGCTGCCTGGCCAGGCTCACACCGTGCGGATCGGCCCAGGTGACGATCGCGTCCTCGCCGGTCTGGGCGTCGGTGAACAGGTAGGCGTCGTAGTCCATGGCGTCGAGGACCGTGCTCGCCTCCAGCGGCGTGCCCGTCATCAGGGCGCAGTCCTTGCGGCGGATGATCGGACGGGTCTCGGTGACCTCGGCCAGCGGGCGGCGGGCCGGGTCGGGCCAGGCGCCGCGCGTCTCCTTCCCGGCGCGCCGGGCCAGCTGACGGTCGAGCCGCTCGGCCGCGAAGGTGACGGCGAAGCCGCCGGGCCCGGTGACCTGCACCCGGGTCAGGGTGTCGTTGGTCCTGATGTTGGCCTGCACGAGCGTCGGCTCGTCGGAGCCCTGCGGCGCGGTGACGCGCACCCTGGCCGGGCTGTCGAGATGGTGCCTGCGCATCACGCGGGTGATGGCGCGGACCGCCCTGGTCACGTCCTGGGGTGGTACCTCGCCGCGGGTGGTCACCGCGAGCTCCGGGTCCGCGGCGGTCGTCCAGTGCTGGGTAGTCGACAACGAATTCATCTCTTGCCCCACTTCTCGATCCCTTTTCCCGGTGCCCTATGCCACCACTCCCCTTCCCGCGCGTGAAGGGCCGAAAGTCACCGAACAGCGGACCGGGGCGCGGACTAGACTCTGCGAGGACGGTGGGGCGGCGCGGCGAGGGGATGACGGCGATGACGAATGACGGTCGGGGTGGCCGCTATTCGGTGGGCCGGACCGCCTCGCAACAGCGCTTACGCGCCCTGCTCGGCGAAGTGGCCGACCGCGTCGAGGTGATGATCGGCTCGCGCGACCGGATGGACGGCCTCGTGGAGGCCATGCTCACGGTCACCGCGGGCCTCGACCTCGACGACACCCTGCGCACGATCGTGCGGACCGCGATGAACCTGGTCGACGCCCGCTACGGCGCGCTGGCGGTGCGCGGGCACGGTCAGCAGGTCGCGCAGTTCATCGACGAGGGCATGCCCGAACACATCCGGGATCGCATCGAGCGATTACCCGCGGGCCACGGCGTGCTCGGCGCGGTGTTCGCGCAGAAGGCGCCGTTGCGCCTCGACGATCTCACCGAACACGTGTCCTCGGTCGGTTTCCCGGCGGGTCACCCGCCGATGCACACGTTTCTCGGTGTGCCGGTGCGGATCCGGGACAAGGTCTTCGGCAGCCTGTACCTCACCGAGAAGTCCGACGGGCAGCCCTTCACCGAGGAGGACGAGGTCCTCGTCCTCGCCCTCGCCGCCGCGGCCGGGATCGCCGTCGACAACGCGCGCCTCTACGAACAGGCGCGCACCAGGCAGGCCTGGATCGAGGCGACCCGCGACATCGCCACCGAATTCCTGGCGGGCACCGAATCGGACCGGGTACTGGCCCACGTGGTCGACCACGCGCGCGGACTCACCGGCTCGCATCAGGCGTTCCTGGCCTCGGTGCCGGTCCCGGACGAATCACCGGCCGGGATCTCGGAACTGGTGATCACCCAGTGGACCGGCCCCGACGCGGGGCAGGACTGGCAGACGGTGCCCATCGCGGGCACCGCCCTCGGCGACGCGTTCAGCAGGCGCACTCCCCTGCGCTTCGACGACGTGTCGACCGCGACCCTCGGCGTCGAGTTCGCCGGCGCCGAATCACCGGGCGCCGGACCGGCTCTCGTACTGCCGCTGTGCACCCCCGACGCCACCCTCGGTGTGCTGGTGACCATCCGTCCGCCCGGCTTCGCGCCGTACTCCGACGAGATGCTCGAGTTGACCGCGGCCTTCTGCGATCAGGCCGCGCTGGCGGTGCGGCTGGCCGACGCGCAACGCCGGATGCGCGAACTCGACATCGTCGCCGACCGCGACCGCATCGCCCGCGACCTGCACGACCACGTGATCCAGCGCCTGTTCGCGATCGGGCTCACCGTGCAGGCCACCATGCCCAAGGCCGTGGTTCCCGAAGTGCGGCAACGACTCTCGACGGTGATCATGGACCTGCAGGAGGTGGTGCAGGAGATCCGCACCTCCATCTTCGACCTGCACGCCAGCGGACCCGAACACAGCGCGGGCTTGCAGCAGCGACTCGAGCTGGCGATCCGGCGCCAGACCGCCGACATCGCCCTGCGCGCCACGATCCAGGTGTCGGGGCCGCTGTCGGTGCTCGATCCGCAGCTGGCCGACCACGCCGAAGCGGTGGTGCGCGAGGCGGTGAGCAACGCGGTCCGCCACTCCGGGGCCGACACGGTCGCGATCGTCATCGAAGTGGCCGACGATCTGACCATCGCGGTCACCGACAACGGCTGGGGCATCCCCAATCACGTGATCCGCAGCGGGCTGCGCAATCTCGAGCAGCGCGCGCAGGAGGCGGGCGGGCACTTCGAGATCGGGCCCGCGCAGCGACCGGACGCCGACGGCAATCACCCGGACATGCCGGGCACCCGGCTGCGCTGGGCGGTCCCGCTGCCCCAGGACGCGCCGACCACCGACGGCTACGAACTCGCCGGGGGTCCGGAGGCCGGCGAGGACTGACCGCGCTCAGGCCGGGCCGAGCACGACCGCGGCGTTGTTGCCGCCCATTCCCATCGACAGTTTCACGGTGAGACCGCCGGTCAGCGGCGCCGTGCCGTCGAGCAGTCGCGGATGCGCGGGCGCCACGATCGGCGCCGACACCGCCAGACCGCGCTCATAGGACAGGGCGATCGCGGCCACCTCCACCGCCGCGGCCGCGCCCTGGCAGTGCCCGGTGAGCGGCTTGAGCGCGGTGACGGTGGGACGATCGGCGAAAACGGTGGTGAGCACGTCGCGCTCGGCGGCGTCGCACTGGCGGGTGCCGGTGCCGTGCGCGTTGACATAGGCCACCTCGCCGGCGTCGATCCCGGCGGCCGTGAGCGCCCTCCGCGCGCAGGCGATGATCTGGGTGTGGTCGGGGTCGACCGAGACCACGTGGTAGGCGTCGTTGGTCATCGCGCCGCCCCGCACCCGGGCGTACGGCGCGTCGGCCGCGTCGGTGAGCAGGAACGCCACCGACGCCTCGGCCATGACGAACCCGTGTGTGTCCGTCTGGAAGGGCCTGCACGCGGTGAACGGGTCGAGGTGCGCGACGGCGGCGCCCATGCCGACGAAGTGTTCGAGCATTTCCGGCGTCGCCGAGATGTCGGTGGTGACGCACAGGACGTCGTCGACCAGGCCCGCGGCCCGCCACAGCTGCGCGGTGAGCAGGGCGACGGCGCCCGAGCTGCACGCCGCCGAGACGTTCATCGCCGGGCCGTGGAAGCCGAATTCCTGCATCACGACCGAGATCGGGGTCGAGGGCAGCAGGCGCAGATAGTCGCGGGATCGTCGATGGCCACCGTCGACGAGATAGAAGTCACGCCAATCGGCGACATCGCCGAGGGTGACCGCGTGGACCAGGCCCACCGTGCGACCGTCCCGGCGCCAGCCGCGAGCCTCGGCGTCGGCGATCGCCTCGACGGCGGCCGCGCGCACGGCGCGCCCGAACAGTCCGGCGTTGTCGGCGAGCTCCGGGCTGTCGGGGATGCGGCCGACCCAGGCGTGCTCATCGCGTCCGGGGCCGTAACCGGGGTACAAACCGGCGGCTGGTTTCCCGCCGGTTATCCCCTGCCAGAGCCGCTCGCGGCCCCACCCGTAACCGGAGACGACACCGAGCCCGGCGATGGACATAGAATCGAGGGGGTAGTTCATGCCGCTGGGAAGCACGTCTCCACATTAGTCCTGTTCACTGTCGGACCACGTCGAGATCGGGGGTAACGCATGGCGGAAGCGCACGCCGAGACGGCAAACGCTGAGCAACTCGCGCAGCGTTATCGCTCGCTGGTCGAGCACATGCCGGACGCGATCTGCGTGCACGAGGCGGGCACCATCGTCTATGTCAACCCGGCGATGGTGCGGCTGCTCGGCGCGCATTCGCCCGCCGACCTTCTCGGGCTGTCCATCACGACCTTCGTGCATCGCGATTCGGTGCCCGCGATGCTCGACCGCATCGCCCAGCTGACCGCCGAGGGTGCCGCGTCGCCGCCGACCGAGATGGATCTGGTGCGCGTCGACGGCCGCACGGTACCGGTGCAGACCGTCTCGGTGCTCACCGCGTGGCAGGAGGAACTCGCCTACCAGGTGGTGGTGCACGACCTGACCGCGCAGCGCGCCGCCGAGGCCGCGGCGCGGCGAGCCGAGGCGCACTTCACCACCGTGGTGTCACAGCTCGAGGAGGGCGTGCTCGTCGTCGACCGGAAGGGCAGGATCGAGTCGATCAACCCGGCGGGAAAACGGATTCTCGGACTCGACGACACCACACCGGTGGTCGGGCTCAGCATCGACGAATTGCCCGCCACGATGATCGACCGCAACGGACAGCCACTGCCGACGACCCGGCATCCGATGGCCCACACCCTGGCCACCGGCGAGCCGGTCACCCATTTCGTCTTCGGCGTGGAACGCACCGACGGGCAGCAGGTGTGGTTGTCGTGCAACTGCCGGCTGCTCAACCCCGACTGCCCCGATTCCTCCGGGGTGTCGTCCTTCGCCGACATCACCGCGTTCCGGGAGAGTCGCCGCCAGCTCGAATACCAGGCCACCCACGACGCGCTGACCGGGCTCGCCAACCGTTCGCTGATCCTGTCGCAGCTCGCGACCGCGCTCGACGACGACGGCGGCGACACGGTGACCACGGTGTTGTTCCTCGACCTCGACGGGTTCAAGGCGATCAACGACACCCTCGGCCACGCCATCGGTGACACCGTGCTGCAGATCGTGGCGCAGCGCCTCCAGCGCGCTCTGCGCGCCGAGGACCTGGTCGGGCGCCTGGGCGGCGACGAATTCCTGATCCTGCTGGCCGGCCATCCCCAGCGTGCCGACCTGCCCGCGCTGATCGATCGGCTGCGCGCGACGATCGGCGAACCCATCATCGCGCGTGGTCACCGCCTGGAGGTGAGCGCTTCCCTCGGCATCACCGAACTGGGCCCGCACGAACACCGCACCCCGGAGGCCGTCCTGCACGACGCCGACCTGGCGATGTACCGCGACAAGCCCGCGGGCCATCGTGACCTCGGTCTCGGTCAGAATCGACGCTCGAACAACACCCACGCGTCCTGACAGACTGATCGGCGTGATCGTCGAACACGCGATGCTGCCCGTTCGCCCAGGACTCACCGACGCCTTCGAGGCCGCCTTCGCCGAGGCCTACCCACTCATCGCGTCGATGCCCGGATTCCGTGGGTTGTCGCTGTCCAAGGGCATCGAGCGCCCGCAGGACTACCTGCTGCTGGTGCGCTGGGACGCCCTGACCGACCACACCGAGGGTTTCCGCGGGTCGCCGGAATACCAGCGCTGGCGCGGGCTGTTGCACCACTTCTACGACCCGATTCCCCAGGTCGACCACTTCGCGCCGATCGTCGGCGACGATGTCGTGTCCGAGTAGACTCGACAACTCTGTTCTCGCCGGTGACAAAGGAGTCCTGTTTTGCCCGACCGCCTCGCCGATGATCGCGCCGCGGAACAGCAGTACCTCTCGGTGCTCTACACCCGGCTCGACGGCATGCGCGACTACGCGCAGAACCGGCTCAAGACTGTGTTGCTGGAGACCGGCGGCACGCCGCAGGCACGCAGCGAACGCGAGTCGTTCACCGCGCTGTACAGCGAGGACCTGGCGAAATACGATGCCGCCGAGCACGGCCTGTGCTTCGGCCGGATCGATCTGAACGGCGGCGAGTCCGAGGTCCGCTACATCGGCAGGCTCGGCATCCTCGACGAGGACAACGACTACGAGCCGCTGCTGCTGGACTGGCGCGCGCCGCTGGCCAGGCCCTTCTACCTGGCCACCACCGCCAACCCCGAGGACGTGGTCCGGCGCCGCCACATCCGCTCGCGCAATCGCGCGGTGACCGCGATCAACGACGAGTACCTGGATCTGGCCGCCGCCGAACGCGACGGGGTGGTGGGCACCGACGACGGCGTCGGCGGCGAGAGCGCGCTGCTCTCGGCGCTCAACGCCGCCCGCACCGGGCACATGAACGACATCGTGGAGACGATCCAGTCCGAGCAGGACGCGATCATCCGGTCCGAGCACAAGAGCGTGCTGGTCGTGCAGGGCGGTCCCGGCACCGGCAAGACCGCGGTCGCCCTGCACCGCGCCGCCTACCTGCTCTACACCTACCGGCAGCAGCTGGCCAAGAGCGGCGTGCTGATCATCGGCCCGAACGCCACCTTCCTCGACTACATCGGGCAGGTGCTGCCCTCGCTCGGTGAGACCGGCGTGCTGCTGTCCACCATCGGCGACCTGTACCCGGGCGTGAAGGCGGTGCGTGAGGACTCGCTGCGCGCCGGCGAGATCAAGGGCTCGCTCGACATGCTCGAGGTACTCAAGCAGGCGGTCCGCGACCGGCAGGAAGTCCCGGCGCAGCCGGTCCGGCTCACCTTCGACGGCTACCCGGTGACCCTGGACCGCAAGATCGCGACCAAGGCGCGCGGCCGGGCCCGTTCCTCGCGCCGCCCGCACAACCTGGCCCGGCCGATCTTCGCGTCCTCGGTGATCGACGCGCTCACCGATCAGCTCGCGGCGACCATGGGCGCCGACCTGTCCGGCGGGACCAGCCTGCTCAGCTCCGCCGACCTCAGCGAGATCGGCGACGAGATGCGCGCCGACCCGCAGGTGCAGGCCGCGATCAGCGCACTGTGGCCGATCCTGTCCCCGCAGGAGGTGCTGGCCGACCTGCTCGCCGATCCGGCCCGGCTCGACCGCGCCGCGAAGACGCTGAGCCCCGAGGACCGCGCCGAACTGGTGCGCTCCGACGACGGCACCTTCGGCGCGGCCGACGCGCCCCTGCTCGACGAGCTGGCCGAACTGCTCGGCGTCGACGACACCGAGGAGCGCGAACGCGCCCGCCGCCGCTGGCGGGCCCAGCTGGCCGAGGCCCAGGACGCGCTCGACATCCTCACCGGCTCGGCGCCGCAGGACATCGAGGACGAACTCGACCCCGAGATCCTCATGGCCTACGACCTGATCGACGCCTCCCAGCTGGCCCAGCGCCAGGAGTTCGGCAACCGCCAGACCACCGCCGAACGCGCCGCGGGCGATCGCACCTGGACCTACGGGCACGTGATCGTCGACGAGGCGCAGGAACTGTCGGCCATGGCGTGGCGGATGGTGATGCGGCGCATCCCGAACCGCTGGATCACCGTCGTCGGCGATGTCGCGCAGACCGGTGACCCGGCGGGCGCGTCGTCGTGGCAGCGGGTGCTGGAACCGTATGTGGCGCAACGCTGGAAGCTCACCGAGCTCACCGTGAACTACCGCACGCCCGCGGAGATCATGGCCGTCGCCGCCGACGTGCTCGCCGCGATCGACCCCGGCGTCCAGGTGCCGCGCTCGGTGCGCGACTCCGGTCATCCGCCCCGCGCGTACCGGGTCCGACCGGAGGAGGTGACCGGCGAGCTCGCACGGCTGCTGGAATCCGAACACGGACCCGGCACCAGCGCGGTCCTCGCCCCCGCCGCCCTGATCGCCGAATTGTCCTCGCTGGCGGGCGAATCCGTGCAGGTCCTCACCGTGCACGACGCCAAGGGCCTCGAATTCGACCGCGTGTATCTGGTGGAGCCGCGGGCGATTCTCACCGAATCGCCGCGCGGCCTCAACGACCTGTACGTCGCGCTGACCCGCGCGACCCAGCGGCTGTCGGTGGTGCACACCGAGGACCTGCCCGAGGTGCTCTCCGCCCTGGCACAGGCTGCCACGCGCTAGCGGCGAGCAGTGCCGCCGGTGGCCGTGCCCGCCCTCTCAGGTCATGACACCGCGGCGGACAGCAACCCGTCGACGAGTGCCGCCAGCCCGGCGGCGTAGGTGCCCCTGGCATCGAATTCCGTCCAGCGGGAACCGATTTCGGCCAGACGCGGGGTGGTCTCGGCGTCCAGGTTCGCGAACACCTCGGCGCGATACGTCGGCCCGTGCGCCGCGCGCCGGGCGGAGCGGGCGGTGATGATCAACTCACCCGCCGTGTAGTGCCAGACCGCGCGGTAGACGTCGACCGCGCGGTCGAGCGGCAGGCCCGCCGCGACGGCGGCATCGATGATGGTCTCCGGGAACCACAGGGCCGAGCGGCCGAGCAGATCGCCGTCGACGAGCACTTCGACCACCCACGGCCGGGCCGCGAGCACGTCGTGCATCGCCGTGGCGGCCACCAGGATCCGCTGCCGGGGTTCGTCGGGCAGGTCCGGCCATTCGACCTGGTCGGCGTAGTCGTCGAGGAGCAGTCGCAGCAGCGCGTCCTTGTCCCGGACGTGGTGGTACAGCGCCATCGGCGTGCAGCCGAGCTCGGTGGCCAGCCTGCGCATCGTCAGCTTGTCGACACCGTCGGTGTCGATCACGCCGTGGGCGGCCGCCACGATGTCCGCCCGCGAGATCCGCGCGGGCCTGCCGGTACGAGCCGAGGGCGATGACGAGGTGGGCATGAATCCATCTTTACCGCATCGGTCGCCGGCGGTCTGGACACGGGCCCGCCGCGCGGTTAGTTTTTATACATGTATAAAAACTCGTCACCGCCTCGCCCCGGCGCCGCTCTGACCGCCGTCGCCGTCGCCCAGTTCATGGTCGCGCTGGATATGGCGGTCGTGAACGTCGCGCTCCCCTCGATCGGTCATGCCCTCGGCTTCGCCCCGCTCGACCTGGCCTGGGTCGTGCACATCTACGCGCTGACCTTCGGCGGCTTCCTGCTCCTCGGCGGCAAGGCCTGCGATCTGTACGGCAGGCGCAGGTTGTTCACGGCCGGGTTGGTGGTCTTCGGACTCGCCTCGCTCGCGGGTGGACTGGCCCAGGCGCCCTGGCAGCTGGTCGCCGCGCGCGCCGCCCAGGGCATCGCCGCGGCCGCGGTCGCGCCCGCCGCGCTGGCCACCCTCACCACGACGTTTCCGGAAGGTCCCGCGCGCGTCCGGGCGCTGGGAGTGTGGGGCGGGGTCAACGCCGCGGGCGGCGCGCTGGGCGTGCTCGTCGGCGGTCTGCTCACCGAGTACGCGGACTGGCGCTGGGTGATGCTGGTCAACATCCCGATCGTCGTGGTCGCGCTGCTGGCGACCGCCGCCGGTGTGCCCGCGGACCGACCGTCATCGAGCCCGGATCGGCTCGATGTCCTCGGCGCGGTCGCCGCGACCGGCGGCATCGGGCTCCTCGTGACCGGCGTGATCCGGACCGATCACCTCGGCTGGTTCTCCGCGGAGACCGGCACGACCCTGGCCGCGGCGGCGGTGCTGCTGGCGGCCTTCGTGATCATCGAGCGGCGTGCGCGGAATCCGTTGCTGCGCCTCGGCCTGTTCGGTAATCGATGGGTGCTCGGCGGCAACCTGTTCGTCCTGTTCGCCGCGGCGGGACAGTTCTCCGCGTTCTACCTGGTATCGCTCTACCTGCAGCGCGTGCTGCACCTGGGCGCCGGCGCGGCGGGCGCGGCGTTCCTGCCGTTCTCGCTGTGCGTGATCGCCGGAACGCTCGTCGCGACGCGGCTCGGCGCGCACCGCTCCCCGCGGCCGCTGCTCATCGCCGGCGCGGTGCTCACCACCGCGGGCATCGGCTGGTTCGCGCTGATCAGTCCCGACGGCAGCGTCGTCGCCGATGTGCTCGGCCCCTCGCTCGTCGGCGGGTTCGGACTCGGTCTGTGCCTCGCTCCGGTCGCCGCGGCCGCCGTCACCGGCGTCGTGCCCGTTGACGCCGGGATGGCCTCGGGCGTGTTCAACAGCGCCCGTCAGCTCGGCGGCAGCATCGGCGTGGCCACCCTGGCGACCCTGGCCGCGTCCCGCACCGGCGCCGGCACCGACCCGGCCGCCCTCAACGACGGCTACGCCTTCGCCCTGGCCGTCGCGGCACTGCTGTTCGCCGCCGCCGCGGTGGTCGCCGCGGTCGTCCTGCCCGGCGCACGACCCGAACCCACCGAACCCCTTGTCCGCGAGGACCTTCCCGCGGCAGCACAGTGAAAGGAATACCGATGACCCCGATCGATCTGTTCGACCGAGCCCTGCGATTTCAGCCCGGCGGCGCCGTCTCCGCCGGCGAACGGCGGATGGCAGACGGCTCCGGCGGCTGGCAGCTGGCCGCCTTCCACGCCGAGACCGACGCCGATGTGCACGCCGACCACTGGGAGATGCATCCGACCGGTGATGAGGCGGTGTGCTGCCTGCGCGGTTCGCTGCGGCTGTACCTGCGATCGGACACCCCCGGAGAGCCGGACGATGTCGTCGCGCTGAGCGCGGGCACCGCGTGGGTGGTTCCGCGCGGCCGCTGGCACCGGATCGAACTCGACGAACCCGCCGACCTCATGTCGATCGGCTTGCGCGACGCCACCCGGCAGCAGCCGGTCTGACCTGCCGATAGACGACTCGAGGGCGCCGCGTCGCGCGGCGCCCTCGAAGTCGGTGTTCGCTGTGCTAGCGGACGGTGTGCACGATGAGCACGTCCGAGCGCGACTTGCGGGCCACATCCGAGGGGACGGAACCGAGCAGGCGGCCGGTGAGGGTGTTCAGGCCCCGGTTACCGACGACCAGCAGGTCGGCCTTCGTGTCGTTGACGAGGTCGAGCAGCGAATCCACCGGCTCGCCGACGATCGCGCGCTCGGTGATGTTCTTCGCACCGGCGGCCACGGCCTTCTCCCGTGCGACATGCAGGATCTCGTTGGTCGGCGCGGAGCCGCGCACCTGGTACGCCTCGTCCTTGAGCACATCGGCCGCGGCGGCGACATCGCGATCATCGGTCGGGAAGTACGCGCAGGCCAGCACGAGAGTCGCGTCCGCGTCGGCAGCGAGCGCCGCGGCCTTCTCCACCGCGACGTACGACGAATCCGAGCCATCAGTACCGACGACAATGGTCCGGTAGGCGGTCATCTCTCCTCCAACTTGGTCGGTGCCGACGATGAACGACCCGGGAATCGAGCGTCAGCGCGGCAATTGGGTCGACCCTAACGCCAAAACAGGCCGATTTATCAGAAATCGCGACAGATCACACAGTGAGTGTTCGCGCTGGTATTCGCCGGTGCGGGTGCTGTTCGCGAGCACCGGCGAATCCACCTGCGGAGATCGAACGGCGGATCACAAAAACTGTGGTCTATCACAACACAATCAACATCGCTGCGCGAGTAGGACTTCCATCACATCGACGCACCTCCGTCGGTTGCGGTCGACCGCGCGTATTCGGTCGGCGACATGCCGATCTCCGACGCGAACTCCCGACTGAAATGCGCCTGATCGAAATAGCCGAGCCTGGCGGCGAGTTCCGCGAGATCGACACGCTCGCCCCGCGCGAGCAGATCGGCGGCATCCTGCAGACGGAACCGGCACAGCACCCACTTCGGTCCGGCACCGACATAGCGGCGGAACAATCGCTGCAGACTCCGCACCGGAACGGCGAACCGCTCGGTCACCTGGTCGACCCGGGTGAGCTCGGGGTCCGACGCCATCGCCGCCACGATCCGTGACACCTGCGCGAACCGCGGATCAGCGCCACGATCGCGACCGGCGAAGAACTCCTCGACGATCGCGCGCCTGCGCAGGTCACTCGACTCCGCGAGGACCCGTTCGGCCAAGCCGGCCGCCTCGGGCAGCACGTCGGCGAGCGGGGCCGAATCATCGCGCAGGGCACCGACATCGGTGCCGGTGAACGCGCCGAAGCCGCCCGGGCGGAACCGGATGCCGAAGGTCTCGCCCTCCCCCGCCAGCTCCCGCACGTACTTGGTCGTGCACACGCCGTTGACGAAGCCGCCGGTGCGGGTGTGGGTGCGCTCGAAGGTCACGTTGACGCACGGGAACGACAGCACCTCGGCGCGGTACGCGGGCTTGCCCCGCAGATCCCAGCGCACCACCCAGTACCGGTCGGCGAATTCCGACAGCGCCGGACCCACGGCGAGCCGGTCCAGCGACCGGTGCCGGGCTTGCTCACCGGGGTGCAGGATGCCCTTCATGTCGCCGAGCTCCGGCGCGGTCACCACGGGCATCCGATCTGTCGCGTTCTTACAAGACCCGGATCACGGTGCCGACGAAGATCGAATCCATGACCAATCCCGTCTCGCCCATCCCGGAGGGCTACCACTCCATCAGCTGCTTCCTCGCCGTGCCGGACGGCAACGCGGCCATCGACTTCTATACCGAAGTCTTCGGCGCGAAGCTGCTCAGCCGCGCCGATCGGCCCGACGGGCAGCCCGCGCACGCCGAGCTGCTGATCGGCGACTCGACCGTTCAGCTCGGAATGCCCATCCCCGACAACAACGTTCGCGCCCCCGAGGACTGGGTGCACACCTCGATCGTGCACTACTGCCCCGATGTCGACGCCGTCATCGCACGGGCGATCGCCGAGGGTGCCCGCAGCGCCGAGGAGCCGCAGACGTTCGTCAACGGCGAGCGCTTCGGCGTGGTCATCGACCCGTTCGGCCACCGCTGGGCGGTGATCACCCGGCTCGAGGAGATGTCGCGCGAGGAAGCCGACCGCAGGATCGCCGCCTGGATGGCCGAGCAAGGCTGACGGCCTAGCTCAGCCCCGCGGCGTCCATGCCGCGGAGTTCCTTCTTCAGGTCGGCGATCTCGTCACGGAGGCGGCCCGCGAGCTCGAACTGGAGCTCGCGCGCCGCGTTCATCATCTGTTCGGTGAGCGAGGCGACCAGGTCGGCCAGCTCGGCGCGCGGCATCGACTTCACGTCGCGTTCGGCGTAGATGCCCGCGCTCACCGCACGGCCCGGCTCGCCCTGGGCGCGCCTGCCCCGGCTGACGTTGCGGCCGGAGCCACCGACGGCCACTTCGTCGTCGGCCTCCTGATACACCTGGTCGAGGATGTCGGCGATCTTCTTGCGCAGCGGCTGCGGGTCGATGCCGTTGGCCTCGTTGTAGGCGACCTGTTTGGCCCGGCGGCGGTCGGTCTCGTCGATCGCGTGCCGCATCGAGTCGGTGATCTTGTCGGCGTACATGTGCACCTCACCGGACACGTTGCGGGCCGCGCGACCGATCGTCTGGATGAGGCTCGTGCTCGACCGCAGGAACCCCTCCTTGTCGGCGTCGAGAATCGCCACCAGCGACACCTCGGGCAGGTCGAGACCCTCGCGCAGCAGGTTGATGCCGACCAGCACGTCGTATTCGCCCAGCCGTAGCTGCCGCAGCAGTTCGACGCGGCGCAGGGTATCGATCTCGGAGTGCAGGTACCGCACCCGCACGCCGAGCCCGAGCAGATAGTCGGTGAGGTCCTCGGCCATCTTCTTGGTCAGGGTGGTGACCAGGACGCGTTCGTCGCGCTCGGTGCGCTGGCGGATCTCGTGGACCAGGTCGTCGATCTGGCCCTTGGTCGGCTTCACCACGACCTGGGGGTCGACCAGGCCGGTCGGGCGGATGACCTGCTCGACGACCTCACCGCCGACCTGACCGAGTTCGTACGGGCCCGGCGTCGCCGACAGGTACACCGCCTGGCCGATCCGGTCGGCGAACTCCTCCCAGGTCAGCGGGCGGTTGTCGACCGCGGACGGCAGCCGGAACCCGAACTCGACCAGGTTGCGCTTGCGGGACATGTCGCCCTCGAACATGCCGCCGATCTGCGGCACGGTGACGTGCGACTCGTCGATGACGAGCAGGAAGTCGTCGGGGAAGTAGTCCAGCAGCGTCGCGGGCGCCGACCCGGCCGGGCGGCCGTCGATGTGGCGCGAATAGTTCTCGATACCGGAGCAGAACCCGACCTGCCGGATCATCTCCAGGTCGTATTCGGTGCGCATGCGCAGCCGCTGCGCCTCGAGCAGTTTGCCCTGCTTCTCCAATTCGGCCAGCCGCGTCGCCAGCTCCGCCTCGATATCGGCGACCGCGCGCTCCATCCGCTCCGGGCCCGCCACGTAGTGGGTGGCCGGGAAGATGCGCAGCGAGTCGACCTGGCGCACGACGTCGCCGGTGAGCGGGTGCAGGTAGTAGAGCGCCTCGATCTCGTCACCGAAGAACTCGATGCGGACCGCGAGCTCCTCGTAGGACGGGATGATCTCGACGGTGTCGCCGCGCACCCGGAACGAGCCACGGGTGAACGCCATGTCGTTGCGGGTGTACTGCACGTCGACGAGCAGGCGCAGCAGCGCGTCGCGGTCGATCTCGCTCCCCACCTCGAGCTGCACCGAACGGTCCAGGTAGGACTGCGGGGTGCCGAGGCCGTAGATGCACGACACCGACGCCACCACGACCACGTCGCGGCGCGAGAGCAGGCTCGAGGTCGCCGAGTGCCGCAGGCGCTCGACGTCGTCGTTGATCGAGCTGTCCTTCTCGATGTAGGTGTCGGTCTGGGCGATGTACGCCTCGGGCTGGTAGTAGTCGTAGTACGAGACGAAGTACTCGACCGCGTTGTGCGGCAACATCTCCCGCAATTCGTTCGCCAGCTGGGCGGCCAGTGTCTTGTTCGGCGCCATCACCAGCGTCGGCCGCTGCAGCTTCTCGATCAGCCACGCCGTGGTCGCCGACTTACCGGTACCGGTGGCGCCGAGCAGGACGACGTCCTTCTCGCCCGCGGTGATCCGCCGCTCGAGCTCGGCGATGGCGGCGGGCTGGTCGCCGGCGGGCTTGTGCTCGCTGACCACCTCGAACCGCCCGCCCGCACGCTCGATGGTGCCGACGGGGCGATGCTCGGAATGGGCCAGGGGGTGCCCCCGGTCCTCGTACCCTTCCGCCGGGATCTCGGTTGCGAATGCCATGCCTACCAGGTTAGGCCCGACCACCGACAAGTCACGACGAGCGGCGTCGCCGCGGTCCTCGACGGGCCTGCCGCGCACGACCATGACGTCGGGCGGTGGCCGCACGCCAGGAACATCACACTCACCTGGACGCGACGCGACCCGACGCGCGTGGCTCGCCGCCGGTAGATTTTCCGGTCATGACGCAGGCATCCACCGTGCACGTGCATCCGCCCAAGATCGAGTACTTCGATATCGCGGCGCGGACGAACACCGACCCCAAGGGATTCGTCCGCCCGGTGGAGGTCTATCGCGAGGAACCGTGGGGTCTGTACATGGGCCGCCACTCCGATCACGCGAACTTCCACTACCTCGAGTCGTGGGTGCTGCCCGAGCTGTCGCTGCGGGCGTCGAAACTCCACTACAACCCGGGCGTGGACCAGTGGCAGGACGTCTACGTCGATGTCGGCGTGTTCACCAGGGAGTCCGCCACGCTGTACAAGTCGGTCGACCACTATCTGGACCTGCTGGTGCGCACCGGCCGCGAGGTCGAGCTCGTCGATGTGGACGAACTGCTGGCCGCGCATGTCGAGGGGCTGCTCGACGCGACAGCCTGCCAGGCCGCCATCCAGCACGCGACCGCCGCGATCGATGGCATGGCGGCCCACGGCCACTCGCTCGAGGGCTGGTTGGCGAGCCGTGGGATGACCCTCACGTGGCGCTGAGACGAACGAGCTGAGACGAACAAACCGCCCGGACCTCGTACGGTCCGGGCGGTCGTCGTTCCGGGCGGCTGGATCAGCCCGCGGACAGGCTCGGGAACAGATCCGCCAGACCGCCGCCGCAGCCCAGGCTGCCGGTCGCGGAGGACTCACCCACCGTCACCGTGATCGAGTCGCTGATCAGCAGCTGACGAGCCTCGAGCTTGTGCTGGCCCGCGGTGGTCGGCTTCCAGGTGATGCTCACGGTGCCCGACAGCAGCGACGGCGAGACCGGGCTGCCGGGGATGTCGACCCCGTTGTCGGTGAACTTCACCGAGGTGAGGCGGTCGACCTCGACGCTGGCGGTCAGCTTGTAACTGCAGCCCACCTTGTGATCGGTGCCGGCGACAGCGAGATTGCCGACCCAGGCCGAGGCTTGCGGGGCGGCCAGCACGACGGTGGCGGCGACCGCACCGAAGGCAGTGAGTCCGAAGCCGGCACGGCCGAGCTGACGGTGATGTGATGTCATACGCGCTACAACTTCCCTGTGAATCGAGTCACCCCTTGGTGACCCGCCACAATGTACACAGCACGTGACCTCGGTCGACAGGTTTCCGAAACATTGATGTTTAACAGTTGCGGCGCTCGTTACGCACGGGCCCGCGCCCACTCGGTGACGGCCGGATACACCGCGTCGAACCAGGGTTCCTTCACCGCGTAGTACGCCTCCGCCGCCGCCTCGCCCGCTTTGTCGGCGGCGGCCTGTTCGGCCTCGCGCTTGACGGCCAGGTAGTCCCGGCGCGCGGACTCCTCGGCCCGCAGCCAGTCGCGCAGGTCGAGAGCGAAGCGCTGCCCCGGCGAATCCTGGACGCGCAGATGGATGTTCGCCGGACGCGCGGGGTCGGCGTTGCCGTGCAGGCGCTTGCCCCAGCGGGCCACGTCGGTGCCCGCCGGGTCCCCGGGCGTCGGCTTCGGGTTGTCCTGGGTCACGTGCGGTGCGAGCGGGAAGCCGGCCGCCGCCAGCGACCCGGCCAGCGATTCGGCCGTGGCCAGGTCCGCCACCGTCACCTGGATATCGATGACGTCCTTGGCGGACAACCCGGGCACCGCCGTCGACCCGACTTGGTCGATACGCACCGCCGACGCGCCGCACACCAGGTGCAGCCGGGCGATGATCCGGCGGGCCTGCGCGGGCCACTCCGGATCCGCGGGCACCAGCCGGTAGTCGGCCCTGGCGCGCACGCCCTCGCGCTGATTGCGTTCGAACGGCACGAGGCGCTGCTCCCACAGCGCGCGCACCTGTGCCTCGACGACCTCGGGGGCGCCGTTGTTGTCCAGCCAGACATCGGCGACCGCGTGACGCTGGTCGTCGGTGGCCTGCGCGGCGATCCGCGAACGCGCGTCGGCCTCGTCGACGCCACGGTGCTCGACCAGCCTGCGCAGGCGGGTCTCGACCTCGGCGCCGACCACCAGCACCAGCTGCATGAGCGGCGCGAGGCCGTTCTCCACCAGCAGCGGAATGTCTTGCACCACAATCGCGTCCGCGGGGGCCGCTCCGATCAGCTCGGCGGTGCGGGCGCCGACGAGCGGGTGGGTGATGGCGTTGAGCTTGCCCCGCGACTCGTCGTCTGCGAAGGCCACTGCGGCCAGGGCGGGCCGGTTCAGGCTGCCGTCGTCGGCGAGGATCTCCGTGCCGAACGCCTCGACCAGCGCGGCCAGTCCCGGCGTCCCCGGGGCGACGACCTCGCGCGCGATCGCGTCGGAGTCGATCAGCACCGCCCCGAGCTCGACCAGGGTCCGCGCCACTGTGGATTTACCCGCTCCCATGCCTCCGGTGAGGCCGATCCGCAACATGGGTCCCAGTCTCGCAGAGCCGGGGATCGCGCCGGAAACGGCATCATTCCGACACGCCAGGGGGCCGAAACGCAAAATCCGGGGTTCGGCGCGTCGCGTCGACTAACCTTCGCGCAGGCGAGAAGGCCAGCTCCAGCTACCGAAGGATGATCATGGGCACCACAGACCACCGGACGGCTCGCCACCGCCTGGGCATGCCCGGCGGTGTGCATTGCGTCGAATTCCCCGCTGTCGCGGCGACTCTCGCCGAATACCGCCGATCGTGGTTCACCGCCCTGATCTCCCCCGCCAGACACAGCTTCGCCGCGATGCGCAAACGCCCCAGTATGAGCTCCAACTACTGGGTGCCCGCCGCCGCGAGCTGATCGCGCACAGACCCGAGGGGGGGGGGGGGGGGGGGGGGGGGGGGCGGGCGGGGGGGGGGGGGGGGGGGGGGGGGGGGGGGGGGGGGGGGGGATGCCGAGGCCGCAGAGGGCGAGGCCGCTGCCCGGCCCAGCGCCTGCGGCGAACACCACGGCATCGGCGCCGGCCACCTCGG
>NZ_JARWOJ010000208.1 GCF_029868625.1 Nocardia neocaledoniensis | reverse complement strand
CGGCTACGGCGCCGAGTTCCTGCGCTGGTTCGCCGAGGAGGCGACCCGCGGTAGCGGCGCCTACTTCCGCGCACCGAGCGGCGGGCGCCGCCTAGTCGGCCCGGCCCCCCCCGGGGGGCCGGGGTAAGCGGTAACGCCGGGGGACGTCGCGCGGGGCAAGGTGACCCCCCAGATACCGCCCCCCCACGCCGCGGCCGCCGCCCAGGACGCCTGGGCGGCCACCGACGCGCGCCACCGCAGCGACATCCTGCTGCGCGCCTTCGACCTGCTGCACGCCGACGCCGAGCGGATCGCCGCCACGATCACCCGCGAGATGGGCAAACCGCTCGCCGAGGCGCGCGCCGAAGTCGGCTACGGCGCCGAGTTCCTGCGCTGGTTCGCCGAGGAGGCGACCCGCGGTAGCGGCGCCTACTTCCGCGCACCGAGCGGCGGACGACGCATCGTCGTCCGGACCCAGCCGGTCGGGCCGGTCTACGCGATCACGCCGTGGAACTTCCCGCTGGCCATGGTCACCCGCAAGATCGCGCCCGCCCTCGCGGCGGGGTGCACCGTGGTCCTCAAGCCCGCACCCCAGACACCGCTCACCGCACTGGAATTCGTGCGGATTCTGGCGGCGGCGGGCGTGCCGCCGGGCGTCGTCAACTGCGTGACGACCTCGCGCGCGCCCCAGGTGTCGGCGCCGATCATCGCCGATCCCCGGCTGCGCAAGCTCACGTTCACCGGCTCCACCGCCGTCGGACGCGCGCTGCTGGCGCAGGCCGCGCCAGGGGTCCTGCGGGTGTCGATGGAGCTCGGTGGCAACGCGCCGTTCGTCGTCCTGGAGTCCGCCGACCTGGACAAGGCCGTCGACGGCGCGGTGCTCGCCAAATTGCGCAACGCCGGGCAGACCTGCGTGGCCGCCGACCGTTTCCTGGTCCACGCCGCGGTGGCGGCGGAGTTCACCGAACGATTCCTCGCCGCCGTCGCCGCGCTGCCGGTGGGCGACGGCAGCGACGAATCCACGCGCATCGGACCCGTCATCGACGACGCGGCGGTGCGCCGCATCCGCGCCCGCGTCGACGACGCGGTGAGCCAGGGCGCGCGGGTACACACCCTGGGACCCGAGCTCGACCGGCCGCGTCACTTCCTGCGACCCACCGTCCTGACCGATGTCGATACCCGCACGCCCCTGTGGAACTCGGAGACCTTCGGTCCCGTCACCGCGCTGCGCACCTTCACCGATCCGGCCGCGGCGCTGCGGCTTGCCAATGCCACCGAGTCGGGCCTGGCCGGGTACGTCTTCGGTGAAAACCTCACCGAGACACTCGAATTCGCCGAGAACCTGCAGACCGGCATGGTCGGCGTGAACACCGGCATCATCTCCGATCCGGCCGCGCCGTTCGGTGGGGTGAAGTCCTCCGGGCTCGGGCGGGAGGGCGGCAGCACCGGGCTGGCGGAATATCAGGAACAGCAGTACCTGGCCATCGCGCGCTGACGGATTCGCGGCTCAGGGCGCTCGGTTCACCACGGCGAGCGCGAGTTCGGTGCAGAGCGCGGCGACCTCGGTCGTCGGTCGGCTCGGGTCGCGCAGCCAGGCCTCGACGAGCTGGTTGATGCCGCCGACGACGAACAGCGCCTCCCGGTGCCGGACCTCCGGATCGGCCGGGGCGTCGAGGAACTCCGCGCTGTAGCGCAGCACGAGATCGGTGACGATCTCGACAGCGCGGGTGCGCAGTTCCTCGAGCCCGGCCACGCTGTGCGCCTCGCTGGTGAGGATGCGGTGCACGCTCGGGTCGGCGGCGATCGCGTCGAGGTAGGTCGTCAGTGCCCGCAGCAGTTTGCTGCGCAGGGTGCCCGGCTCGGCCTGGCTCGCCGCGACCAGGGTGGCGAACAACTCCTCGTGCACCTGCTGGGCGACGGCGAGAACCAGGGCGTCCCTGGTGTGGAAGTGCTCGTAGAAGTAGCGCGGGGTCAGGCTCGACGCCGCGCACACACGCCGCACGGTGACCTCGGTCAATCCGGCTTCGGCCCAGATCTGGCGCGCCGCGGCGAGCAACTTGTCCCGGCGTTCGTCGCGCCGATTCGCCGCGCTGAGCCCCCGGTAGGACCGGACCACCTCTGTACGCGCCATTGACAGCACTCTAGCAGCAGGCCTACTTTGGATATCAATCGTTATCCAGTTTGCGTCGCTCAACGAGGAGTGCCGATGACCACCGTTCCCACCCGCCATCCCGATCGCCCCCACCGCACCCCGGCGATCGTCGGCGGTTTCGCCGCGATGCTGGGGGTCCGCGGCCCCGACGCGGAGCAGTGGCGGCGCCTCGGCGAAAGCCTGCTCGTCGGCGACGAGCCGATGGACCGCCTGGTCGACTGGATGGTCACCACGGGCAGCAAGCAGACGCGTCCGCTGTTCGATCGCGCGCTCGCCCACGGCATCGCCGCCGTCCCGGAGGCGCCGGAACCGCTGCGCGAGTTCTTCACCGCGGTCGAGGCGGCGCCGGCCTGGGTCGACCACGACATGCTGGTGCGTGGCGCCAAGGTGCTGCTCAGCAGCGGCTCGGACGGCATGTACTTCGCGCGTGATGTCGCCATGATCGGCGGCTACCAGTTCTCCGGTTTCAACAAGACGCTGCTGCGCACGGGTGCGCTGGAGAAGGGCTCCAACCAGCGCTGGGCCGAGACGATGCAGTGGGCGATGGACGTGTTGTCCGACGACGCGCTGGCCCCGCTCGGGCGCGGCTATCAGTCGACGATCCGGGTCCGCCTCATCCACGGGTTCGTCCGTCGCCATGTCGCCGCGATGCCGGACTGGCAGGTCGAGGACTGGGGCCTGCCCATCAACCAGACCGACATGGCGGCCACCCTGGTCGGCTCCTTCATCGCGCCCACGGTGGGCGGGCTCGGGATGGGCCTGCTGCTCGGCCGCGCCGACGCCGACGCCGTCGCCCATCTGGTCCGCTATGTCGGCTGGCTGCTCGGTGTCGAGGAGCAGTGGCTGCCGCGCTCCTTCCGCGACGGTGTGCGCGTGCTGGTGCACACGCTGTCCGCGCTGGCCGACCCCGACGAGTCGACCCGTGTCCTCGCGGTGCCGATGTCGCGGGATCCGTTGTCGTGGAACTACGACCGGCTGCCCGCGGTGCGCCGCCGCCTCGCCTACGCCCAGCACTTGTCGGTGACGGGGACCTTCCTCGGCTCCCGCACGATGCGCGCGCTCGGACTGCCCACGGTGATCGTCCCCTGGTATCCGGTGTTGCGTATTCCCACCAACGTGGTCCGGTCTGCCACCCGGCTGCTCCCGGGCGGGCTCGATCGCGCGGCGCATCGCGGTGCGCGCGAAAACGATCGGTTCATGCGGACGCTGGTCAGCAACGGGCCGACCGTCGGCGGGGCGGCCGCGCGGCTCACCCACGCGGCCTGAGCGAGCTCACTGTCCGGATCGCAGCGCGGTGACGAGATCGCGGATGTGGTCGTCGGCGACCGGATAGCCGGGGAAGTAGCAGCAGACGCGATCTGCGAAGCCGTCGAAGCGGTCCGCGATGGCGGCGGCGCACTCCTCGGGCGTGCCGTAGACCGCGAGCGTGTTCAGCATCCGCTCATCGATCAGGTCGGGCATGGCGGCGACCTCGCCCCGCTTGGACAGCGTGTTCAGGCGCGGCTGCAGCTCGGACCACCCCTCGACCTCGAGCACCGGACGGTAGGCGGGGGTGGATCCGTAGAAGGCGAGCAGCCGGCGCACACCCACCGCGGCCGCCGCCAGCTCGGCGGTGGTCCGGCCCGTCGCCACGATCACCTGCGGGTAGATCGCGAGATCCGCTCGCGCGCGGCCCGCGCGCTCGAGCCCCTCCTCGATCGCGGGCCAGGTGCGCTCGGCCAGATGGCGGGCACTGTTGAACGGCATGATCAACAGCCCGTCGGCGACCTCGGCGGCCACCCCGGTCATGATCGGGCCCAGCGCGCCGAGGCAGATCTCGGGTATCCCGAACGGATTCGGCCCTGGATCGAAAGTCGGTGCCATGAGCGTGTGCCGGGTGAACTCGCCCTCGAAGCGCAGCGGCGTGCGGTGCTGCCAGGTCTCCAGGATCGCCTTCACCGCCAGCACGCTCTCGCGCATCCGGGCCGCCGGCCGCGACCAGGTCCCGCCGTAGCGTTTCTCGATGTGCGGCCGGATCTGCGATCCGAGCCCGAGCCGGAAGCGGCCACCGCTGAGCAGGTGCAGGTCGTAGGCGGCGTGCGCGAGGTGCAGGGGACTGCGCGGCAGGGCGATCGCCACATTGGTCATGAGATCGACCCGCGTGCTCCCCGCGGCCGACACCAACGGCAGGAACACATCATGCGGGCCTTCGAACGTGAACAGTCCGTCGGCCCCGCACGCCGCCAGCTCCGCGGCCCGCCCGGCGGCATCACCCGGCCGCCCGTCCAGCTGGAGATCCACCTTCATCGGTACACGCGTCATCCACGCATTGGACCCCATGCCGGCACCGCCCGGAGCCGGTATCAGCCAGACCGCGCTGGATCGTCCACGCCGCCAGGGCGGTGCCTGCGATCGGTGTCAGCGCAGGAAGTCCACGATCAGCGGGATCGTCTCGGCCGGGCAGTCCTCGTGGACGGTGTGACCACAGCCCGGCAGCACCGTGGCGGTCGCGTCCGGGATGCGGGCGGCGAGGCGGTGGGCCTGGTCGGCGGGCAGCCATCCGTCCGCGCCGCCCCACAGGATCTGGGTCGCGGCGCCGACTGAGCCGAGATCCCGGTCGGTGAGCCGGTAGTCGAGGTTGCGCCACAGGGCGAGGAAGCCGGCGCGATGGGCGGGCTCGGCGAACGGCGGCCACAACTGGTCGATCATCTCGTCGGTGACCGCCTCCTTGTGGGCGAAGGTGCCGCGAATGCTCTCGGCATAGAACTCGCGCGTGGTGAGGGCGGTAGCGGCCTCACCCAGCAGCGGTGTCGTGAAAAGCGGTGTCACCGGCGCTTTTTCGGCGTCTAGACCGGGCGTGTCGAGCAGGGTCAGCCGGTCGACTCGGCCGGGGTGCTGCTCGGCGAAGTACAGGCTCCACGCCCCGCCCCACGAATGCCCGACCAGCGCCGTGCGGTGCAGACCGACCGCGTCGAGGAATGTCGCGAGCGCGGCGGCCATCGCGGGGAGGTCGTACCCGAAGCCGGGTTGCTTCAACTCGGTGTAGCCCTGGCTGGGCAGATCGACCGCGTAGACGGTGTGTTCGCGCGCGAGCGCGGGAATCACCTTGCGCCAGGAGTACTGCCACAGCCCGCCACCGGCGACGAGCACCACCGGGGAACCCTGCCCCTGCACGGTGTAGTGGAAGCGAGCCAGCTCCGTATCGGCGAACCGGGAATCGATGCGGTCGAGGTAGCTCGGCCGGTCCGCGGGGTTCTCGGCGTGCGCGACCGGTGTCGCGACGGCGAGTGCCGCGGCCACGACGACGGCCAGTCGGCGAATGGTCATGATGTGCCTCCATGATCGATGAACAGCTGTCGATCCATGGACGAGATCTCCGCCCGCGACGTGACGCGTGGTGGCGCGCCTCACGCCGCGGACGGGGCATCTCCGGCTACCGGATGCCGGGTGCAACTGCCCGGCACCGCACGGGCTACCGGGCGCCCGGCGGTGTGGTCTTCGACGTCGCCGCCGGCGTCCTGGCCTCCGTCCGGTGCTGGTCCCACCAGGCGGCGCCGTCCTGGCGCGCGGAGGCCGATTCCTTGGACGACGAAGGCGCGCTGGGGATTCCGAGCATTCGCAGTCGCCAGTCGTCCTCGGGAATCGAGGCCACGATCCGCACGGGGACGACGGCGGTCAGCAACAGGTAGTTACCGACACAGACCATCAGGCACAACGGGGGCAGCGAGACCACGGTCGCGGTCTCGAGCGTCCCCATCTCGATCGGTGACCGCGAAATGGCCAGCACGTTCCCGACGATGCTGGCGAGCACCGCGGCGACGAGCAGCAATTCGTAGACCCGCACCATCGAGGTGGCCTTCTCGTCGCGGATCCCGACCAGCGTGATGAAGGTGCACGCGACCAACGCGACGGTCAGCCCGACCACCACCGGCCACAACCAGGTCAGGTGCTCGGGAACCCCGGCCGCGCGGGCGAGGGTGGAGGTGAAGGTGAACGACGTGATCGCCGCGGCGACAACCAAGATCGACCCTAAGCCCACGAGTAGCTTCGGCACTGTGAAGGGAACAGGGCGGGGGAAAGGGTCCGAGTGGTCCATCAGGCTCCATCCTAAGGGCTACGGCCACCAAACATGCAGGCACTCAATAGAGTACGGGCACTCGACGAGTAGTCGCCGCGGAGCGCGGCAGCGCCCGCCCTCACACCCGGACCGGGGTGAGGATCTGCCATGCCTGCAGGGCGGCCCCGAGGTCGCGTACCGCGGCGGGATCCGACAGTGACCGCCCGGTGAGTTTCTCGACGCGGCGCAGTCGGTACCGCACCGTATTGGCGTGCAGGAAGAGCCGTTCGCCGGTCTCGGCGGCGGAACCGCCTGCGGCGAACCAGGTTTCGAGCGTCTCCAGGAGCCGGACGCGTTCGTCGTGCGGAAGGGCGAGTATCCCGCGCAGGCGCAGGTCGACCAGGTGTGCCGCCTCGGCGGGCGCCGCGGCGACCACCATGCCCAGCGGGTTGTCGTCGAAGCGGGCGACCCCCGAGGCGCGATCGGCGAGCCCCACCAGCGCGAGCCGAGCGAAATGCAGGGCCTGCGGTGTCTCGGTCAGCGACTCGTACGGCGGGCTCATGCCGATCCGGGCACGGTGTTTGCGCAGCGCGGCCAGTGCGGCGGCTTCGCGATCGAGCGCGAGCGCCAGCACGCCGATCTGCTGATCCGGCTGCAGCCGCCAGGCGGAGGTGATCCGGGCGTGGCGCAACGCCGCCTCGATCCCGGGGAGCGCCTCCCGACCGGCGACGCCGACCTCGGCGGCCACCACGACGAAACGCCCCCGCGCCGGCAGCCCCAGGATGCGGGTGGCCTCGCCGAGGGTGGCCGGGTCGGCGATGACCCCGGTGAACAGCGCCTCCACCAGTACCGAGCGCTCGTGCTCGCGTTGCAGCATGAGCTCCGAGCTCATCTCCCGGTAGGCGGCCGCGACGGCGACCGAATACTCACCGGCCAGTGCCCACACCTCCGCGGCCAGATCCACCAGCACCGCGTCGCTCACCGCCTGGTGCCGCCGAGCCTCGGCGACCAGCTCCGACCACAGGAATTCGAACCCGATCCGGAAGGCGTGCAGGGTCTCGGCCAGCGGCACACCCTGCTGGGCCCGCAGCCTGCCCGTCTCCCGCGGCGGATCGGCATCCACCGGTTCGTCGGTGGTGAAGTGCTGCGCCATCAGCCGCAGATTGCGGGTGCAGGAGGTCTGGATCGTCGCGAACGGCACCACCTGCTCGTCGCGGTAGGTGTCGAGCTCGGCGACCAAGCTCCGGGCGAGCTGCAACCCGAGATCGTCGATGCGCGCGAGCAGCGCCGCGGCGACCTCGCCGATCGGGCTCGGTGGTGATGTTCGAACCATTTCCGCAGCTTACCGGGGGTGCGATTGTCCCCGTGGACAATGCCGTCCCGCCGATGCTGTCCGGCGACCCATGGGAGCGGCGGCACAACGGTGCGACGATCTCCCGCAGTGCCTTCGCCCGGCCACGGCCCGCCCTCGCACGACACTGTCCGCACATGACCCAGGAGCGACCCATGTTCACCTACCCCAGCAGCGACGGCACCACCATCCACGTCCACTCCTGGCTGCCCGCCGGCGACGCGGACGTCACCGGCGTGGTCCAGATCGCCCACGGGATGGGCGAATACGCCGAGCGCTACAGCCCTCTCGCCGAGCGTCTCACCGGGCTGGGCTTCGCCGTCTACGCGGCCGACCATCGCGGCCACGGCCACAGCATGTCGGGCGAGCCGGGAGACCTCGGCGCGAACGGCTGGAACCTGCTCGTCGAGGACATGGCGGCGCTGACCACGATCCTGCGCCGAACCCATCCGGAGCGGCCGGTGGTGCTGTTCGGGCACAGCCTCGGTTCGTTCGCGGTCCAGCAGTACCTGCTCGATCACGACGCGCTGGTCGACGCGGCGGTGCTGTGCGGCACCACCGCGGTCGACCAGCTGTTCGTCGAGATCGGCGCCGCCGGCGGCGATCTGCTCGCCTTCTTCAACCGGGAATTCGAGCCGACGCGCACGCCCGCCGACTGGCTCAGCCGCGACGAAGCTCAGGTGGACGCCTACCTGGCGCATCCGTGGTGCGGCTTCGAGATCGACGCGGCGAACATGGCGCTGTTGGCCGCGGCGGGCATCGAACGGCTGGCCGAGCCCCGCGGCATCAGGCCCGATCTGCCGCTCTACGTCATGGTCGGGGACCGGGATCCGCTGAATGCCGGTGCGCGACTGAGTGATCTGCAGGTGCAGCGCTACCGCGACGCCGGGCTCACCGACATCACCTATCGCGTCTACCCGAACGCCCGCCACGAGATCCTCAACGAGATCAATCGCTCCGAGGTGGAGAACGACCTCATCGCCTGGCTCTCGACAACCGCGGCACACTGACACCCCCGTGGCGGCTACCGGGTGCGCTGCGTGCGCCCCCGGTCGGCGATGCGGAACTCGACCGTCACCGGAATGGCGGTGAGCTCGAGCGCTGTCTGGAGCCGTGGCACCGCGTGGCCGAGGATCCGCTGCCGCAGTGCGGACAGGTCGGCGGCGGGCTCCGCGTCGACCAGGAGGTGCAGGTCGGGTGCCAGCACACTGCCCGACAGCCGCGCGGTGGCGGCGCGCACGCCGGCATAGGACTCGATATCGGTGGCCACCGCCTCGGCGACCGTGCCGGAGCCCAGTTGCGTGCGTCCCGCGCCCGTGTCGCTGATCCGCCACACCGTGCGCTTGGGCAGCCGGGTGAACTGCGCGGCCAGCCAGCGCAGCGCGAGGAGCGCGAGCACCACCGCGGCGGCGATCACGAGGCCGAAGACCCACCGCGGCGGTTCCTCGGTGCCGGGCACCAGCGGGGCGTCGGGGGAGACCCGGAAGGCACCGAAGTGTGCCGCGATCAGCAGCCCGCCCGCACCGGCCGACAGCAGGCCGAGCAGCCCGAGCACGCTCCGGTTGAGCCGCGCGGGGCGGTTGGCGGTGGTCATCGGTCGCCTCCCGGTGCGAGCCTGCGCAGGCTGGTGCGCAGTCGGGGAACCTCGGCCGGTTTGATGCGGTCCAGCCGCTCCGCCACGGCGAGGCCGACCTCCCGCGCGGTCTGTTCGGTCGTGTGGTGGGTGCGCCCGGACACATGGATCTTCTTGCGGCGCAGCCGCACCCGTGTCTTGTCCAGGCCGTCGACCGTGCCCGCCGCGTCGGCGAGCGCGGCGCGCAGACTCCGGCGGGCGATCCCCGCCTCGATGCCGTCCCCGGATTCCAGCGCGAGCACGACCGGCTTGCCGGGCAGGGCGGCCACCGCCAGCAGGGCCAGCCCGAGCACCGCGACCGCGATGCCCACACCGAGGACCCACGCGCTGCCCCACGATGTGTCGTGCAGCCACGTGGCGACGCTGTCGTAGGAGACCCACTCCCTGGTCCCGGTGAGCCGCTGGACCAGCGACACCACCACGAGCACCGCGGCCGCGCACAGCAGCACGGCGGCGACGACGGCCGGGACGACCCGGCGTGGACGACGTGTCATCGCACTCTCCTCTCGGGCGGTTCCGGCACCATCGCCGAGACCTCGATATCGACCCGCGGCACGGTGAGCCCGGTCAGTTCCTCGGTCCGGGCGATCAGATGCGCCCGGCACTCCTCGGTGACCCGTCCGACCGGCAGCGGGTAGCGCACGGGGAGCCGGACGCTCAGCGTCGCGCCGGTACCGATCACCTGCGCGCTCACCTGCACGCCCGGCTCCACGCCGGTCACTTCACCGGCGGCCCGCTGGGCGAGACGACGCACCGCGCGCTCGCCGATCGTGGTCGTGCCGGGCAGCGGGGCGGCGGCGCTGGTCACCGCCTGCCCCGATCCTGGGCCGAGCGCACCAGCCCGGACAGGTCGACCTCACCGTCGAGCCAGCGTCCGACCAGCAGACCGAGGCCACCGAAGATCAGCACGACGGCGAACGCGCCCAGCCCGCCGAACGCGGCGGCGAACCCCAGGGACAGACCCATGGCGAGGCAGATCGTGGTGGCACTCATGTCACTGCACCCGGTCGCGGCCGGCGGCCTGCTGCTCGTCGGTGTCGTCCTCGATGAACACGTCGTTGACGTTGATGTTCACCTCGACGACCTCGAGCCCGGTCATCTGCTCGATCGCGGTGATCACGTTGCGGCGCACCGCGATCGCCAATTCCGCGATGGCGACCCCGTATTCGACGACGAGTTCGAGGTCGACCGCGGCCTGCTTCTCGCCCACCTCGACCGAGACACCCTGGCCGATGCTGGAGGAGGCGCCCGGAATACGGTCGCGCAGTGCGCCGATCGCGCGCGCCGTGCCGCCGCCGAGATCGTGCACCCCGCGCACCTCCCGTGCCGCCAGACCGGCGATCTTCTGGACCACGACGTCGGCGATGGTGGTGGAACCCTGGTCGGTCACCAGGGCGGGGCGATTCGACCCGTCACGGCCGGTGCCGGTCTTCTCCACGGTCTTGGCGTTCTCGGTGGTCGTGCTGGACATGATGCCTCCCGATTGTGTTGTGCTCCAAGGGTTGACGAACTGTCATAGGTAGGACACCGGGCTCGCCCGATCGTCACGGTCCCGGTGAGTGATCTGCGTCTCGGTCCGCGTCGACCGCGTCGACGTGCAGGTCGACGACGTGCACGCGCAGCACCGCGTCGGCCCACCTGGTCGCCGCGAGGACCGGCCGCACCGCCGCGTCCAGCTTTTCGAGCAGGGGCGGCAGCGGCAGTGTCGTGGCGACCACGCGGATCTCGACCACCGTCTCGCCGAGATCGACCGCGGCCCTGCCCGCGTTCCACGGCAACCACCGGCTGTTCTGCAGACCCATCGGCACCGCGGGGTGCGCGCCGTCGACGGCGTCGATCGCCGCGACGATCCGGTCGGTCAGGTCGTCGTCGCTCACGGCCGCCCCGGTTCGATATCGAGCACGAACACCCGCACCGAATCGACCTCGGCGCCCGTGGATTCCGACACGGCCTCGGACACGGCCCGCTGCACGGCCCGGCCCACCTCGACGACGGCGCCCGACCCCGACAGCGCGAGATCGACCTGGATGTCGAGCAGGCCACCGGCCCGGCGCACGCGCACGCCCGCCGAGACCGCCGGCTCCTGGCCGATCCAGAGCTGCCGTCCCGACCGGGCGAGGTGGCCGACCAAGCCGAGCACACCCGGCTCCAGCCGGGCCACACCCGGCACCCGTGCGGCCGCCGCGGCGGCCACACTCGCGATCACCGCGTCCCCGACGACCAGTTCGGTAGCTGTACCCGTCACCGCTGCTCCTCGTAGAGATCGACCACGGTGATATCGAGCCTGCCGAGCCGCACGCCGATGCGCGCGGTGGCCGCGGCGCGAGCGCGTTCGCGCACCGTCGCGACGAGCGCGTCGATACTGTGTACCTCGATGCGCACGGCGATGGTCATGTCGACAGCGATGACCTGCTCGCCGTCGGGTCCCGGTTCGCTGCTGCGCACCCGGCAGTGCCGGGCGCGGACACCGTCGACGGTGTCGGCCGCGAACCGCAGCACCACGGCGACCGCCTGCTCGCTGACCTGGATCCCACCAGGAGACGACGTATCGACGGTGAGTGTGCGGCCGCGGCGCACATCGGCGCGCACGGCGGACATGATCCGGCCGAACAGATCGGGTGGTGGGGGATCGGGCTCGTCGATGAGTTCGCGGGTCGCGGTGCGCAGCGTCAGCAGGCTCTCGCGCGCGCCGGCGCAGTGCGGGCAGCCTGCCTCGTGCCGGTCGAGATCCGCCTCGTCGAGTCGCTCCCACACCTGTTCGAGGCCGCGTCCACAGGGGAGCAGGTAGTCGTTGTCGATGTGGTTGGTCACCGCCATGGCTTCATCACCTCTGCCAGTTGGGCTCGGGCCCGGGCTATCCGCCCGCGCACCGCCGTGCTGTTGGCGCCGACGATCTCGGCGATCTCGTCATAGGACCGGCCGTGTACCTCGCGCAGCAACCAGCAGGCCCGTTGTTCGGGCGTCAACAGTTGCAGCGCGTCGGTGAGCGCGGCCAGCTGGCTGCTCACCTCGGTCGCGTGCTCGGGCCTGGTGTCGGTGCGGGGCGACGCCGTCGAATCCGGGTCCACATCGGCGGGGACCCGGCGTGCGCGCAGCACATTCAGACACCGGTTGGTCGTCATCCGATACAGCCAGCCGGCGAACGCCGCGTCGTCCTGCAGCCGCCCGATCGTGCGCCAAGCCTTGAGGAACACCTCCTGGGTCACGTCCTCGGCCTCGGCGCGGTCGGCCAGCATCTTCGCGGCCAGCCGGAACATCGGACCCTGATAGCGCAGCACCAGCTGCTCGTATGCCCGGACATCGCCGTCACGCGCCCGACCGGCCAGGGTCGCGTCGTCCAGCGCTGCCTCGGGTGCGGGCGACGTCGTGGTCACACCGGCACCTCCTCCGCTGCTCCTGTGATGGACACGTGTGCGCAGGAATTCGTCACGGCAAAGTATCAGTGATCGTCGTCTCATCCGGCTTCGTACGTTCCGGGGTGTCGCGGTGTCGCGCCGGAACGGGGGTGCCGGGCAGGGCCGAAGGGTGCCGCGCCGGCCGGTGTGGCGGGTCACCGAACGACGGCAAATCCCCAGGTCATCCTGGCGATTTGGTTTCCGACACCGCGTCGGATAATCTTTTGGCACACCAGCAAGTCCGGGTGGCGGAATGGCAGACGCGCTAGCTTGAGGTGCTAGTGCCCGTATTAGGGCGTGGGGGTTCAAGTCCCCCTCCGGACACAGTAAGTATGCCAACATTGGGTTGAGGATTCAGCCCCGCTGTGACTACAGCATTCTCGTGTTCATAGGTCAGCTCCAATCCGAGTTTTCGGTAGACCTCTAGCTTGTCGCCGGGTTCGGCGGCCTGTAGCACCGCTAGCATCCCACCCAGCTCGTCCACGATCCCGCGGATCTCCTCCCGGCTGAGCCGCGAGACAGCGACTGGGGCGGGTGCCGCGGCCAGCTGGGAAGCCAGGTGCGTTCGCTCGCGATGCACGTCGCTACTCCACGCAGCCACCATCGCCGGGTCGGCCCCGGCTTCCAGGGCGGCGCGGTGGCGCGCCAGTTTCCGGTCGCATTCGGCGATGGCTCGGCGCAGCGGGTGCGTTGCGACCCCGGGAGCTGGTTGTGCGGTCTCGAGCTGCGTCAGGGTGTGTTCGACGTGTTCGGGGGCGAAGATCTCGGCGAGCCACTCGTCCAGGGGGCCGATGAGGAGGTGCTCCTTGAGAAAGACGTTCGTCGGGTGTTCGAGACGGTTCGCGACAGCGTATTCGCGGGGATAGCGGCAGCGGTAGACCGCCGCGTCGTGAAACCAGTTGCCCTGCATCTTGCGCCCGCAACTGTGGTGTCTGATGAGTCCGTTGAAGGCGTGTGGGTGGGTCCTACGGGTCATCGGACGTGGCGACCGGGGGCTTCGCGAGGTGAAGCGCACCTGTACCTGATCGAAGGTCTGTTTGCTGATGATCGCGTCGTGAACGGGTTGCTCGGAGTACACCCACTCGGATTCGGCGTTCCATGACAGTCGGGTGTGGTGACCGAGTGCCACGTCCTCCACATCGATCAGCGACTCCTGCTTCCTTTGACCGGTTGACACCGGCCGTATTCCCCTGCGCTGGCGACGCATTCATTTCGCGGCCGCATGGCACAGTGGTCGCACCGCGTTGCGGGTGCAGCGGTGTGACGTTCACTGGTTTCTTGTTCATGAGGTTGCGGTCCTCTCTCATTCAGGCCTATCTCGTCTTGGACGGCGCCGATCACGGGGGTGTCTGTTGTGGGTTTCGGGCCGGCGTCGGTGACCGGGCAGCCGGTCACGGGGTCTATGAACGCTCCGTAGCGGGCAGGTCGTCAAAACCTCTCTCTCCAACGTTTCTGTCGAACCGCCCACCAATCCCACGCCCGGGCCCGACCCGCGTGCTATAGGCGGGCACGGGCCGTTCCGGCGGGCAAATCGGCATCGCCGGGCCGTGGCCGGTTCCCTGCAGTGGTCGATGTTGGGCGGGGTGGCTGTGATGGCCACAGTCACGGGGACCAGCGGACAACGGCCTGCGGGGGGATGGTGATTTCGGTGGCGGCAGTCGGGGTCCGCTGGTGTTGTGCTCGAGGCTCCGTGTGACCAGACGACTGCGGCGGCTGGCGCGGGTTCGATGGGGGATGGCGGGTGATCGCGGTAGCACCAGACTTTCGTTATGGACTGGCGTACATATCTACTTCCGGAAAAACCGATATTTGGGGACTCCACCGTCGTATGCAATTCGTCACACCTCGCTCTCGACCCCTCGCGTCGGTGGCGGCCCCTACCCTGGATGCGTTGCGAACAGGTATGGGTGAGGACGACAAGGCCTTCGCTCACTACCCGATCAGTGAGTCTGTTCGCATCTGCTTGATCTCCGCTGGCGAGCACCTGCGTCTGGTGTGGGACGGGCTGTTGCAGAAGAATCTGTATAACTCCGCGCAGCACACAGCTGTGCGTGGTGCGCTTGTCGGTGCGGCACAAGCAGTGTGGATTCTGGCTCCCGGGGACCACCAGAAGACCCTGGACCTGGCACCGCAATTCGGATACTCGCGCACCGAGAAGCAGCAGATAGCGGAGCAGACCAAGTGGATCAAGTCTCGTCGGCGTGCGTTGGAGGCTGTCCAGCCGGAACTGATCGACCTCAATCTCACCGACGTGTTTCGGGATGTCGCACCGGAGGTCTTTTCCGAGCACCCCAAGCGTCAGGCGGGGCTGCGGTTGGCGTGGAACGTGCTCTCCTCCGACGCCCACGTCAACTCGTGGGCAATCGCGACCCGCGCAGAATTCTCGGAGACAGACAAGAATTCGGGTCTGGCGGTGGGCGTCACCGGTGGGCATGCGGCGGAACTCGCTGGGTGGTACTCGTTGTCGATGTCGTGCCTGCGGCACGGCTGGCGGGTGTTCGACCGTCGGTGCGAAGAGGAGTAGGCCGACCGCGCTACCGACTGCAGATGCCGAGTTGGAGATCAATCTGGTCATCACCACCCGGTGGCTACTGCGCGGGCCGCCGGTAGGGATCAACTCAGAACGGGCAACTGCGTTAGCGCCGGATTCCGGGCAGATGCGCCACTACCCCCACCCCGGTCGCGGAAGCGCTCGCCAGACCGTCTGATAACGATCGCCTGGTGGCGCACCTCACAGCAACTGTCGCCGCGGTCGGAAACCACCGCGCTGCGCCCGGGTTCGCCGGTTTCGTGGAGGTGAACGCGGGGTCACGGCCCGCTCGAACCCCCACCTTTCGAGTTGCTGACTATTTGCTATGGATGTTTGCTTCTCGGGAGACCAGTCAGTTCGACATCTAACGATGTACGGCTCTGCCGGGAGGGAAATGTCATGGCCACTTTGATATTCCGAGTTTCACCCAGGGGCGGCGACAGCCGCGCCGGTGGCTCGTGGCAGGGCTGCTCGCGGTAGCGTGCACGATAGCCAGCGGCGGTCCCGCGTCGGCGGGTGTGGACTCCGCGCGGTTCCTGAACACTCCGGACGGGCTGCGTATCGAGGTTCGCGAGTCCGATACGTCCATCCAGTCCGTGCCTCCGCTGGACTCCTCGCCACTGAGTAGGGAAGCACTCATCGACGGCGGTCACGTCGGGAGATCGGCGGTCCGGCGGGCGCGGTGATCACCGGTGCGACGTTCGAGGCCGGCTACCAGATCGGGTATCCGGTGCTGTTCGCCCCCGACGGGATCGACGTCGAGCTCAAGACCCCGGATCTATCGGTCAACGCCGGCGTCAACGTCAGTGTCGGGCCGTCGATCCAGGTCGGACCCATGGGCCCCTCCGGGGGGTGGCAGTTTCACCCTGGGCGCGAACGCGGGGGCAACCAGCACCCTGATTCCAGCGCAGTCGCTGAAGTTCAAGGTCCAATACGGTGACATCCGCCTTGTACCGCTGGCTCAGGTGCAGTTGGGTAGCCCGGTCGCCTACGCCGGATTTGGTGGCGTGCACCTGAAAGTGGCCGGAGCGCTGGGACCGGTGACCGTGCGCCCTTATACCCGTATGTCGATGACCACTGCCACCGGCCAGTACAGCGTCGTCACCTACGGTCGCGCCATCCAACTCTGAGACCGGTCGGGAAGGGACACCCGCGATGAAACGCACGAATCTGGCCGCGGTCGTGGCAGTGCTCGCAATGGCCGCCGGAGCGCTGACCCTCGTCACCTCGAACACGATGCCCGCTGCGGCCGAGACCCCGGCCGAGCGGTGCAAACGCGAAACCAACGAGTACAACCAGAACTGGGAAAACATTTGGCGCGCAACCCATCCCGGCGACCCGGGTCCACCGCCCCCGCCGCCGGTGCCTACCAGTGCCACGACCCGGGCCCGACCACCACACCACCGTCGACCACCACGACACCCGGACCGTCCTCGCCGACCACCACCGCCCCGACCACCACCACGACACCCGCCGGACCTTCCACCAGTGACACACCAACCGACGACCCGTCGGGCACCGCACCGACGGTGCCACCTGGACCGTTCACCCTCCCCGGCCAGCCAGGACCGGGACCGCAGCCCGGCGATCCCGCCCTTGGTGACAATCCGATCGCGGGATCGGTGTGGGAGCAGCACTCGCCACGATCGGACAGAAGATTGGCGTTTTCGCCACGGAGGCGGATGCGCAGGCAGCGATCGATCAGCTCCGGGGGAAGGAAGGATTCCGGGATCATCCCGAGGGCTTCGTGATCCGAGAGTACGAAATCGGCAAGGACTATTGGGCAGAGGGGTACGATGTCGGCACCGACAAAGTTTAAGTAAAAGCGACTCGCCGGAAATTCGATACCGCGCCTGTCAATGTATCCCCTGAGAATGTGCTCGATCATGTACACGAGCCCCGGCCCGGCCGTTCTGGACTCGCACCTGCATCAGGTGTTCGCCAATTCCACCCAGACCCCGACAGCTTGGCACTGTGGCTCGAGATCGCGGGCAACGCCGTGCGCGAGATCGAGCTGTCTCTTCGCCCGGACCTGATGCCGGGCGCCGCTGTTGCTGCGCTATCGGCTGCAAATGGCCGAGGGCGAGCTCTTCCTCTACAGCGGTTCGGTGCGGATCATGGCCGTACCGCTGACCTGGACGCTGTGCCCCCAAGCCCGAAGCCACCGCCGACCCGGTCGTCGTCGTGATCCCGACCTTGGTGTTCGTGCGCGACGAAGGTGAGACCGGCGACGAGTCCGTGGCGGTGCGGAGGGAGTTGCCGTTGTGGCGGTTCCGGCCGGTCGTGCCTCGGCCGCGTCACCGCGCGTGTGATTCCGGCAGTCAGTGACCGGCCGTGTACAACCCTTATTCCCGGGATATTCGGTGGTGGCCTGCTGTTCGGCTTGGCTGGCGGATGGGTAACGGTCCATCCCGGGGGCGGGGGGAGCGCCGCGGTCACCGTGCTCGAGTTGGTCCTCCGTGCCGACTACGGAACCGGTGATACACCTGTTGGCGGTCCAGCAGCGGATCACCGGCCAGTGCTCCATGTCGATTGGTCGTGGCCGTACGCAGGCGAATCGCGCTGACCATTTTGGCTTTGGCGTAGCGATTCGTCCTGTGTCGTAGCAGCGATTCGAGCACGAACGCTGATCGCGACCCGCCTCGAGGCGAGATCGAGTCCCGATTCGGCACTGGCTGATTCCCCTCCGGACGCCGTCAGTACGCACACGGATGGAGTCGCTTCGGCGATCGCCATCCGTGTTTTCGTTGCAGGTCAGTGTGAGGCCCAGTTGTCGGTAGGGCCGGCGTGGCTGACACTCTGAGCAGATCGCGCTCGGGCGAATGCCCGGACTCGCCGGCGATGCTCGGTTGTCGATGCCGCTCGAACCCATCGGTCGTTCAGATCGCGACGCGAAAGCTGAGCGCGACGAGACACGTCAGCGGACCCGAAGTGCTGACTGTTTCACTCACGCGACTCACTGGCGAGACCACGCTGTATGGGCTGCCGGAATTCGGTTTCGGTGCGAAGTAACTCGGCGTTGCAGGCATTGCACGTGTATCGGGGTTCGAGTGGATGCCCGCCCGCTTTGTGCACAATGGTCAGGCCGGACCGTCCGTCTTCGGACAGGTGCCGCGCCGCCCACGCGTTCAGCGCGGCGAAGACGGGAAAGAAGCCGAGGCTCTTGGGCGTGGTGCGGTACTCCTGTCGCCGCGCGCCGTCGACGATCGGTGTGCGTACCAGCATTCCGTTGTCGACGAAATGCGCCAGGCGGTCGGTCAGGGTGACCGGTGAGATAGGTCCGAGCCGGTCCTGGAAGTCGCCGAAGCGGCGATTGCCTTCGAGCGCGGCGGCCAGCAGGAAGGTCGACCACCGATCGGCGAGCATGCTGCTGGAGTCCATTCCCGGCGCATCGCTCTTCGCCGTACGTCGAGAACGGCGGTCGGCGACATCGACCAGAAGCGGAGCGTCCACCTCGGTCCGTACGTCGCGGGCGGTCACGCCGATCGCCTGACATCCACCGCACCCGAAAACCGGGGTGATGACGTACCCGCAGGTGAGGTGATGAAGCTGGGTGACCGCCCGGTCGGGTGCCCGAGGGGCCCATTGGCGGTCCCAATTCCACAGTGCGACAAAGGCAAGCCACAGGTCGTTGCCGAGCGCGGTGAGGCGGTACTCGTTGCGCGGCGGCGCGATCGAATACGGATGCGCGTCGAGGATCCCGTCGTCGATCAGCCGACCCAGACGCTGCGACAGAACGGCGTCCGAGATCCCCAGTTCGTCGCGCAGTTGCGCGAAACGCTCGGAACCGTCGAAGACGGCTCGCACGATCTGCAGATTCCATCGGTCGCCCGCGATGAGCAGGGCGTGCCCCAACGCGGACGATGCCGGAGGAGCCGATGGTGCCACGGCTCGGGGCGGGACTGTGGGCATGCGTCCATCATCGCAAACACGGCCGGGCCGGGCGCCGCGGTGGTGGCGCACGCAGCTCGGTTTCAGTGACTTCGTATTGAGTAGTGATCTTCCTGGATCTGACAGTTCGACGACCATGCCGCCGAGACTATCCACCATTAATACTCAGTTCCTGACGTCCTTCCAGGCGCAAATCCACATCGTCTGTATGACTCTTCATCTTGTAGTGATGATCTCCGATGACTAGCCTGAGGGGCGTCAACAAGGAGGAACAGATGACCGAACCCGTGTACGTACTCGGCGGCGCCCAAACCGACTTCGCCAGGAATTGGACGAAGGAGGGGCTCGGCTTGGTCGACATGTTCGTTGAGACTGTGCCCGCCGCACTGGCCGACGCACGAGTCGACGACCGCGAGGTCGGCGTCGTCCACGTGAGCAACCTGGCCGGCGAACTCTTCGCCGGTCAGGCCCAGCTCGGAGGCATGGTGGTCGCGGCGGTGCCGGGACTCGACGGACTGCCGAGCACACGGCACGAAGCGGCGTGTGCCTCGGGCAGCACCGCCGTCCTCGCCGCCTGCGCGGAGATCGAGTCGGGCCGATACGACGTCGCGCTGGTCGTCGGGGTCGAGCTGATGCGCAACGTGTCCGCGCAGACGGCCGCCGAGTATCTGGGGACCGCGGCCTGGGCGGGCCGGGAGGCGCTGGAGGCGAAGTATCCGTGGCCCGCGCTCTTCGCCGACATCGCGGAGGAGTACGAGCGGCGCTACGGTCTCGACCACGCGCATCTCGGCCGCTTCGCCGAGATCGCGTTCGGCAACGGGTCCCGCAACGGGCTCGCGCAGACCCGGGACTGGGACTTTCCCACGGGGTCCTTCGACGAGAACGACGAGATGAACCCGATCGTCGAGGGAATGCTTCGCAGAACCGACTGCGGCCGCATCACCGATGGCGCTGCCGCGGTCGTGCTGGCCGGGCCGAAGTTCGCGCGGACGTGGGCGCAACGGACCGGCGCGGACCTGGATCAGGAAGCGACGATCGCTGGATTCGGCCACCGGACCGCGACTCTGCTGCTCGCGGACAAACTCGCCCAGAGCGCCGACCAGGACTATCTCTTCCCGCACCTGCGCGGAGCCGTCGTGGACGCCTATCGGCGCGCCGGAATTTCGGGGGTCGCAGATCTGGATGTCGCCGAGGTCCACGACTGCTTCACCATCAACGGGCTGGTCACGCTCGAGCACATCGGGCTGGCTGATCCCGGCAAGGGCGGCGACGCGGTGATGGACGGCTCGATCGAACGCGGTGGGCGGCTGCCGGTGAACCCCAGCGGCGGGCTGATGTCGCACGGACATCCGGTGGGCGCCACCGGCATTCGCATGGTCTTGGACGCGGCTCGCCAGGTCACCGGCCGGGCGGGGAACCAGCAGGTCGACAACGCCCGGCGCGCCCTCACCGTCAATATCGGTGGATCGTTCACGACCGCGGTGTCCACGGTCGTCACCAGGGGTACCCGGACCTCCGCCTAGCCGAAACGGCGAAAGTCTCCTGGGCGGAGCCGGTGTCGCCCAGGAGACCTTCGGATGGCCCTCGACCCGCCGACGCGGACCGAGGGCTTCGACCACTACCCGCGGGCCTCGGCCAGCTGATCTGCGCGCACCCAGGTGGCATGGAAGCCGGAGGGAACCCGGCGTGGCAACAACACCCGCGCGATCGGGCCCGCCGCGACGTCCTCGGCGTCGAAGACATCGATCTCACCCCGGTCCTCGGCTTCGTCGTTGACGAAACAGACCAGATAGCCGTCGGTCTCGCCCGTCGATCCGTCGCGCGGCGCGAACGGCGCCTCCGAACCCCAGCGCCCGGAACCGAATTTGTGCTCTTCCTTGGCGCCCGTCTGCGAATCGAAGCGCACGAGTCCGTCGAACAGCAGAGTCGGTTCGTTGCCGAGGCTCATGCTGTACGAGTACCGGTGCGAGCGGCCCATGACCCGCGAATCCACACTGGGGAACTCGATATTGGCGTTGTCGAGCTCGGCCTCGATGGTGGCGCCGGTGCGCAGATTGAAGCGGTATCGGTAGAGCTGCGCGTCGAGTCGCATGTACGCGAGCATGTTCGACAGCGGCGAGGCGAACGTCGTCTGGTGCTGCGGGTTCTTCACCCGGCACACATCCATGATGATCTCCTCGCCCACTTCCCACGCGTTGACGACGTGGTAGATGTAGCAGGGCTTCACCTCGAACCAGCGCACCTCGCTGCCCTGTCCGTGCCTGGGAATGACCGCGAATCGGGCGGGCAGCTCCTGGTCGTAGAAGATCCGGTACTTGCCCGCCCGGCGCGCGTCGTGGTCCTGCACCAGCGGCAGGTCCATGAGGATCGAGTAGTTGTCGGTGATCCCGATGTCGTGCGGCAGTCGCGGACCCGGCAGGTCGATCTGGGTCAGGTGCGTCTGGCGACCATCGGCGCCGATGATGCCGTAGCGCAGGAAGTCCTGGTCGGGGCCGTAGTCGAACCAGATCAGCTCGCCGGTGGCCTCGTCGACCTTCGGGTGCGCCATCATGTCTCCCGCGAGGGTGCCCAGGAAGTCCTGTGCGCCGAGGGTTTCCAGCGACAACGGGTCGACGGCGTAGGGCGTTCCGCAGAGGTACCAGGTCGCCAGGACCTGGCCACGGTGATAGATGACGTCGGTGTTGGCGGAATCCTTGATCCCGAGACCGTGTCCGTTGCCCCACGGATTGGTCTGGGGGTTCTCCATGAGACCGGTCCACAGAGCACGACCGGCCTCGGACTCCTCGTGGAAGGCCTTGGTCCGGACATACCGATTGCGGTACCGCACCTTCCCGTTCTCGAAGTGCGCGGCGTGAATCATGCCGTCGCCGTCGAACATGTGATAGCGGCCCGGCGCCTCGAACTGCCGGTTCGGGCCGTTGCGGAGATACACGCCGTTGAGGTCGGCGGGGATCTCCCCGATGACGGTGAGATCGTCGAGGGTGAGTTCGTCGTGGACGGGCGCGAAGACGCCGAGGGTGTACGGATTGTCGGTGGCGTCGACCGGGCAAGCGACGGCGATGGGGTCGCCGTTCGCGCGGGGCTGGGTGGAAGTCATGCCTGCTCCGTTTCAGTGTTGTTGTGGCGCTGTGGGGTAGAGCACCAGCTGGGTGCAGCGGAAGAGGGCGATCGCCTGCCCCGCGTCGTCGCTGACGGTGGCGTCCCACACCTGGGTGCGCCGCCCGCCGTGGACGAGCGTCGCGTCGACGGTGACCGTCCCCGACCGTGCGGTGCCGAGGTAGTTGGTCTTGAGTTCGAGAGTCGTGAAGCCGGACGCTTCGGCGGGGAGCGCCAGCCGCGCGCCGACACCACACACCGTGTCGGCCAAGGCGACGACGGTGGCCGCGTGCAGATATCCGTTCGGCGCCAGCAGCGCCTCGCGAACGGGCAGTTCGCCGGTGACCGCCGCGGCCGTGGCCGCGCGCACGCGCATGCCGACCAGGCCGGGAAACCGCCCGTCCAGCATCGCGTTCAGCTCGTCGACGAGGGGGCGGGCAGACCCGGTCGGCGTCTCGCGTGGGCTGCCCACCGGTGCGCGGTCCTCGACCGAGGATCCCATGTCAGCCGACATTCTCGATCGAGCTGCGGATGTCGCGCCGCTGCAGCTTGCCGATCGGGTTCCGGGGCAGCTCGTCGACCGTGACGATCCGCTCCGGCAGCTTGAACGACGCCACCTCCTTCGCCCGCAGGAAGCTCACCAGGTCCTCGAGCGCGACCCCGGCCGCTGTCGCGGGAACCACGACCGCGCAGCACTTCTCACCGAGCACGTCGTCGGGGTACCCGACGACCGCCACGTCGGCGACCGCGGGATGGTCGATCAGGATCCCTTCGATCTCGGCCGGAGCGATGTTCATTCCGCCGCGAATGATGATCTCCTTGCTGCGGTCGACGAACCTGAGGTACTCGCCGTTGTCGCCGCACAGCTCGAAGATGTCTCCGCTGCGGAGGTATCCGTCGTCGTCGAACGGGCTCGACGCGGCGGTGCCCGCGAGGTAGCCGGCGAAGATCGTCGGGCCCTGCAGGCGGAGTTCGCCGCGTCCGCCGACCTCGGTGACCTGCTGACCGCTCGCGAGATCCACCAGCCGTACCGAGGTGCGCTCTGCGACCTCGGTGACCCACGTGCGATCCGGCGCACCATAATTCGGCAGGTACTCGGCGCGGATCATCGGGTCCGGCGTGTCGGAGGGGGCACCGAGCAGGCACACGCCCTCGTTCGACCCGAAGAAGTTGAGCACCTCCACGCCTAGCGAGTACTGCCAGTCGCGCACGACGCCCGGCGGCAGGGGAGCGCCACCCGAGCCCACCCGGCGCAGCGCCGACAGGTCGTGCGCCGCGCGCAGGTCCGCGCGCTGCAGCAGCATGGTGAGGATCGCGGGTGGCATGCTCGTGTGGGTGACCCGGTAGCGCTGGAGCTGATCGAGATACACGGGCAGGTCGAGCGGGTGGTGCAGCACCAGGTGGCCTCCGCCGAGCAGCCACGGCAGCAGCGAGGTCGCGAACCCGGCCATGTTCACCATCGGGAACGGGTTGAGCATGACCGAGGCGGGGTCCGTCTCCAGACCGTCCTGAACCGCTTGCCCGACCGCGATCCAGTCGCCGTGACAGCGGGGCACGCCCTTGGGCGCGGCCTCGGTGCCGCTGGTCCAGCAGATGGTGACGCAGTCGTTCACCGATCGGGGCAGTGCCCGGTGGACGCGGCGCACGGCCTCGCGCGATTCCTCGGTCGCGGACGCCGCGTCCAGGGGCGTGCCTGCGTTCGACACGGCCGCACCGAAGGTGAAAACGGTGCGCAGCGAGGGCAGTTCGCCGATCAGGCTGAGTGCTTCGTCGGACGGCGCCCGGTCGCCGAGGTCGGTGACGGTGACCACCGCGACGGCCGAGGCGGATTCGACGATCCGGGTCAGTTCGTGCCGTCGATACGAGGCGGGCATGGGGGCCGCGATCGCGCCGAGGCGCCACAGTGCGAAGTAGGTCGCGGTGAGCGCGACGGAGTTGGGCATCAACACCGCGACGACGTCGCCGGGACCGACACCCGATTCGTGTAGCTGGGCGGCGAGGTCGTCGACACGGGCGTCGAGTTCCCGCCAGGTCAGCTCCTCCGGCTGGATCCCGCACAGCTCGGGCAGGTTCGTCGGATCGGTCACCGCGCGGGCGTCGCCGCGGTTGCGGACGTGGCCGTCGAGGAGATCGAGCACGGTCAGCGGTGACCACCACCGGCGTTCCAGGTAGTCCGCGACACGGTGATCGGGATGGCAGGGGCGTAAGCGGTCGGCGGCGATGCCGTCCGGGATGGCGTTCATGGTGTCTCTTTCGTGCGGTGATCTGGGTTGCCGGTCAAGGGAGTCGGCGGACGACGACGGAGGCGCCGAGCCCGAGCGCCGCCGGGATGGTCACGAGGGCGTATTCGCCGTCGACGCGGGCGAGCTGGTCGAGGGCGTTGACGAGGAGAGCTCCGCCACCCGCACCCAGCGGATGGCCGGTGGCGAGCGATCCGCCGAGTGGATTGACCCGGCGCGGATCGAGCCCCAGTTCCCTGATCATCACCAGTACCGACGCGGCGAAGGACTCGTTCGCCTCGATCACGTCGAGCTGACCCGCGGTGATCCCGGCCTTCTCGATGGCGCGCCGCGAGGCGGCGACCGATGCCGTGAGCAGCGGCGAGCGCACGGCGGCCTGGGCTACGCCGACCACCTCCCCGATCGGCTCGCTGCCGATCCGATCGCGTGCGGCGGCGGATCCGAACACCGCCACCGCCGCACCGTCGGCCATCTGCGGAGCGGTGGCGGCGGTGTGCAGCCCACCCGCCGGCCGCGCGACCGTGGGCAGGCGCTTGGCGACTCTGCTCCACGACGGGTCCGCGCCGAACAGTGGCGCGAGTTCGCCGAGGGATTCGAGGCTGACGTCGGGTCGAGGGCCCTCGTCCGCGTCGAGGATCGTGGTGTCGCCCGATCGGACCGCGATCACCGAACGGGACGGCGGAGCCGCGGCGGCACGCTGGTGCGAGGTGACCGCGTAGGCATCGAGATCGGTTCGGGTCAAACCGTATTCGGCCGCGGTCAGGTCCGCGGAGACCCCGATGGTGACGTAGCCGGTGCGGTCGCCGAGTTCCTCGTCGCCGACGAAGGCAGGCCGGTCGGACAGCATCGGCACCCGGGACATCGACTCGACGCCACCGGCGACGACGACATCGGCGATACCGGAGGCCACCTTGGCCGCGGCGGACTCGATCGCGTCCAGTCCCGAGCAGCATAGTCGCGAGACCACGCCCGCGCCGACGTGGTCGGGCCAGCCCGCCCAGAGCACGCCCGCCCTGGCGACATTGCCGCCCTGTTCACCGACCGCCGTACTGGTGCCGACGATGACATCGTCGACCGTATCGGCGGGGAGGCCACGTTCCCGCAGGGCGGACAGCAGCTGGGCGAGGAGTTCGTGCGTGGGTACCTCGGCGAAGGTGCCGCCCTGACGCCGGACCCGGGCCTTCGGCGTGCGGACCGCGTCGTAGATGTAGACGCCGGAGGAGAACTGGGACATGGTCACGCCCCCTCGACCTGGCGGCGGTCCTGGACGACGCGGAAGCGCCCGGCGACGAACGACTCGTCGGTGAGGGTCGCGTTGCCCGCGGGGTTGAGCCCGGTGACGTGGTAGTCGCTGTAGGCGGCCGCGAACTGCATGGGCATCGAGGACACCAGGTTCGCCGAGAGGGAGGCGCCGGCATCGGCGTAGGCGTCGGCCACCTCGTCGACGACGGCGTCGTCGGTGCAGTAGAGGTACGAGCTGATCGCGCCGTGGCCGCGGACGCTCGCGGTCGCGTGCGCCACCGCGGCCGCGGTGTCGGCACAGTCGACGAGGAACGCGACCGGACCGAACTGCTCGCCGTCGGGAAGCGTGTCCCCCCGACGGGGGTCGACCCGGACGACCAGTGGGGTCACCGCCCTGGCCTGGGGATAGTCGGGGTGGACGTACGGGACCGGCCTGCGCAGCAGAGTCCCGCTCGCCTCGGCCGCGTCGGCGAGCGCGGTGATCGAGTGCAGCGTCGCGTCGGACTGCAGCGCGCCGCAGACGGCGGCGGCGCGGCGAGGCGCGCTCGCCAGGTCGTCGATCGCGGACAGCAGCGCTGCGACGACGTCGTCCCGGGCGATCACGCCCGCGTCCGTGCGCACGCCCGCGTCGGGGAGGTAGATGTTCTGCGGCGTGGTGCACATCTGGCCGCTGAAGAGCGAGAGACCGCCGGCGAGCGTGCGCATCGCCGCGGACAGATCGGAGACGGAATCGACGACGACGGTGTTGACGCCCGCGGTCTCGGTGAACACCAGGGTGTTCGGGACGTTGCGTTCCAGCCACGACCCGAAAGCGGGACTGCCGGTGAAATCGACGATCCGCACCTCGGGGCTGGTGGCGAGCTGCCCGGCGACGGGAGCCTCGGTGGTGTCGACGACCAGCTGAACGGCGTCGGCGGGCAATTGCGCTTCGTCCAGCACCTCGCGGATCACGCCGACCGCGAGCGCGGTCGCGAGGACCGAGCGGGGGTGCGGCTTGACGAGGACCGGGTTTCCCGTCGCGAGGTTGGCGAGGATCGCCGGGTAGGCGTTCCAGGCGGGGAACGAGGCGCAGGCGATGACGAGCGCGGTGCCGAGCGGGCGGGTGCGGAATCGCTTGCGCAGGGTCACGTCCGACTTGCCGAACCGCTGCTGCCAGGTCACTTGTCCGGGTACCCGGGTCATGGCGGACCAGGCCATCGCCACCGCTTCCAGGCCGCGGTCGAGGGCGTTGGTCCCGCTGCCGCTACAGGCCATGTTCAGGCTCTGCCCGGTGGTGTGTGCGGTGACCGCCGCGAACTCCTGGCCGCGCTGGTGGATCCGGTGCAGCGCCTCCAGGCACACGCCGACCCGGCGCTCGATATCGGCGTCGCGGAGGGCGCGGGCGGCGGCCGCCGCGCCCGCGAGCGCCTGGCCGACCGACGGCGCGTGGTAGCTGACGTTGAGCGCCTTCCCGGTGTACGGCGAGATCTCGTCGGCGGTGATCACCGAGTCGGTGGGCGACGAGAGCGTCAGGGTGGCACCGTCGAACGTGGCGAGGACGGCATCGGCCTGCGCGACGTCGGGCGCGGTGATGGGCGCGTACCCGGTCCAGGCGGCGCGGGTGCGGTTGGCCTCCGCCGCAGCCCGCAGCAGTTCGAGGTGGGTTTCGAAGAACATCGGCGCTCGTTCCTGTGTCAACAGATGTGTGGCGAGATCAGTCAGCGATCGGGAGTGCGGAGGCAGGTGTCCGCTTCGGTCGAATCAACTACTGTTATTGAAGTGAAGCAGGACACAGCAGGAATTGTCAACGGTCGACGGCGGCCTGACCGCTCGCGAGGGAGAGAGCGTGCGGCTAGCGCGGGAGCTGAGCGCCGAACGGGAAAGGTTCGAAGCGCACGGAGGTACGTTCCATCGCGACCTCACAGCCACGGCAGCGCAGCGCGGGCAACAGCCACGAACCACACTCGGGGTGGCGGAGTTTCGGCCCGAGTGGGAGCGCGTCGGGGTGCGCGAGCTCCGTCCACGACAGCAGGAAAGCGAAGATCGGGAACAGTCCCCGGCCGCGCGGGGTCAGCACGTACTCGCGCCCGTTACCGCGTTCGCTCCGGGCGAGAATCTGCATCTCGGACAGCCGTCCCAGCCGTTCGGTGAGGGTTGTCGGCGAGATGCTCAGGATGGACTGGAATTCCCCGAAGCGGCGCACCCCGGACAGCGCCAAGCCGGTGACCATGGCGCTCCAGCGGTCGCCGATCGCCTCCATGACCTCGGTGAACTGCAGGTCGGCGCGGCTCACGGACGGGGCATTGCGGGTCGATCGCCGTCGCCCGCTGCGCGCTACCAGGACCAGCGATTCCCGGTCCAATTCGAGCTGGGCATCCCGGGTACCGACGGTGCGGCCGCAGTGCCCGCACATCATCGCCGGTGGTCCCCGATGGCCGCAGTCGATGTGCACCAGCTCGGGTTGCAGCAGCCCTTCGGGGGACCACTCCCGCTGCCACGCCCAGACGCTGGCCAGGATCTCCCACGTCGCCATGCCGAGCTCGGTCAGCAGGTAGTCGTGGCGGTCGCCACCGTTCGGCTGCGGCCTGCGTTCCATCAGACCCGCCTCGACCAGCGCGTTCAGGCGTGCGGTCAGCATGGCGGGCGGGGCGCCGGTGCGGTCGATCCACTGGCTGAAGCGGCGCGCGTGATCGACGAAGGCCTCGCGCAGGATGGCCAGGGTCAATCGGTCGCCGAGCAGGTCGATCGTCTGGGCGACCGGGCTCTGCGGAGCGGTGGTCCCGGATACGGTCACCTCATCCACCTCTCGGTCCCGCCCGACGATCGCCTCCCGTGCAGCGTTTGCTCAGGCCTCCAACACAATAGCGATGCCCTGCCCCACACCGATGCAGGCCGCCGCCACACCGATGCCGCCGCCGAGCCGACGCAGGTGGCGCAGGCAATCGACCACCATCCGGGCCGCCGACGCGCCGAGCGGATGACCGAGGGCGATGGCGCCGCCGAAGGGATTGACCCGATCGACCGCGATGCCGGGGAGTTCCCGCAGGCACGATAGGACCATCGCGGCGAACGCCTCGTTGAGCTCGAGCACCCGGACATCGGCGAGCTCGAGCCCCGCGCGGTCCAGCGCTTTCGCGATGGCGGCCACCGGCGCGAGCGCGAACTTGTCGGGTTCGGCGCCGACCACCGCCGAGCTCAGCACCCGGCCGAGCGGTTCCACTCCGAGTTCATCGGCGACGGATCCGGTGCCGATCAGCGCCGCGACCGCACCGTCGCTGATCGGCGACGAATTCCCGGCGGTGACGCTGCCATCACGCGAGAAGGCCGGACGCAACGCGGCCAGGGTCGCCGCGTCGGTCACCCGGATCGGCTCGTCGCGGTCGAGGTCCGGGTGTGGCGTGACGAAGCCGTCGTGCACGCCGACCGCCCATGCCCGGCTCGCCAGCTCATGGGATCGCAGCGCCCATTCGTCCTGCTCGGTGCGCCCGACGCCCAGTTGCTCCGCCACCAATTCCGCCGACCTGCCGAGCGTCTCGATCCAGGCTGCGGGGAAACGCGGGTTGGGCATGCGCCACCCGACGGTGGTGGGGATCAGTTCCATCCGTCGTGGAAACGCGGAGTCCACCGGCGGGAGCACGTACGGCGCGCGGCTCATGCTTTCCGAGCCGCCCGCGATCACGACCTCGGCGTCACCGACGGCGACCCGCCTGCCCGCGGACAACACCGCCTCGGCGCCGGAGCCGCACAGCCGGTTGACCGACACACCCGGGATCGTGTGCGGGAGCCCCGCGAGCAGCACCGCCATCCGCGCGACATTGCGGTTGTCCTCACCCGCGCCGTTGGCGTTTCCCCAGATGACGTCGTCGATCCGGCTGGGATCGAGGGTCGGATGCCTGCGGACCAGGTCGGCGATCGGCAGCGCGGCCAGATCGTCTGCCCGGACGTGGGAGAGCGCGCCGCGGACCGCGCCGAACGGCGTCCGGACCGCGTCGATCACCCACGGTGTGCGTCGGTCGGCGAGGGAATGGCGTTCGGTCATGGGGCTCCTCCTGGGTGATCGGCACGGCCCTTGCGGAAATTCGCCCGCCGTTGTCTACTTCAATAACTGTAGCGAATGGAAGGAGCCTCATGTCGATAGCCGACGTGGTTCGTACCGCGGCCGATCGGTACGGACCCGCGACCGCGATCGAGGACAGCCACGGGACTCGGACGTTCACCGAACTGTCGGACCGGGCACACGCGCTGGCGGGGGGCCTGCGCGGCCTCGGCATCGCGGCGGGCAGCCGGGTTGTCGTCCTGCTCGGCAACTCCGTGGCGGCGGTCGAAGTCGACCTCGCGCTGGCGATCGGCGGTTTCGTCCGAGTATCGCTGAACCCGCGGGTGGGCCCGGCGGATTGGGACCGCGTCGTCGGGGACTGCGCGCCGGAGGCTCTGATCGTCGACCCCCGGATCGACGGGGCGGCGGAGTTCGCCGCGCGCACGACGTCGACCGTGATCACCGTCGACCCGATCGCGCCGGCCGGACCTTCGCTCGACGAGCTGGCGACCGGTGCCGCCGACCACGCCGGGGTGCCGACGCCGGAGCCGGATTCGCTGTGCGCGCTGCACTATTCGTCCGGGACCACCGGCATCCCGAAGGGCGCCGAGCGGACGCACGCGAACCGGCTGGCATCGCTCGCCGCGATGCGCGACCAGGTGCTCGCCGGCACCCTCGACGGAGCCGACCCCGCGGTGTTCCTACACGCGGGCCCCGTCATTCACACCAGTGGGCTGTTCGTGTTGCCGTTCCTCGAGGCGGGCGGCCGCCAGGTACTCCTCGATCACGTCGGCCCGGCGAGTCTCATCGATGCCGTCGCGGCACACGCCGCGACCCATACCGCCCTGGTGCCAACGGTCATCGCCCGGTTGCTCGACTTCGACGACGACCGGCTGTCGGTGCTGCGATGCCTGCGCATGCTCGCCTACGCGGGCGCTCCCATGCCGGTCGAACACATCCGGCAGGCGTATCACCGCATCACACCGAATCTCGTTCAGTACTACGGAATGGTCGAGGCGATCCCGCCCCTGACGGTACTGACCGCGGCGGATCATCGCCGCGGCGTGATCGACAACGCCGCACTGCTCGGGTCGGTGGGGCGCGCATGCCCGGGAACGGCCATCGTGTTCGGTACTCACGACGACCCGGCCCCCGACGGCGAGATCGGCGAGCTGGTCGTCGCCGGAGCAGCAGTCGGCCCCGGCTATCGCAACGCGGGCACGCGAACGGATCTGGGCAAGAGCCACGTCGACGGACACCTGTATTCCGGCGACCTCGGTTTCCGGGACCCAGACGGCTACATCCACCTGACCGGCCGGAGCAAGGACATGATCATCACCGGCGGGTACAACGTCTATCCCCGCGAGGTGGAGGAGGCGATCTCCGCGATTCCCGGGGTCGACGACGTCGTTGTCGTCGGGCTGCCCGACGAGATGTGGGGTCAGCGCATTGTCGCCGCGTACACCTCGGCGGCCGACGTGCGTCTCGAAGGCGACGTCGTGCTCGCGGAGAGCCGGACCCGGCTGCCCGACTACAAGCGTCCCAAGGCCGCGCACCGCGTCGCCCGGCTGCCACTGACCGCGCTGGGCAAGGTCGATCGGGCAGCGGCGGCAACACTGCTCGACGCCCTCATTCGCGCCGCATCATGAACGCGCCCAAACACTTACCGTTCCAAGCCAGAGGAAACATCATGACCGACTCGTTCCTGTCCGCCTTGCGCCTGCCGGTCGTCGCGGCGCCGATGTTCCTGGTGTCCGGCCCGGAGCTCGTCACCGCGGCCTGCACCGCGGGCGTCGTCGGATCGTTCCCGACGCAGAACTGCCGCACGGCCGCCGACCTCGACACCTGGATGGGAACGATCACCGATGCGCTCCGTGCGGCAGCGGCCACCGCGCGCATGACGGCGCCGTGGGCGGCGAATGTGATCACGCACAGCAGCAACGCCCGCCTCGCGGACGACCTGCGCCTCATCGCCGAATACCAGCCGCAGATCGTCATCACCGCCCTCGGATCCCCGAAGCCCGTGATGGACATCGTCAAGGGATACGGCGGCATGGTGATCGCCGACGTGGTCAACCTGCGCCTCGCGCACAAGGCCGCCGCCGCGGGCGTCGACGGCATGGCCTGCGTGTCGGCGGGCGCGGGTGGCCACACCGGCCACCTGTCACCCTTCGCGTTCACTTCGGCCGTGCGCGAGTTCTTCGACGGGATGATCATCATCGGTGGCGGCATCAGCGACGGGTACGGGGTAGCCGGCGCGATCACCGCCGGTGCAGACCTGGTCTACATGGGTACCCGGTTCCTGGCTGCGGCGGAGAGTATGGCCGTCGACGGGTACAAGCAGATGGTCGTCGACCACGGACCCGACGACCTCGTGATCAGTTCCGCGATCACCGGCACCCCTGCCTCTTGGCTCAGACCCAGCCTCCTCGCCTGCGGCCTGGACCCCGAGAACCTGACCCCGCCGACAGGCGAGAAGAACTACACGGCGGGCACCGAGTCGATGAAGCGATGGAAGGACGTGTGGGCGGCAGGCCAGGGGCTGCAGCCCATCCGCGGTGTCGAGCCGGCGCACGCCATCGTCGATCGGATCGAGACGGAGTACGTCGCGGCGCTGCGACGGTCGAGCCGGATCATCGCCGCCGTCGCGCGATGAGGGTCGACCGGCGCCGCCCGGGTCAGGTGATCAGCTACCGATCAGATTGCCCAGCACGTCGGAGAGGATCTCGCTCAGCGAACCGGTCGAGCTGAGCTGACCGTCGGAGGACCCGAGACCGTTGTCGCCGAGGCTGCCGATCACGGTCTCACCCGCGTTGGCGCCGCGC
>NZ_JARWOJ010000207.1 GCF_029868625.1 Nocardia neocaledoniensis | reverse complement strand
GATCTACACCGGCGTCGGGCTACCCGCGTTCTACGTCGTGGTCCTGTTCGAGGAGATCCAACGGTCCTCGTTCTACGTCGGCGGCGAGGCCTCCGACGACACGGTGCGCATAGTCGTCGAGCACCTCGCCCGCCACCTGGACGACCCGGTCATGCGCGAACGATCCACCCGCAGACTCAACGCCGCGATGGAGCCCTTCACCCGCGACCGCGGCCTGCACTGGGAGTTCCACACCTACGAATCCCCCAGGGATCTCTGGATGATCGCCGGGCAGTTCCCGCCCCCGCCCGGCTCGGCGGGCGAGAAGGCCTGGGCGGCGGCGAACAAACCCGTCCCCTACTGACGACGTCCGCCAGTACCACGTCTCACGCCGGCCAGTCGAGGATCTCACCCATCGCGCGCATCGCCGCCGAGGCGGGGGTGAGGCGTAACGCGGTGTCGCGCAATGCGACCAAGGGCGCGGCGGAGAGCTGGGCAATCGTGCCGATGCGCGCGGATCGGGTGGCGATCATCCTGGTGCGCGGGCGGCGTTCGCGGTCGTAGCGGGCGAGCCCGTCGGGTTCGCCCGCCAGCCGGGCCAGCACCACGGCGTCCTCGAGTGCTTGGCAGCCGCCCTGCCCGAGATTCGGCGTCATGGCGTGGGCCGCGTCGCCGACGAGGGCGATCCGGCCCGTCGCATAGGTCGGCAGCGCGGGCAGTTCGTAGATGTCGTTGTGCAGCACGGTGTTCGCGTCCGCGGCGGCCAGCAGAGCCGGAATCGGCGGGTGCCAGCCGGTGAAGCGGGCGCGCACCTCGGCGAGGGTCCCCGGCGCGTGTTCGGGGGCGTTGTAGACGGCGAAGCAATAGACGCGCCCGTCGACGAGCGGAGCGATGCCGAAACGCGCGCCCCGGCCCCAGGTCTCCCCGAACTCCGTCAGCGGTTTGGCGGTCTCGACCACGGCGCGCCAGGCGGTGTATCCCGCGTAGCGGGGCGACACCTCGCCGCACACCGCGCTCCGCACCACGCTGCGAATCCCGTCGGCGCCGACGACGAGATCCGCGGTCGACACGCCCGCCGAGTGCCGGACCGTACCGTCAGCCGCCGCCTCGATGACGGAGACTCCGGTCCGCACGACCCCTTCGGGCACCGCCGCGCGCAGGATGTCGAGCAGGTCGGCGCGGTGGATCAGGACGGGCGCGCCGAAGCGCGCGCGCATCGTCGCCGCATCCGTGCGCGAGAGCCAGCGTCCCCGGCTGTCGCGGATACCCGCCGCCACGTCCTCGATCCCGTGCCCGCGCACCGCGGCACCGACCCCGAGCTGGTCCAGCGCGCGCAAGGCATTGGGCCACAGCGAGATTCCCGACCCCACGGCCGTGATCTCGGGCGCGCGTTCCAGCAGCTCCACCGACCAGCCCTGTCGCGTCAGCGCCAGCGCGGTCGCCAGACCCCCGATACCGCCGCCGACGACGATTGCTGTGGACATCGCGTTCTCCCTCGTAGCAGGTACGCGGCCCACGCTACTACCGCTGTAGTGACTCACACTACCGATGTAGTGGGAGTCACTACGGGCGTAGTATCCGCAGCGTGGCCAGCAAGCGTGAACAGATCCTCGACGCCGCGATCGACCTCCTGGGCGAGCGTGGCGCGCGAGCGCTGACCCACCGGGGGGTGGACGAGACCGCGGGCGCCCCGCTCGGGTCCACCTCCAACTACTTCCGCACCAGGGAGGCCCTGCTGATCGGCATCGCCGAACGGCTGGAGCACCTCGACCGCGGCGAATGGGAGCCCACGGCACAGGTCGACGGGCCCCCGACCCTCGACGACTTCGTCGACGCCATGGCCCGGTTCGTCCAGCACGCCACCGGTCCCGGCCGGGCCCGCACGCTGGCCAGATTGGCCCTCTTCGGCGAGGCGCAGACCATGCCCGCCCTGCGCGATTCGCTACACCGCGCGCACCGACGGATACGGGACCACGCGATCGTCCTGGCCGCCACCGTCGGCTTCGACGCCGCCGACACCGGCATCCTGGTCGACTACCTCGACGGCGTCATCGTGCACAGACTCAGCGGCGCGGAGACCGGACCCGATCCCCGCGCCGCCCTGCGCCGGCTCGTCGACGCGCTGCGTACCGACCTCAGCTGACGATCGCGAACAGCGCCGCCGCGACCACGAAACTCACCACCGACAGCACGGTCTCGAGCACCGTCCAGGTCTGCAGGGTCTGCTTCACCGTCATGTTGAAGTACTTCGCGATGATCCAGAATCCGCCGTCGTTGACGTGGCTGAGGATGATCGACCCGGCCGCGATGGCCATGGCGATCAGCGCGATCGACATCTGCGAGTAACCCTCGCTCGCCACCAGCGGCGCGACGATGCCACCGGTGGTGACGATCGCGACCGTCGCCGAACCCTGGGCGATCCGCAGGCCACAGCTGATCAGGTAGGCGAGGACGATCACCGGGAGCCCGGCCGCCGACATGGTGTCGGCCAGCGCGGTGCCGATCCCGGTGGCGGAGATGACCTTGCCGAAGAAGGCGCCCGCGCCGACCACCAACAGCACCATGCCGACCGGCTTCAGCGATTCGGCGGTGATCGTGCTCAGCTCCTGCACGGTGGAACCGCGCCGGATGCCGAGCAGGTAGAAGGCCACCAGCACCGTGATGAGCAGTGCCACCGCGGGAGTGCCGAAGAAGGTGAGCACCTGCAGCAGGGCCGAATCCTTGTCCAGCAGTTGGTAACCGAAGGTGGCGCCGAGGATGAGCACCAGCGGGATGGCGATGATCGCACCGATCAGCGCGACCGACGGCGGCGACTTGGTGAGCACGGCGGTCCCGCCGGCGCCCGCGGTCTCGCCGTCGTCCCCGTCCGCGCCCGTGCCGTTCGGCTCGAGCGGCACGAACTCGGCGGGCACGTCGACCTGCACGCGCTTACCGATCCAGGTACCCCAGACGATGCCGGCGGCGACGAAACCCGGGATGCCGCAGACGAATCCCATGATGATCAACCAGCCCAGGCTCACCCCGAGCAGACCGCCGAGCGCGACGGGACCCGGGTGCGGCGGCAGGAAGGCGTGCGTCATCGACAGACCGGCGAGCATCGGCATGGCGTAGAGCACCAGCGAACGCCCACCCCGCTTGGCCGCGACGTACACCAGCGGCGCGAGCACGAAGATGCCGATGTCGAAGAAGACGGGAATGCCGAAGATGAGGCCGAGCAGGCCCATCGCCACCGGCGCGCCCTTCTCGCCGAAGGTCCGCAGCAGCCGGTCGGTGAGCACGTCGGCGCCGCCGGATCGCTCGAGGATCGCGCCGAGCACGGTACCGAGACCGATGATCACCGCGATGTGCCCGAGGATGCCGCCGAAGCCCGTTTCCAGCAGTGACTCACCGGCTTTCAGTGGTGTGCCGACGATCTGGGCCACCGGGAGCCCGGCGGCGAGGGCCAGCAGCAGGCCGGTCAGCAGGAGCGCGACGAACGGCTCCAGTTTGACCTTGATGATGGCGATGAGTAGTACGGCGATCGCGAGACCGCACAGCACCAGCAACCCGGGGGTGGTGGTGCGCAACCAGTCGACAGTGGCGCCCATGGGAGAACCTCTCAATCAAGCGAATGGACGAAGCGTTCGGCGTTGGCGCCGATCCGGGACCACCGCGAACTCGCGACGTCGGCGGGGGCCACCACGTCGGTGCCGGCGGAGACGGCGATCGCGCCCGCCCGCAGGAAGTCGCGGGCATTCTTGGCGTTCACGCCGCCGGAGGGGATCAGGTCGATGTGCGGGAAGGGGCCGCGCAGATCCTTCAGGTAGGCCGGGCCGAAGGCGCGGGCCGGGAAGATCTTCACCACCGCGGCGCCCAGCTCGACCGCCGTCAGCACCTCCGACGGTGTGAAGGCGCCCATGATCACCGGGATCCCGTGGGCGACAGCCACTTCGGCGACCTCGGGCCGTAGCGCCGGGGTCACCAGGAAGCGGGCGCCCACCTCGATCGCGGCCTCGGCCTGCGCACGGGTGGTCACGGTGCCCACGCCGACGACGGCCTCGCGCACGGTGGACGCCGTGCGCACCGTCTCGAGCACGCCGAGCGTGGTGAAGGTGAGCTCCACGGCGCGGATGCCCGCCCCGGCGAGCGTGCGGGCGAGCCCGGCGGGGTCGGGGATCTCGGGCGCGCGGACCACGGTGAGGGCACGGTCGGCCCGGATCACCTCGATGGCCTCGGACGACGAGCTGAGCAGCGGGTTCATCGGGTCTCCTCTCGCGTGGCGTCCATCCGCAGCGCGCGGCCTGCGCGCACGCCGGTCGGGGTGCCGTCGGCCAGCGCGAACGCGCCGTTGACCAGCACGTGCTGGATGCCACGCGCCTGTTGACGTGGTTGTTCGAAGGTCGCTGAGTCGTGGATCGACGCCGGATCGAACACGACGAGGTCGGCGGCGTAGCCGGGACGGATCAGGCCGCGCTCGGCCAGGCGCAGCCGGGCGGCGGGCCGGCCGGTGAGGTGGTGCACGCAGTCCTCGAGCTCGAGCACGCCGAGCTCGCGGACATAGCGCGACAGGTAGCGCGGGAAGGTGCCCCAGGCCCGCGGATGCGGCCGCGCGCCGACCAGCAGCCCGTCGCTGCCACCCGTGTGACCGGGGTCGACCATGATCGCGCGCACATTCTCCTCGTGGCCGACGTGCTGCAGGATCGTCGTCGCGAGCTGGTCGCGGCGCAGCAGCTCGAAGAACACCACCACCGGTTCGCGGTTCTCCTCGGCGGCGATCTCGGCGACGGTGCGCCCGACGTAGTCCGACAGCTCGTCCTGCGCGACACCGCTGATCTGGATGGTCTCCCATTCGACGGTGACGCCGTGGCAGCCGTCGGACCCGTTGACGTTCACGTCCGCGACGATCCTGGCGCGCTGGGCCGGGTCGTCGAGCCGGGCCAGCGCGGCGTCGGGCCCGCCCGACATCGCCCAGCTCGGCAGCAGCGCCGACAGGGTCGTCGAGCCGGGCAGGTACGGGTAGGTGTCGAGGGTGATGTCGGCGCCTTCGGCCCGCGCCGCGGCCACCATGGCGAGGAATTCCGGTGCGCGCCCGCGGTTCACGCCGAAGTTCATGGTGGCGTGGGTCAGGTGCAGGGCGCAGCCGGTCGACTTCGCCAGGCCGATCATCTCCGCGTACGCCTCGAGCGCGCCCGCGCCGTAGGAGCGGGTGTGCGGGGCGTAGAAGCCGCCGTAGGTGGCCACCACCGCGCACAGCGCGGCCAGTTCGCCGGTGTCGGCATACATGCCCGGCGTATAGGTGAGCCCGCTCGACATGCCGACCGCGCCCTCGTCGAGGCCCTGGGCCAGCACCGCGCACATCCGATCGATCTCGGCGGTGGTGGCCGCGCGCTGCTCGCTGCCGACGACGAGCAGCCGCAGCGTGCCCTGCGGGACGAGGTAGGCGGCGTTCGGGGTGATGCCCTGGTCGAGCCGGTCCAGGTACTGGCCGACAGTGCGCCAGGAGAAGTCGAGATCGGCCGGGTTGCCGTTCCAGCCCGCGATCTGTTTGCGCACCACCGCGAGCGCGGCGTCGTCGATCGGCGCGTAGGACAGCCCGTCCTGGCCGATCACCTCGGTGGTCACGCCCTGGGTGATCTTCGGCGTGTGCTCGGGGTGGGTGAGCAGGTGCAGGTCCGAGTGCGCGTGCATGTCGATGAAACCGGGCGCGAGCACCGAACCGGGCCGGGTCGCCACGACGGTGGCGTCGGCGGTGATCGCGCCGGGGGCCGCGATCTCGGCGATCCGGCCGTCGCGCACGAGGACGTCGCCGCGGCGGCGCGGGGCGCCGGTGCCGTCGACGATGTCGATGTCGCGGAAGAGAGTGTCCGTCATGGTCATCCGTCAGAAGTAGGTGCGGATCAGGTCGACCACGCGGGGGGCGGCGGTATCGGCGCTGTCGATCACCGGAATGCGCCGCCACTTGTCGAACGCGGTGCACGGGTGCGACAGGCCGAGCCGGACGATGCTGCCGACCGGCAACTCGGCGGCGCTCGCGCCGGGCAGCCGCAGGAAGGTGTGCTGATCGTTGAGCGCGGTCACCTCGGCGCCCGCGGGCAGCGCGCCGCCGACCACCCGCTGCGGCACGGGCAGTCCCTCGTCGAAGGGGAAGTCGCGCTTGCCGCCGTCGAGCAGGGCGAGTTCGGGTTCGGGACGTGACACCACGCGGGCCCAGCCGTGCATGGCGGCGCGCAGACCGGGGTCGACGGCCGGGGCGGCCAGCGGCGAGATGCCTGCGTAGAAGCCGTCGTCGTGGATGACGTAGGCGCCGCTGCGCAACACGACCGTGGTGGTGGCGTCGGCGAGCCGAGCGAGTTCGGCGACCACGAGTTCGGGGTAGGCGCTGCCGCCCGCGGTGACCACCGCCGGTCCCCGGTAGGCGCCGGCGGCCACGAGTTCGGTGTGCAGGGCGGCGAGTTCGCCGAGGTAGCCGCGCACGGCGTCGATCCCGGCCGTGCTGCGATCGTGCGCCAGCGCCCCTTCGTAGCCGGCGACGCCGGCGAGGTCGAGGCGTTCGCTCGCCGCGATGGCGGCCGCGACCTCGTGCGCCTCGGCGCGGGTGCGCGCGCCGGTGCGTCCGTGCGCGCCGCCGAGTTCGACCAGCACGCGCACGGGCGGGGCGGCGGGGGCCTCGCGCAGGATCTTGTCCATCAGCTCGACGGTGGCCACGCTGTCGGCCCAGCAGAAGAACTCGAACCCGGCGTCGCGCGCGGATTCGGCGGCGACCCAGGACAATCCGGCCGGGTCGACGAGCGCGTTGGCCAGCATGATCCGGCCGACGCCGAAGGACCGCGCGAGCTGGGCCTGCCAGCCGGTGGCGAGGGTGATCGCCCACGCGCCCGCGGTGAGCTGTTCGCGCCACAGCTGCGGCGCCATCGTCGTCTTGCCGTGCGGGGCCAGCGCGACACCGGCCGCGGCCGTCCACTCCGCCATCAGCGCGAGATTGGCGTCGAGCCGCGCCCGGTCGAGGGTGAGCAGCGGGGTCTGCCACTGCGCGAGTTCCGGTGCGCCGGCGAGGTACTCGCGCACGGTGCGCCCCCACGCCGCGGGCGGCACGCTCTTGTCCCCCGGCCCGAGCGACTCGTCGGCCAGCGCGTCCACGACGGCGTTGTCGATAGTCACAGCTTCCCTTTCGTGGTTCATATCGAGCATGCATTGCATAATGTGCAACGCGGGTTGCATCTAGTGTTTCTGCTCGTTATTGTGCATCCCGAGGGCAGTGATGGCAAGCACGAAAGGGCGGAAAAGGTGACACAGGCAACAGCGACGACGCCGCGGGCGGTCACCGTCGGCGAGGGGCTCGCCGTGCTCGTCGCCCGTTCCGGCCCCCTGGAACAGTCCGCCGTGTTCGACCGCGGGGCCGGTGGCGCCGAGGCCAATGTGGCACTGGTCCTCGCCCAGCTCGGCGTCTCGACCGCGTGGCTGTCCCGGGTCGGCGACGACGGCTTCGGCCGCTACCTGGTGGCCCAGCTCGCCGCCGGCGGGGTCGACGTCGGCGCCGTCATCGTCGATCCGGACCGCCCGACCGGGCTCTACGTCAAAGAGCGCGGCAGCGGTTCGGGCGCACCCCACGACCTCCCCGCCCATGCCAGCCGCATGCACTACTACCGGGCCGGGTCGGCGGGCAGCGCGCTCTCCCCCGCCGATCTGGCGCCCAGGATCGCGGCCGGTCTGCTCGACCGCGCCGATCTGGTGCACTTCACCGGCATCACCCCGGCCCTGTCGACCTCGGCGAACGAACTCACCCGCACCCTGATCGCCCTGCCGCGACGCGGACGCCTCGTCAGCTTCGATCTCAATTACCGCCCGGCACTCTGGGGTTCGCGCGTGGCCGCGGCCGCCGACGAACTCGCCGCCCATGTCCGCGGCGCGGACGTGGCCCTGCTCGGCGCCGACGAGGCCGCAGAGATCTTCGGCACCGGCGAACCGGCCGCGCTCCGGGCACTGTTCCCGGAACCGGCCCAGCTGATCATCAAGAACGACAAGCACACCGTCATCGGCTTCGACGGCGCCACGGCCGTCGAGGTGCCCGCGTTGGCGCTCGAGATCACCGAACGGATCGGCGCCGGTGACGCGTTCGCCGGCGGCTATCTCGCCGCCCTGCTGCACGGCGCCGACCCGCGCACCCGGCTGCGCTACGGCCACCTGTGCGCCGCCGCCGCGCTCACCGCCACCGGGGACGCCGCGAAACTGCCACCGGCGCAAGAGATTCGACGGCTGGCCGCACTCTCCGACCGGGAGTGGGCCGGGTTGCGCCACCCCGACGCACTGGATGGGACGATCGGGCCATGAGTCAAAGCGTGTCGCGCGCCCTGTCCATTCTCATCGCCCTCGGCGAGGACTCGCAGTCCCTCGACGAACTGGCGGCGCGGCTGGGCGTGCACAAATCGACGGTGCTGCGACTGCTCCAGACCATGCAGGCGGACCGGTTCGTCGTCCGCGATGCCGCGCACCGGTATTCGCTGGGCACCCGGATGTTCGAATTGGCCAGTCGCGCACTGGAGAATCGCGACGTGCGCACCGTCGCCCGCCCGCATCTGAGCGCGCTCGGCGCCGCCACCGGGCAGACGGTGCATCTGGCCGCCTACGAATCCGGCGACGCGGTCTACATCGACAAGGTCGACGCCGAACAGTCGGTGCGGATGTACTCCCGGATCGGCCGCCCCGCGCCGCTGCACTGCACCGCCGTCGGCAAGGTCCTGGTCGCCGCGCTGCCGCGCTCGGAATGGCCCGCGGTCGCCGCGCGCCTGGATTTCCACCCGTTCACCACCAAGACCCTGCGTACCCCCGAGCAGTACCTGGCGGAGCTGGACCGCGTGGCGGCGCAGGGTTTCGCCGAGGACCACGAGGAACACGAGAGCTTCGTCAACTGCATCGGCGTGCCCGTGCGCGACGGGATCGGCGCCGTGGTCGCCGCCGTGTCGGTCTCGGTGCCCGACGTGTTGCTCGACCACGATCAGGTGCTGGCGCTGCTGCCCCAGGTGCGGGCGACCGCCGACGCCATCTCCACCGAACTCGGCTGGACACCCCGCCGAGATCCCATCCCGAGGAAAGGCTGAACTCCATGTCCGACAAGATCGCCGTGCGCACCGCCGACGCCCCCGCGCCCGCCCACACCTTCTCCCAGGGCGTGCGCAAGGGCCCGTTCGTGCAGGTCTCGGGGCAGGGTCCGGTCGACCCCGAGACCAACGAGTACCTGCATCCCGGCGATGTCGCCGCCCAGACGACCCGCACCCTGATGAACGTGCGCGCGATCGTCGAGGCGTCCGGCGCCACCTTCGACGACGTGGTGATGCTGCGGGTCTACCTCACGAAAAGGGAGGATTTCGCCATCATGAACGAGGCGTATGGTGAGTTCGTCACCGAGCACACCACGAGCGGCGTCCTGCCGTCGCGCACCACGGTCTTCACGGGCCTGCCCCGCGAGGAGATGCTGGTGGAGATCGACGCGATCGCGGTCGTCACGGACTGAGTCTTTCCGCGATGTCGATGACAGCGGCCGCCGACCCGTGTTGTGATGGGGCGGCCCTCACCCCGGGGGCCGTTCGACCCGTTCTACCCGAGGATCAGCCTATGTTCGCCAAGACCGCCCGGCCGCTCGCCGTCGCCGCCCTCGCCCTGTCCGTCACCGCCGTCGGCGCCGGTACCGCCTCGGCCGCCACGGCAGCACCCGTCGTCGGCTCGGTGTCCATCTGCACCGGAATCCCGGTGGGCCCGATCACGATCAGCGTCTGCCTCTAGCCAGCCCGAGTTGCCCGGCTAACCCGAGTTGCGCAGGGCGGTGGCCAGACCGTTCATGGTGAGCAGGATGCCCCGCTTCACCAGCTCGGAATCGTCACCGCCGCGCAGCCTGCGCAGCAGGTCCACCTGGAGCTGATTGAGCGGCTCCAGGTACGGGAACCTGTTGTGGATCGACTCCGCCAGCGACGGGTTGTCGCTGAGCAGTTCCGCGTGTCCGGTCACCGCCTCGTACATGCGGACGGTGCGGGCGTGTTCCTCGCGGATCATCCCGAAGATCTGGGTGCGCAGCGCCTCGTCGGTGACCAGGTCCGCGTAGCGGGCGGCGATGTCGAGGTCGCTCTTGGCCATCACCTGCGCCAGATTCGACAGCACCGTACGGAAGAACGGCCAGCGCCGGTACAGGTCGGTCAGCCGGGCCAGGCGGTCCGCGTCCGCGCCCACCCATTCCTCGAGCGCCGTGCCGGTGCCGTACCAGCCGGGCAGCATGACCCGCGCCTGGCTCCACGCCATCACCCACGGGATCGCGCGCAGGTCCGACACCGAATTGGTCGGCTTGCGCGAGGCGGGACGGCTGCCGATGTTCAGGTCGCCGACCTCGGCGACCGGGGTGGACTGACGGAAGTACTCGACGAAGCCGGGTGTCTCGTGCACCAGGCGCGCGTAGGCGGCCCTGGCGCGGCCGGCCAGCTCGTCGAGCAGCGCGTAGGCCGGTTCGGCGTCCTCGCCCAGGCCCTCCACATCCAGCAGGGTCGATTCCAGGGTGCCCGCGATCAACGACTCCAGATTGCGGTGCGCCGCGCCCTGTTCGGAGTATTTCGCGGCGATCACCTCACCCTGTTCGGTGAGCCGCAGGGAGCCACGCACCGCACCGGCGGGCTGGGCCAGGATGGCGTCGTAGCTGCGGCCGCCACCGCGGCCGACCGTGCCGCCGCGCCCGTGGAACAGCCGCAACCGGATCCCCGACTTGCGCGCCACCTCGACCAGATCGAGCTCCGCTCGGTACAGCGCCCAGTTCGCGGCGAGATAGCCGCCGTCCTTGTTGGAGTCGGAATAGCCGAGCATCACCTCCTGGCGCATGCCCGCCGCCGCGACCAGCTCGCGGTACACCGGCACCTCGAGCGCCGCGGCCAGGGTGTCCGCGCCCGCGCTGAGGTCCTCGATGGTCTCGAACAGCGGCACGATGCCCACCGGGCTGCGCGGGCTCGCCGCGAGCGAACCCGGGTCGAGGATGCCGGCCTCCTTCAACAGCAGCGCGGCCTCGAGCATGTCGCTGACCGAGGTGCACATGCTGATGATGTAGTTCGGGACCGCGGCGGCGCCGAAGGTGTCGATCACCTGCTTGGCGGCGCGCAGCACGCCCAGTTCCTTGGTGGCCGGCTCGCTGAGCCGCGCGCTCGGGCCGAGCAGTGGTCGGCGCGTGCGCAATTCGTTCGCCAGCAGCTCCACCCGCTGGGCCTCGGACAGGCTCGGATAGTCGGCGTGCGCGCCCGACCAGGCCAGCAGTTCGGCGACGACCTGCTCGTGCACCTCGGAGTTCTGCCGCATGTCCAGGCCCTGCAGGTGGAAACCGAAGGTCTCCACGGCGTGTCGCAGGTCGGCCAGGCGGTCGTCGGCGAGCAGGGCGTCCCCGCTCGCGCGCAGCGAAGCGTCGATCGCGTCGAGGTCGTCCAGGACGTCCTGCGGGGTGGCGTACGGCGCGGCCGCGGTGTCCAGGCCGTGCTCGGGCAGCGCGTCGAGGGCGCGGGCCGCCGTGGCGCTGAGCCGGGCCCGGATCGCGTGCAGCGCACGGCGATACGGCTCGTCGGCGAACACCGCCGGGTCGGGATAGCCGGCCTCCGCCAGCGCGGCGACCTCGGGACTCACCCGCACCAGGCGCGCCGACTGCGACAGCGACTTCTCCAGTTCCACCAACTCGTCCAGGTACCGGCCGAACGCGTAGGCGGCGGCCTGTTCGGCGGCGGTGTGCACGACGTCGGCGGTGACATAGGGGTTGCCGTCCCGATCGCCGCCGATCCACGAACCGGGGCGCAGGATCGGCCGCGGCAGCAGGTCCGCCTCGGGCCAGCGCGCCCGCAGCGCCGCGCGCACCTGCGCGTTGATCGCCGGGATGACGTCGTAGAGGGTGAGGTCGTAGTAGCGCAGGCCGACCGAGATCTCGTCCTGGATCCGCAACCGCGCCAGCCGGATCAGCGCGGTCCGCCACAGCGTCAGCACCTCGCGACGGATGCGCAACTCGGTGTCGGCCAGGCCGGGGTCGCCCGGTTCGAGCCTGCGCCGCAGCCGCATCAGCTCGGTGATCTTGGCTTGCACGTCGAAGACGGTGCGGCGGCGGGTCTCGGTCGGGTGCGCGGTGATCACCGGCGAGACCAGCGCGTCGGTGAGCTGTTCGGCCACCGTCGCGCCGTCGAGCGCGGCCGCGTCGAGCTTGGCGTAGGTCGCGGCCAGCGAGGAATCCTGTGGGGGTTCACCGGCGGCGACGTGCGCGGCGCGGCGACGGTCGCGCTGGATGTCCTCGGCCAGGTTGGCCAGCAGCACGAAGTAGCTGAAGGCCCGGATCAGCGGGATCGCGACCTCGGTGGGGGTGCCGTCGAGCATGTCGGCGACGGCGCTGCGCTCGACCTCCTCGCGGCGCACCCGGAACGCCTCGGTGCGCACCCGTTCGATCAGGTCGAAGACCTCGGGGCCCTCGTGGTCGCGGATGGTGTCGCCCAGGATGCCGCCGAGGAACCGGATGTCCTCCCGCAGCGGCCGGGTCGCTTCCTGCTCCTGCGCCGTTCGCGATTCGCCCATGGAAGAACAGTATGGCCGTCACCGTCCGGGCGCGACCCGGCGACGCGCCCTGCCCGGTCGCGGCGATCTCCGGGCCGGGGCCTACAGTTCCCGGACCACCCGCGCCGGGTTGCCCGCGGCGAACACCCGGTCCGGCAGGTCACGGGTGACCACGCTGCCCGCGCCGACCACCACGTCGTCGCCGATGGTCACGCCGGGACACACGATGACCCCGCCGCCGAACCAAGCGTTGTTCCCGATCCGGATCGGTGCCGCGGATTCCCAACGCTGCCTGCGTTTCTCGTGATCATCCATGGGATGCAACGCGGTCAGCAGCTGGCAGCGCGGCCCGATCGAGCAGTCGTCACCGATCACGATCGGCGCGCAGTCGAGCAGGATCGCGTCGTAGTTGAGGAAGCTGTTCGCCCCGATCTCGATGAGATACCCGTAGTCGCACTGGAATCGCGGCATGATCCACGACCCCTCCCCCAGCGCGCCGAGGAGTTCGCCGAGCAGCGCGGTGCGGCGCCCGGTCTCCTCGGGGCCGGTGCGGTTGAACTCGTCGCACAACCGTTGCGCCCGTTGCCGTTCCGTCACCAGTTCGGGGTCGTTGTCGCGGTAGAGCTCACCGGCCAGCATCCGCTGCTTGTGTTCACCCACCTGGGCGAGTGTAGCCACGACGCGGAGGCGGTGTCTGGGCCAGTGGGTGCGCGCGGCCGCTCAGTAGGGTCGGGGTGTGACGCCAGCACGGACCCGACACAACTACACCGGTACCTCGGTCGCCGAACGGCAGGTCGAGCGCAGGGCGCTGTTCATCGAGGCCGGGCTCACCGTCTTCGCGGAGAAGACGTATGCCAACAGTTCGCTGACCGAGGTGTGCGCGGCGGCGGGACTGTCCCGGCGGCAGTTCTACGAGCAGTTCGCCGGGCGCGAGGAACTGCTCGTCGCGGTGTACGACTGGGTACAGGGCAAGGCGCGGGCGGCGGTCACCGCCGCGCTGGCGGCGGCGGATTCCGATGACCTGCGCACCCTCATCGACGCGGCGGTGCGCGCCTACACCACGGCGATCACCGACGACATCCGCTGCGCCAAGGTCGCTTTCGTCGACATCGTCGGGGTGAGCCCGGAGATCGAGGAGCACCGCGCGCGAGTGCGCGACGAGTGGGGCGAGGTGGTGGCGGCGATCGCCGCCGGACGCGACGGGGTGCGGGTGCCGCCCGGCGGCTGGCGGGTGGCGATGGCGGCGTTCATCGGCGCGGTGAACGGCGCCGTGCACCAGTGGAGCCTGGACGATCCGCGCCCACCGGTCGACGAGCTCGTCGACGTCTTCACCACCCTGCTCAACGCCCTGACCACCGCGAGCTGATTGCGACCCGCACCACACCCGTGCCATAGTAGCCCTCATTGAGACGACGGTGTCTCAATTCCTGTGAGGACTGTGCACGATGAGATCTTCCTTCGCTCTGCGCTGGTCGGCCCTGGTCACGGGCGTACTCGCGGCGGCGACCGTGGTGGTGGCCGGCCCGGTGGCCGCCGAACCCGGCGCGGTGGCGCCCGCGCCGGTGATTCCGCTGCCGCCCGAACTCGACCCCGGCTTCTACCTTCCGCCCGCCGACGCAGTGGCGGCGACCGCTCCCGGTGCGATCATCGCCGCCCGCCAGGTCCGGATCGCCGACTTCGGTGTGCTGCCGGTCGACGTCGACGCCTGGCAGGTGTCCTATCGCTCCAACAACAGCCGCGACGAGGCGATCCCGGCGGTCGCCACGGTGATCAAGCCGCGCGGGCAGGCGCCCGAACCGCGCAAGCTGCTCTCGGTGCAGCTGGCCGAGGACTCCACCGCCGGCTATTGCGCGCCGTCCTATGCGCTGCAACATCTTTCGGTGGCGCCGGTGGCGGGCCAGATCGTGGTGCCCGCCGAATTCCTGTTCGCGCAGGCCGCGCTGGCGCAGGGCTGGGCCGTCGTCGTGCCCGACCACCAGGGCCCGAACTCGGCGTACGCGGCCGGGCCGCTGGCCGGGCGGATCACCCTCGACGGCATCCGCGCGGCGACCTCGTTCGCGCCACTGGAGGTGGGCCCCACCGCCCCGGTCGGGCTGTACGGGTATTCGGGTGGGTCGATCGCGACCGGGCACGCCGCCGAGTTGCGCGCCTCCTACGCGCCCGAACTGAACATCGTCGGCGCGGCCGAGGGCGGCGTCGGTGCCGATCTCGGCGCCGCGCTGAGCATGGCGAACAACCAGCTCACCTCGGGCCTGGTCTTCGCCGCCGTACTCGGCCTCACCCGCGAATATCCCGATTTCGCCACCTATCTGAACCAGCGGCTCGACCCGCTCGGCCAGGGGCTCACGACGATCAAGTCCCCGCTGTGCGTGCAGTACCAGTCAGCGCTGCTGCCGTTCCTCAACCTCACCGGCATGATCGGCTCCGATGGCAATCCGCTCGACGATCCGCCGGTCGCGGCGATGCTCGACGACACCCGCATGGGCAAGTCCGTGCCCGACATGCCGCTGTTCGTCTGGCATTCCGCGTGGGACGAGATCCTCCCGCTGGCCGCCACCGACACCCTCGTCGACACCTACTGCCGCGACCCGGACACCTCCCTCACCTACACCCGCGACCACGCCAGCGAACACATCGTCGCCGAGGTCGTCGGTGGCCCCGCCGCCCTGCTGTGGCTGCGCGACCGCCTCGACGGCGTCCCGGCCCCGAAGGGCTGCACCACCTCCGACGCGGGCACCATGGCCGCCACCCCCGGCGCCCTCGCCTTCCTCGGCGACACTCTCTCCGCCAAGTTCGCCACCCTCTTCGGCGTACCACTGGGCAGCCGCTGACACACCTACCGGGGCCCTCCGACGGCCCCGGTAGGGTGATCGGGTGAATCATCCAGGGGGACCATCACATCCGCACCCGGCGACGCCGTATCCGCAGGGCGGGCAACCGCCACACCCGGGCTCCGCGTTGCCGCCGCCGCAGTATCCGGGACCGGCCGGTCCCGGATATCCGCCGCAGTATCCGACCCCGGGCCGGCCCGGCTACCCACCCCGCCCGCCGAGGCGTAACAAGGGGCTGATCATCGCCGCGGCGATCGGCGCGGGCATCGTGGCCTTCGCGGCGTCAGGGGCCATGGTGTACCGCGGCGTCACCGACCCGCACGGCCGCGGCGAGATGAACGATCTCACCGCCGGGCGATGTGTCGACAAGCCGTCTTCTTCCGGCACCGTCTACTCGCTACCGACGCGGTCCTGCGACAGACCCCACGACGGCGAGGTCGTCTACGTCGGCTACCTCACCGGGTGGGAGAACGAAACCGCCGCCCGCGAAGCGGGCAAGACCCTCTGCCTCACCCATGCGACGCCGATCATCGAAGCGAGCACGGCGAACGTGGTCGTCGAATTGATGTCCTATGCCCCGGCCGACGCGGCCTCCTATCGCAAGTCCACCGCCGTCCAGTGTGTCGCCTGGGCCACCGCCGGAGCGAAGTTGACGGGGTCGCTCATCGGCAACTGACCGGAGACGTCAGCTGACCTCGCGCTCGCGAGGTCGAGCACGGTGGAGGAGGACCTGTTCGAGCAGGGCCACCAGGGTGTCTCGCACGGAGTCGCGGGCGCGGGCGTCGCAGTCGAGGACGGGGATCCAGTCGTCGAGGCCGAGGGCTTCGCGGACCTCGGCCAGGTCGAAGTGGGGGGCGCCGTCGAAGCGGTTGACCACGACTACGAACGGGGTGTCGTGGTCCTCGAAATAGTCCAGGACGGGGTAGCAGTCCTGGACCCGGTCGGTGTCGACGATGATGACGGCACCGAGCGCGCCGTCCACCAGGTCGTCCCACAGGAAGACGAAACGATCCTGGCCGGGCGTGCCGAACAGGTAGAGCACCAGCTCGGAGTCCAGGGTGATGCGGCCGAAGTCCAGCGCCACCGTGGTCGCCGTTTTGTCGGCGCGATGGCCCGCGTCGTCGACACCGAGCGACATCTCGGTCATCGACGCCTCGGTGACCAGCGGTTCGATCTCGGAGATGGCGCCGATGAACGTGGTCTTCCCGACGCCGAAGCCGCCGCTGACGACGATCTTCACCGACGACGGCATCACCGGAGCCGACGTACGGAATTCAGAGTGCCCGAACAAGATCCCTGATCCTCTCGATGGCGGCGGTCGACAGCTCCGGCGCGTCGCGCACGCCCACCCGGCCCGCTGCGGCCAGGTCACTGACGATCACCTTCGCGATGCCGACCGGAATCCGCAGGGCGGCACCGATTTCGGCAATGGAGTGCGGTCGTTGACACAGGCGCACCACGGTGTGCTCCTCGAATCGCAGCGGTGCCGACAGCGCGGACGGCGCTGCCTGCACCAGGGTTTCCAGCCGCAGGCCGTCCAGCACGGGGACCGTGCGACCGGCCGTGACCACGAACGGGCGCACGAACCGGTCGTCCACCTCGGGGTCGGCGGACCGCGCCGGGAGGGGCGCGGCCTGGTCGCGCCAGCCGGTGGTCGCGCGGACCGGGACCATGCGCGGGTCGGGCACCCGGGGGCGATCGGGATCTCTCATCTGCGCAACGACTCCCGCAGTTCGCCGATGAGCATCGGGTCGAGCAACGCGCCCGCGCGCTCGGCCAGGACCGCCATCTCGTAGCCGACCAGGCCGACATCACAGCCGCCGTCGGCGATGACGCCGAGGCAGCTGCCGTCCCCCAGGGCCGAGACCAGCAGGAAGCCACGGCGCATCTCGATCATGATCAGTTTCAGGCCGTCGAATTCGTAACTGCGCGACGCGCTTCGGGCCAGACTGGCCAGGCCCGACACCATCGCGGCCAGCCGGTCGGCGCCCGCGCGATCGAGCCCGTCGGACATGGCGATGAGCAGCCCGTCGGAGGAGACCGCGACGGTGTCGCGTACCCCGTCGGTCTCGCGGACGAAGTTGCCGAGCAGCCAGTTGAAGGTGTGTGGGTCGGCGGTGGGCAGGTGGGTGGTCATCGAAGCTCCTCGGTTCGGGGCCGGTGCTCGCCACGGGCCTCGCCCGCGCGGTCGTGGCCGGTACGGAACGCGGTCAACAGGCCGCGGGTCTGCTCGGGGGTGCGTTCCACGGCGGGCGGGCGGTGCGGCTCGGACACGGCACCCCGCGGCGGGGCTTCCGGCGCCTTGGCGCGTTTGCCCCGCTTCACCAGTCCGTTGCGGGTGCGCTCGACGGTGGGCGCCGCCTGCGGGCCCACGTGCCGGACGATGCCGTCCCCCGGATCGACCGATTCCCGCACCGTCGGCTCGCGGCGGGAATGCGCCGCGCCATTGACGAACTGCGCGTACGGCGAGTCACCCTGTGCGGCGGCGGAAGTCGGGCCGGAGCGCAGCGTCCGTGCACCGGTAGCCGTCGGCCCTGGGCCGGCGAGACCGTTCGCATCAGAAGGCGTCGCTGCCCCGTTCGTACGAGACGGCGGGGCCGAATCCGCCCGCCGCGAAGCCACCGTGCCTGGCGCGCCGACGCCGGGCATGCGCGAGGTGCCTGCCTCGGTTCCACCGTCGGAGGTCCGAGCCGACGGTGGATGGACCTGTGCGCGGGATCGTTGATCCACGCCGGATCGACCCGAGGGTGCGGCGCCCAGATCCCCTGGAACGCGGCGCACTGCCGCTGCTTGCGCACCACCACCGGTGATGTCGAGGGAAAGCCCCGTCACCGCTGTCGCCCCGGCGGTACCGGCGCTCCCGGCGGCACCACCGCGCTCCGCACTGGCGTCTCCGGTCACCACGCTCGCTGCGATCGCCGGAGCGTATCGGTCATCAGCGGAGGCTCCGGGAAGATCGTCCCGCGCCGCGGCGGCCTGCGCCGGTCGCTCGATGGACTCGCTCACCCCGGCAGGCGGTGTCGACCCCGCCTCGAGGGCACCCGGGTCGTCGCCGGATCGCGCTGGGCGCGTGGCGTTCTCGTCGGCGAGCAGGCTCGGTGGCAGCAGCATCCGGGCGACGATGCCGCTGACCGGGGAGGTGGTGAGTTCCACGTCGATGCCGAGGCGCCCGGCCAGGCGGCCGACGACGTAGTGCCCGAGGTAGCGGGTCGAGGCGACGATGAAGTCCTGCTCGCCGCGCAGCCGCGCGTTGGCCTCGGCGAGTTGCTCGGCGCCCATGCCGACACCGTGGTCGACGACGGCGAGCAGGTACCCGCCCGCGACCTTGCGGCCGTAGATCTCCACCTCCAGGTCGGGCGGGGAGAACGCGAGCCCGTTCTCGATGAGTTCGGCCAGCGCATGGGCGAGTTCGCTCACCACCGCGCCGGCGACCGCGATCTCGTCGACACGGCGCAACGCCACCCGCCGGTAGTCGTCGACCTCCGAGAGCCCGGCGCGGATGACATCGGTGAGCGCGATCGGCTCGGCCCAGCGCCGCGGACTCGCCTCACCGACGAGCACGAGCAGGCTCTCGGCATTGCGGCGCATGCGGGTGGCGAGGTGGTCGAGATCGAACAGATTCGACAGCGCCTTCGGGTCCATCTCCTCGCGCTCGAACTCGCTGATCAGGCCGAGCTGCCTGCGGACCAGGTTCTGGTTGCGGCGGGCCAGGTTGGCCAGCGATTCGGTGGTGTTGCGCCGCACCAGCGCCTGCTCGGAGGCCAGGTCGAAGGCGGTGGTCTGCACCCGGTCCAGCGCGCGGGCGACCGCGTCGATCTCCACGCCGGCGCCGGGCGGGGTGCGCACGGGCGCGGGGGCGGGCGGGGCGGTGTCGGCGTCGCGCCAGGCGGCGATCGCCGTGGGCAGGCGGCGGGAGGCCACGTCGTCGGCTTCGCCTGCCAGCCCGGACAGCGGGCGCACGATCGCCCGGACACTGGCGATCACCAGGACCACCTCGGCGGCGACGGCGAGCAGCGCGGCCAGGGCGTAGGCGGCGAGCGTGAGCAGGGCGGTGCGGCGCAGTTCGTCGGCGCGGGCGCGGATGTCGGCGCCGATGGCCTGCTGCACGGTGCGCTGCGCGTCGATCACGTCGGTCATCTGCGCCCACCACGTCGCCGGATCGACCGGGTGGGTGAGCGGTCCGGCCATCGAGGCGATCGCGATGTTCTCCGCCCTGGCGGCCAGCGCGGCGCTCGCCCCGGTGCGGACCGCGTCGATCCGATCCCGCTGCGCGGCCGTCGCGTCGCGTTCGAACTGGGTGAACGCGGCGGCGCGGGCGGCCCGGATGTCGAGGAACTGCAGGTACTCCCCCTCGGCGAACGCACCGGCCGCGAAGACACCGTTGAGGAAGCCGCGTTCGCGTGCCGTGAACTCCTTGGCGTCGCCGAGCGCGTAGAGCGCCTGCAGGCCGTGCCGGATCGCCGGATCACGGGCCTGGTCGAGACCGAGCGCCGCCCGGTTCACCGCGTCGATGCTGTCGGAGTAGAACTGGAACGCCGCCTGCCGCGTGATCGCGCGGGTGTCGATCCGGGCACGTAGCCCCGGCACCCCCGCGAGCTGGTTCAGCGCCGCGCCCAGCGCCGTGGCACCGGGCGGCCCGGCCGCCACCGCCTCGGCCAGAATCCGCAGGGCCGTATCGGTGTCGGCGCGCTGATCGAGCACCGGCGGCCCGAGCCGCTCGTCGCCGCCGAGCAGGCCGTTGCTCAGGCCGCGTTCGCGCTGTACCTGATGCACCAGGTCCTGGGCCAGCAGCGCCAGGGCCACCGCGTCGACGGTCTCGCCGCTGCGCCGGTACGCCGACACCTGGGTGGCCATCGTGAGCCCGAGCAGCACGAGCACCAGCACCAGCGACACCGCCAGGATGCGGCCCAGCTGACCGGCGATGGTGCGCGGCCGGATCAGGCCGCCCGCGGCCCGCCGTCGGGAAAGTGAACGCACCCACCTGCTCCTCGGAAGACACCGCGGGTGGTCATCCAGCGGCTCGGCGACAGTCAGGTGTCAACTTGCCCGCGCCCACCGCGGCGGTCAATCCGGGGCGGCGCCGGTGCGGGTTTCGTGCACTGATCTCAACACGCCGGAAACGAACGGCGCCTTCTGTATCCGAAACCTCACAGCGGCGGCGCGTCACTCACCGCCGAGAATTCCCAGCACCTGCTCGGAGTAGAAGAACGGTTCGAGGCGCTCGCGGATCAGCGCGGCGAGCACGCCGTTGCGCTTGGCCGACTCGATGACGGCGGGACCGTAGCGCAGGATCTCGGTGCTGATGTCCTCGGCGCTCAGGCCCAGTTCAGGCAGCATGGCGGTGAGCGTGTGACCGCGGTAGCGCTGGTAGAACACCTCGACGCATTCGCGCACGAGCATCCCGAAGTATTCCTTCTCCCTGGTCGTCACGGCGATCTCGTAGCAGATCTGGACCAGTTCGTTGAGATCCTTCTGGGTGAGGTACTCGCGCAGGCCGGCCACCGGCTCGTCGGCGTGCAGGTCCCAGAACTCCATGGCCGCCGAATGCACGGGCGCGTCGCGGAGCATGTCGCGGATGGCGTTGTTGGTGCGCTTGAGCGCGAACAGCGCGCCCTTGCCCGCCAGGTCGCCGACGAAGGTGCTGTCGGCGACCTTCTTGGCGCGGTTGGCGGCCGACTGGCCCAGCGACATCAGCGAGGACACGCCCGGGATCTTCTCGGCGCGTTCACGATTGGCCTGCATGAAATCGCCGATCAGCTTGTCGACGAAGCGCGCGGCGACGGTGGCCACGAGGGGGCTCTCGGTGAGCCGGTCCAGGATCCGCTCCTGGGCCTGGTGCATTCCGAAGATCTTCTCCAGCAGCGCTTCCACCGGCTCACGGTCGACGACGTCACCGAGGGTGTATTCGGTGTTGGCGGCGATGTGGTCGTAGATGGCGTCGGCGAAGACGCCCACGGTGTCGGCGATGACGGGGCTGCCGCCGATGCGGTCGAACACGGTCGCCACGGTCTGCTCGCCCTGTTCCAGGCTGACGACGTCACCGAAGACGATGGTCTCGCCCACGCTCAGCACGGCGGCGACGTCGCGGGCGATCACCTCGGCGAACCGGTCGCCGGTCACCTCGGCGAGCAGGAAGTCCACCTGCGCGTCGAGCAGTCGGTCGGCGATCTGGCGCGCCTGTGTCATCTGGGTCCACCCATCACGGTCGTTGCTCGGACGGGAGGCCTTTCGGCTACTGGTCGTCGGCGCCGGAGTCGTTGCCCTGCATCGATTTCCGGATCTGTGCCAGACGCTCGCGCGCGGCTTTCTCCCGCGCCTCCCACTGTTCGTCGGCACTGCGACCCGCCGGGGTCTGCCGGTCGAGCTCACCCATGCCCTGCGCGGTGCCGAAGCGCTGCTCGACCTTATCGCGAACCGCGTCGAATGTCGGCACTCCCGACGCGGAATAGCCGCCGGTCGCGGCGGGTGCGGCGGTCCCGGACACCCCATGCGGTACCGGCGGTACCGGGAACGTGCCTCCGACCTGCTCCGATGCGACGGGCACCACATCGGCGTCGATGACGTCCGTGTCCAGAGTCACAGGCGGCCCGGCTTCGGCATGACCGGCCTCGACCTGGGCGAGCGCGGCGGCGACCGGGCCGAGGCCAGGCCTGCCTGCGACGGCGGCGCGCAACACCGACACCAGGTCGGTGTCCGGCAGGGCGGCCAGCTGACCGAGGATCCCGCTCACATCACTCATACCGCCAGGCTACGCACGCGGCGTCAGCGCAGGAAGGCGTCGCTCCATTCGACGATGCGCCGCGGCCAGGCGGGACCGAGCGCGTCGATCACGTCGTTGTGGCCCGCGCCCGGCACGACGACCAGCTCCTTCGGATCACGCGCCGCGGCGAACAGCCGCTCGGCGTGGCGCAGCGGGAGCAGTTCGTCACGGTCGCCGTGGAACATCAGCACCGGCACCCGCAGGGCGGCGATCCGGCGCAGGCTCGGATAGGCGTTCGGGATCAGCGGCGACGGCAGGAACGGGTAGACCGAGCGGGCGGCCGCGCGCATGCTGCTGAACGTCGACATCAGCAGCATGCCCGCGGGCGGATGCTCGGTGGCCAGCTCGAGCAACACGCCGCCGCCGAGCGACTTGCCGAGGTAGATCACCTTGGCGGGGTCGACCTCGGGCTGGTCGAGCAGCGCGGCGCGGGCGGCCCTGGCGTCGAGGTAGGTGCCCCGCTCCTCCGGTGCGCCCGTGCTGTGGCCGAAGCCGCGGTAGTCGAAGGCGAGCACATCGAATCCCGCCGCCACGAGCAGGGCGATGATCGGGACGCGATCGCCGATCGTGCCCGCGTTGCCGTGGGCGTAGAGGATGTGTCCGCGCGGCCGCTCGGCCCGCACGAACCAGCCGTGCACATCGACACCGTCGGCGGTGCGCATGGTGAGCTCACGGTGATCGAGGCCGAACGCCGCGGGCGTCTGGGCGACGTGCTTGTCCGGGTGATAGACCAGCGCGTTGAGGACCCGGGTGGCGGGGTGCCGCATCATTTGCCCCGCCCCGCCTGGAAGCCGAAGTCCCACTGGTACAAGCGCGCGATCTCCATGACGCCACCGCCGGGCTGACCCGCGGGCGGGCGCACGAACACGCCCTCGCGGCGGACCACCAGTTCGCCGTCGACGTTCTCCAGCACCGCGAGGACGGCGTCGCGGGAGTTGTCGGTGCAGCCGTCGAGGGTCATCTCGATCGGCGCGGAGTTCACCGGATGCAGGGTGACCGTGGCGTGCACGCCACGGAAGTCGCTCGCGCCGTCGTAGATCGAGGCGAAGACCAGGACGCGGCGGAAGAACCGGGTGTAGTCGAGATTGATCGAGAGGTTCTCGCCGGTGATGCTGGCGCCGGTGCGGTCGTCCTGGTCGAGGTGGATGAACGGCGGTTCGTACAGCGCGCCGAAGCGCCGGTCCAGCGCGCGCACCGATCCGATCGCGCCGTTGACCAGCTCGAAGAAGCAGCACAGGTCGAGGTCGATGTTCTTGCCGCGCAGCTTGCCGAACAGGCGCCCGGTCGCGGCCATCGAGGTCCAGTTGAGATTCACCCGCATGACCCCGCCGGTCGCGCCGTGCTTGGTGAGCGAGACCGACGGCGCCTCCTTGGTCAGCGAGACCTTGGCCAGGTTCACCGGCGGGGGCGCGGCAGGTTGCTGAGGCGGCGGTGAGGCGAACCGCGCAGCGGCGTGCGGCGGCTGTGCGAAGGGCTGTTGGCTCGGCGGCGGCGCGTACTGCTGCGGTGGGTGGGGCCGGCCCGAGATCGGCGGCGGTGCGGCGGAAGTGGGGCCGGGGGCCGGTTGGGGCGGCGGGGTGAACGGCACGTCGGGCGCCGCCGGGGTGGGCGCGTCGTCGACGGAGATACCGAAATCCGTGGCCAGTCCGGCCAATCCGGAGTCGTACCCCTGCCCGACCGCACGGAACTTCCACGCGCCCTGGCGCCGGTACAGCTCACCGAGGACGAACGCGGTCTCGGTGGTGGCGCCGGTGCTGTCGAAGCGCGCGATCTCCGCGCCGGTGGCCGCGTCCAGCACCCGGATGTAGAGGCCACGGAACTGTCCGAAGGTGCCGCCGTCGGCGGAGGCGGCGAGCACGATGGTCTCGATCTGCGGTTCCACCTGGGCCAGGTGCACCGACAGCGCGTCGACGACGGTGGGGCCCTGCTGTTTTCCCTCGTGCCGCACCGTGCCGGAGGGATGCACCGCCTGGTTGTAGAAGACGAAGTCGTCGTCGGACCGCACCTTCGCCCCGGCGAGGAGCAGGGCCGAGGCATCGGCGTCGGGCACTCCGGGCCCCGACTGCCAGCCCACTTCGACGCGAACCGCGGCGGCGGGCACCGCGAGATTGGCGCCTTTCATCATCGACACAGCTGCCAACCTAGCCCCGACCCGGCGCCACGCCCAACCCGTCGTCACGGACGCGGTGGCCGTATCCGTCGGGCGGTTCGGTCCGCGCCACCTGGACACGCCGGCGCGAGGCCCCGAAATGGACCTGACAGCGTCATCGCGACCGGCGAGGATGGGGACATGTCGACGCGGGAACTCATCGTGCTGGGTACGGCGGGGGCGGTACCGACTCGCCGCCGCAACCACAACGGCTACCTGCTGCGCTGGGGCGGTCAAGCGATCCTGTTCGACCCGGGCGAGGGCACCCAGCGGCAGATGGCGCACGCCGGGGCGTCGGCGACCGAACTGCACTGGCTGTGCGTCACGCATTTCCACGGCGACCATTCGCTCGGCGTGCCGGGCATCGTGCAGCGGCTCGGCCGCGACGGCGTTCCGCACGACGTCCACGCCGTGTTCCCCGCCGCGGGCGCCGAGTACTGGACGCGCTTGCGGTACGCGACCAGCTACTACGGCTCGGCGAACATCGTCGAACACCCGGTCGACGGCCCCGGCGCGACCCTGCCCGGCGACGGTTTCACGATCACCGCGCTGCCGCTCGAGCACAGCATCCCCACCTACGGCTACCGCGTCGCCGAACCCGACGGCCGCACCTTCCTGCCCGATCGCCTTCGCGCGCACGGCATCTCCGGCGCGGCTGTCCGCGAGTTGTCCGGCGCGCTGCTCGAGGACTGCACGGTACCGCGGCCGGGCCAGAAGGTGGCGTTCGTGATGGATACGCGCCTGTGCGACAACGTCTTCGCCCTCGCCGACGGTGTCGACATGCTCGTCATCGAGTCCACCTACCTCGACTCCGAACTCGACCAGGCCACCGAGCGCGGTCATCTGACGGCCAGGCAGGCGGGCGAGGTGGCACGCGCGTGCGGAGTGAAAACCCTTGTCCTGACGCACTTCTCCGAGCGCTACGGCGAATCCGACGACCCACTGTTCCTCGACCAGGCCGGCTTCCCCGGCGCAATCCTGGCGCACGACCTCGACCGGATCCCCCTCCCCGCCCGCCGCACCCGCTGATCCGACGCGACGAGGCCCGCCCGAGAATCGGGCGGGCCGCGAAAGCTGGTGCCCGGCCGGACTATCCGCGCAGTTCCGCGCCCACCGCGGCGGAGGCGGAGGCGACCGCCGCGTCCCGCGCGGCACTGGCCTCGTCCTCGGTGAGGGTGCGGTCCGGCGCCCGGAAACGCAGCGCGTAGGTGAGCGACTTGCGTCCCTCGCCGGCCTGGGCGCCCTCGTAGACATCGAACAGGGCGATGTCCTCGAGCAACTCGCCACCGCCGCTGCGCAGCGCCGACTCGACGTTCGCGGCCGGCACGGCCTTCTCGACACTGATCGACACGTCCTGCAGCACCGCGGGGAACGCCGACACGAGGGGCGCTGGACGGGCCGCGACCAGCGGCAGCGCGTCGAGATCGAGCTCCAGGGCACAGGTGCGCGGCGGCAGGCCCGCCCGCTCCAGCACGGCCGGATGCAGCTCGCCCGCGTGGCCGACCACGACGCCGTCGACGACCAACTCGGCGCAGCGACCCGGATGCCACGGCAGGTAGGCGGCGGCGCGACGCTCGATGGTGACACCGGCCGCCGCGGCGACCTCGTCCACGAGCGCGAACGCGTCGGCGGCCTCGGCCTGGCGACCGGGGCCCCACGGGCCGCGCGGATCCCGCTTGCCGCTGAGCACCGCCGCGACGTGCACCGGCTGCGCGGGCAGCGACTCGTTCAGCTCGGCGATCTGTTCGTCGGTGGGCCGCCGGTCCACCGGCAGCGCCTCCACCGCGTGGGTCCGCGCACCGGGCTGCACGACCTGCGCGATCCCGTAGATCGTGAGGTCGCGGGCGCCGCGAGAGATGTTGCGGGCGGCCACTTCCAGCAGGCCGGGCAGCAGCGTCGTGGCCAGCTCGGGCCGCTCGGCGTCGAGCGGGTTGAGCACGCGCGTGGTGGCGCGGCGCGGATCGTCGGCGTCCAGGCCCCACACGTCGAACACCCCGGCGGGCAGGAACACCGGCGCGGGCACCTCGACGCCACCGGCGAAGGCCAGCGCCCGGCTCACCGCGCGACGACGCTGCTGCGCGGCGGTCAGGCCGCGGCCGGCGGGCGCCGACGGCAGCACCGACGGGATCTGCTCGAGCCCCTCGAGCCGCAGCACCTCTTCGACCAGGTCGGCGGGCTGGGCCAGGTCGGGCCGCCAGCTCGGCGGGGTCACCAGCAACTGGGTCTTGCCCGCGTCGTTGACCTCGATCTCCACCGCGGCGCCGATCTGGGCGAGCCTGCGCACGGCGGTTCCCGCCGGGTAGGTGACGCCGGCGACGCGGTCGGGCAGGTCGATGTCCATCGCGATCGGCGCCACCGGCTCCAGCGGGACGCGGACGTCGGTGAGCGTGGATTCGATGGTGCCGCCGGTGATCTCGGCCAGCAGCGTGGCCGCGCGGTCGAGCGCGATGATGTTGATCTCCGGGTCGACGACGCGCTCGTAGCGCTTGCCGGCCTCCGAGACCAGCTTGTGCCTGCGCGCGGTCCGGTACACCCGCAACGGGTTCCAGGTGGCGGCCTCGAGCACCACGTCGGTGGTCTCCGGGCCGACCTCGGTACTCGCCCCGCCCATCACACCGGCCAGCGAGACGACGCCGGAATCGTCGGCGATCACCACGTCCTCGGCGTCGAGCGTGCGCTCGGTGTCGTCGAGCGTGCGCAGGGTCTCGCCCTTGTGCGCCGAGCGAACGACCAAGCCGCCGTTGAGCTTCGCCGCGTCGAAGGCGTGCAGCGGCTGGCCCAGTTCGAGCATCACGTAATTGGTGACGTCGACGGCCGGGGAGATCGGGCGCATGCCCGACAGCATCAGCCTGCGCTGCAGCCACAGCGGGCTCACCGCGTTCGGGTCTATCCCGGTGACGCGGCGTGCGCCGAAACGCGTGCACTCCGAGTCGGCTTCGAGCCGCACCGACCACGCCTCGGCGTCACCGTCGGGCAGGGTGCGCACGGCGGGGTCGGCGTATTCGAGGTCGAACCCGCAGGCCAGTTCCCTGGCAAGGCCGCGGACCGAGAAGCAGTAACCACGGTCGGGGGTGATGTTGAGCTCGATGATGGTGTCGTCGGTGCCCAGCAGCACGTTGGCGTCGTCGCCGGGCTGCGCCGAGCCGGGCTCCAGCACCAGGATGCCGTCGTGATCCTTGCCGATGCCGAGTTCGGCGACCGAGCAGATCATGCCGTTGGAGGTGTGGCCGTAGGTCTTGCGCGACGAGATCGTGAATCCGCCGGGCAACACGCCGCCGGGCAGCACGACGACGACCAGGTCGCCGACCGCGAAATTGCGGGCGCCGCAGACGATCTCCTGCAACTCGGGGTTGCCGACGTCGACCTTGCAGAAGCGGATCGGCTTCTTGAACTCGGTGAGTTCGGTGATCTCGGCGACGCGACCGACGACCAGCGGCTTGTCGATGTCACCGCCGATCGGCTCGAGCTTGTCGACCTCCTCGACCTCGAGGCCGACACGGACGAAACCGGCGTCGAGTTCTTCGGCGGACACCGACCATTCGGGGGTGGTGCGCTGCAGGATCTCGGTCAGCCAGGACTGCGCTACTCGCACGTGACTTTTCGCTCTCTCTCAGGACCGGATACCGAAGGGCAGGGTGAACCGCACGTCACCCTCGACGATGTCGCGCATGTCGGGGATGCCGTTGCGGAACTGCAGCGTGCGCTCCATGCCCATGCCGAACGCGAACCCGGAGTACACCTCGGGATCGATGCCGCTGGCGATCAGGACCTTCGGGTTGACCATGCCGCAGCCGCCCCACTCGACCCAGCCCGCGCCGCCCTTCTTGTCCGGGAACCACACGTCGACCTCGGCCGAGGGTTCGGTGAACGGGAAGTAGTTGGGGCGCATGCGGGTTCGGGTGTCGGGGCCGAACAGGGCGCGCGCGAACGCGTCCAGGGTGCCGCGCAGGTGGGCCATGGTCAGGCCCTTGTCGATCGCCAGACCCTCCACCTGGGAGAACACCGGGGTGTGGGTGGCGTCGAGTTCGTCGGTGCGGAACGTGCGGCCCGGGCACACGACATAGATCGGCAGCTCGCGCTCCAGCATGGAGCGCACCTGCACCGGGGAGGTGTGCGTGCGCAGCACCTGGCGCGAACCCTCCGGGGCGATGTGGAACGTGTCCTGCATGGTGCGCGCCGGGTGGTCGGGCAGGAAGTTCAGCGCGTCGAAGTTGAAGTGCTCGGTCTCGACCTCGGGGCCCTCGGCCACCTCCCAGCCCATCCCGACGAACACGTCGGCGATCTCCTCGGAGATGACGGTGATGGGGTGGCGCGCGCCGACCGCCTGACGCCGCGCGGGCAGGGTGACGTCGATCTTCTCCGCGACCAGCACCGCCTGATCACGTTCGGCGAGCAGCGCGGCACGACGGGCCTCGAACGCGTCGGAGACGCGCTTGCGGGCGACGTTGACCCGCTTGCCCGCCTCGGCCTTCTCCTCCTTGGGCAGCGCGCCCAGGCCACGCTGTGCGAGCGCGATCGGCGACTTGCCGCCGATGTATTCGGTCTTGGCGACCGCGAGCGCATCCAGATCAGCGGCCGCGGCGAACGCCTTCTCGGCCTCCGCTGCCGCCGCCGCGAGTGCCTCCTCGGTCAGCGAGGCGTTCTGCTCGACTCCACTGTTGTCGTCGGCCACGATCGTTCGACTCTCCCCTGGGGATCGGTTCACGGGTGCGTCATTGCCTACCCGTATCGGTGCTGCACAAATCCTATGGGATGGGGTCGGCGCGGTTCATCCGGATTACCGGTGGGTCGCCGCCGGCCCGCGCGGGCAGTCGCCACAAGGACTCACAAGTCCAGGTCACGCCCGATTTCGGGGTGCCGGAAACCGTCTTCGGAATTCGAGGGAACCGATCGGATTCTCCGCCCGTCCAACCGTTCGAATACATCAGCGTGTTCGACTCGAGAACAGGACGACTCGATGCCGGAACAGACTTGCGATTCCCCCTCACCGCAGGGCCGCCGCACCCGCCGCACCACCCCGGGCAGCGGCCTCGCCCTCTGCGGCCTCGGCATCCACCCCCGCCGCCCCCACCCCCACCCCCGCGCGGCGGGCCTCTGCCCGAACCCCCCGTCCACCCCGGGCGACGAACTCCCCGAGGCGGGCACAACCACAGGCCCGGAGGTGACCGATTGAGCCCGCGCCCCGCCTCAGCGTCACCACCGTGGCCGAGACACACCGATGGCCCGCATGCCCGGCGGGCACGCGGGCCATCGGGGCCGGATCAGGTGGTCTGTTCGAGACGGCCGGGGAGGAAGGCCGCGACGAGGGCCGCGGCGGCGACCAGGGCGGAGCCGACCCAGACCGCGGGGACGAGGCCGTCGACGAAGGACTGGGGGTCGGTGTAGGCGCCGTAGGAGGCGAAGACTGAGGCCAGGACGGCGATGCCCATCGCGACGCCGACCTCGCGGACGGTGCTGTTGATGCCCGAGGCCATGCCCTGGTCGGCGGGGGCAGCGCTGGCCATCACGATCGTCGAGGACGGGGCGAAGGTGAGGCCCATGCCGATGCCGCCGAGAACGAAGGGCGCGACGAAACCCGCATAGGGCACGTCGACGGTGATGATCAGCGCCATCCAGCCGAGGGCGACGGCGAGGCAGACCTGACCGGTGGCGATCAGGACCCGCGCACCGACCCGATCGACGACCAGTCCGGCCAGCGGCGCGACGAGCATCGGCACCAGCGTCCACGGCAGCGTCCGCACCCCGCTCTCCAGCGGTGAATACCCCTGCACCACCTGGAAGAACTGCGCCAGCAGGAAGATCGCGCCGAACACGCCCGCCGAGAAGCCGAACGACACCACATAACTCAGGCTCAGCCCCCGCGAGGCGAACATGCGCAGCGGCAGCATCGGGTCGGTGACGCGCGACTCCCAGCCGACGAACGCGACGAGCAGGGCACCGCCACCGACCAGCGCGGTGAGCACGGCGGCGGAGGTCCAGCCGTCGTCGGCGCCGTGGATGACGCCCCAGACCAGCGCCAGCACACCACCGGCCGACAGCACCAGCCCGACGAGGTCGAGACGCCGGGCGGCCCCGAACGATTCGGTCAGCATGCGCGCGGCGAACGGCAGGGCCAGCACACCCACCGGCACATTGAGCCAGAAGATCCACTGCCAGTTCAGCCCCTCGACGACCGCGCCGCCGACCACCGGGCCGACCGCGACACCCAGTCCGGCGACGCCGCCCCAGATACCGATCGCCGCGCTGCGCATCCGCTCGGGCACGGCGGCCGCGAGCAGCGTCAACGACAGCGGCATGACCGCCGCACCGCCCGCGCCCTGGATGGCGCGCGCCACGATGAGCATCCACGGCTCGGTGGCCAGCGCACACGCCGCGGAGGCGACGACGAACAGTGCGATGCCAGCGAGGAACACCCGTCGACGGCCGATCCGGTCACCGAGTGCCGAGGCCGTCAGCAGCAGCGAGGCGAACGACAGCGTGTAGGCGTTGACGAACCACTGCAGGTCCGAAAGTGACGCTCCCAGTTCAGTTTTGATGATCGGTAGCGCATTCGTGACCACGAGGTTGTCGAGCGTGACCATGAACATCGGCACGGCCACCGCGGCCACGACCGCCCAGATCGGCGCGGTCCCGCGCCCCGCGTCCGGTGGTGTCGCGGCGGTGGCGGTACCGCCGGGATCGAGCGTTTGCGTCATGCTGAAACCTCTGAGTTGTTATTCACTGATAACTACAGTCCCATGGTTATGCATCGGCTGATAACATGTCAAGAGGGAATCGCTGACGAGGAGGTGGCCACCGGATGGCCGGCACGAGGACCCGGATGACCGCCGCGCAACGCAGTGCCCAGGTGCTCGACGCCGCGGTCCAGGCGTTCGCCGAGTCGGGGTACGCCGCGACGAAAACCGATGACATCGCCCGCCTGGCCGGGGTCTCCCAGCCCTATGTGATCCGCCTGTTCGGCAGCAAGCAGCAGCTGTTCGTCGCGGTCCTGCACCAGGTGTGCGGCCGCATCGAAGAGGTGTTCCGCAGCGCCGAGATCGCGCCGGGCACCGCGCCCGACGAGGCGCTGGTCACCCTCGGCAAGGCCTACGAGGTATTCCTCGACGAGCGCGAACTCCCGCTCAACATGCTGCACGGCGCCGCCGCCAGCGCCGACCCCGCGATCGGGGAACACATGCGGGAACGGTTCGGGCGGATCTATCTGCTGATCCGCGAACTCACCGGAGCCGACGCGGCCGAGGCGCGCCGCTTCGTCGCCACCGGCATGCTGCTCACGATCATGACCGCCATGCAGGTCGCCGGCGCCGACGCGATCCCGCTCCCCTGGGCCACCGAAATCCTCGAAGACCTGCGCGACGACGTCGACCCGAGCTGCTGACGCGACCTACCGCGCGTGCTGGACGCGCGCGCTCGCGTAGAGGCAGATCGCCGCGGCGGCAGCCAGATTCAGACTCTCGGCGCGGCCGTGGATGGGAATCCGGACGCGGTGGTCGGCCCGCGCGGCGACCGCCGGATCGAGACCGTGCGCCTCGTTGCCGAAAAGCCAGGCGACCGGGCCGGTGAGGATGTCGTCGGCCGCGTCCAGATCGACCTCGCCGTTGGCGGCGGTGGCCAGAATCGTCACGCCCGCCGCGGAGACGGCGTCGAGGGTCGCGTCGATGTCGCGGCCGCGGACGATCGGCACGTGGAAGAGGCTGCCCGCGCTGGCGCGCACGCATTTGCCGTTGTGCGGGTCGACGGTGTCGCCCGCGAGCACCACACCATCGGCGCCGACCGCGTCGGCGACCCGGATGAGGGTGCCCGCGTTGCCAGGCTCGGCGATCTCGACGGGCACCGCCAGCATGCGCGGGCCGCGCTCGAGGATGTCGGCGAGGCCGACATCGACCAGGTCGCACACCGCGACGAGGCCGGGGGCGGTGACGGTCTCCCCGAGATGCTCGGCGGCGCGATCGCTGACCAGGGTGGTCCGCACACCGTCGGCGGCGGCGCCGGCGATCAGCGCCGTCTCGCGCTCGGCGGCGGCCAGCGAATAGAACAGCTCACGCACGCGACCGGTCTCGAGCGCGGCCGTCACGGCGTTGGCACCCTCGGCGAGGAACCGGCCGGACTTGCGGCGCTGCGCGGCGCGCTGGAGCTTGACAGCGGAAACGACCCGCGGATTGCGCTCGGAGAGCGCGTCCACGGGTCGTTCCGACAGATCGCTGTGCGGTGTCAAGCTCAGGCGGCCGAGGCCGGGGCGTTGACGTCGGCGGGCAGCGCGGCCTTGGCGACGGCGACCAGGCCGGCGAAGGCCTCCGCGTCGGAGACGGCGAGCTCGGCGAGGATCTTGCGGTCCACCTCGACACCAGCGGCCTTGAGGCCCTGGATGAAGCGGTTGTAGGTGATGTCGTTCAGACGCGCGGCGGCGTTGATACGAGCGATCCACAGCTTGCGGAAGTCACCCTTGCGCGCCTTGCGGTCGCGGTAGGCGTAGGTCAGCGAGTGGAGCTGCTGCTCCTTGGCCTTGCGGTACAGGCGCGAGCGCTGGCCCCGGTAGCCCTTGGAGGCCTCGAGGATGGAACGGCGCTTCTTCTGAGCGTTGACGGCCCTTTTGACGCGTGCCACTGTGTCAGTCCTTGATCATCTGGGGGCGCGGCGGCGCCCGAGTTCGGTAGTTGTCGGCGTCCGGTTCGTCCCGGCCGCGGAATCGTCAGGGTGCGACGGTCTCAGGCGAGACCGAGCAGCCGCTTCACGCGGGGGGCGTCGACGTCGGCGACGGACTCCGTGCCTTCCAGACGACGCGTCCGGCGGGAGGACTTGTGCTCCAGGAGGTGGCGACGGTTCGCCTGCTCGCGAAGCAGCTTGCCCCGGCCCGACACCTTGAATCGCTTCTTGGCGCCGCTGTGGGTCTTGTTCTTCGGCATGGATTCCTCTATCTAGTCGTTGAAATCGGTGTTACTGCGGGTCGGCCGACGCCGCCTGCTCGGCAGGCGCGCTCGGCTCGGCCGTCGCAGCCGGTTCGGCGCTCGCGGGACCGGTCGGCAGCGGCCGTGCCGCCGGCGCCGATTCCTGCTGGGCCTTCACCCGCGTCTTCGCGCCCTTGTGGGGAGCGAGGACCATGGTCATGTTGCGGCCGTCCTGCTTGGCCGAGGTCTCGACGAAACCGAGTTCGGCGACGTCGGAGGCCAGACGCTGCAGCAGCCGGAAACCGAGTTCGGGTCGCGACTGCTCACGACCGCGGAACATGATCGTGACCTTGACCTTCGACCCGGCCTCGAGGAAGCGAACGACGTTGCGCTTCTTGGTCTCGTAGTCGTGGTCGTCGATCTTCGGGCGGAGCTTCTGCTCCTTGATCACGGTCTGGACCTGGTTCTTCCGGGACTCGCGCGCCTTCTGCGCCGTCTCGTACTTGAACTTGCCGTAGTCCATGATCTTGCAGACCGGCGGACGGGCATCGGGTGCCACCTCGACGAGGTCGAGGTCGGCTTCGAGCGCGACGCGAAGTGCATCTTCAACACGCACGATCCCAACCTGTTCGCCGCCGGGTCCGATGAGTCGAACCTCGGGAACACGGATGCGATCGTTGATGCGGGTCTCAGTGCTGATGGGGCCTCCTAGGTCAAGCGGTGTCGTCATAACGACCGCACGCAATAACTGCAACCCCTGTTTCAACACGAAAGCCCCGTTGCGGTATTTCTCCGCGACGGGGCCCGAGTCGACCGATCGCCCACACCCGACGCCCTCGCGAGCTCGGTGTCGACCCCCGCATGCCAGGCACACGGGAAACTCGCCACATCGGGTGGGTGACCGGGACCGTTGACCAGTACGATCGCTCGTCGGTAACGGTGGGAGTCGGGCTCCACTTATCTGCCCCCAGCCGTGCATGACACAACCAGGGGCGGTCGTCAGCGGAAAGTCTAGCATCGCATTCCGCTATCGCCGAATCGGCCCGGTGCCGACGGCCCAGATCAGCCTGGCGATAGCCTGGTGGCCATGACTGACGAGCTCGATCCCCCCGTGCGCGACCTGGCCGACATCCCCGCGGTCGAAGTGATCAGCCGGGCCGCGGTGATGCTGATGAGTTCGGCCGCGGAGAAGCTCGGCCTCGCCGCCGACGACCCGCACTCCGCCGAGCACGTCGATCTCGACGAGGCCCGCCGGGTGATCACCGCGCTGGCCGGACTGGTCACCGCGTCGGTCGAGTATCTCGGACCGCACGCGGGTCCGATCCGCGAGGGTCTGCAGGCCCTGCAGCGCGCGTTCCGCGAGGCGTCCTCGGTGCCGGACGCGCCGGGCGCGGGGCCCGGCGAGAAGTACACCGGCCCGGTGTACTGAGCACGTCCGGACGCCACACACGAAAAGATCCGCCGACAGGAGTGTCGGCGGATCTTTCGCGTTCACGGGCCGCGGTGGCGGCCGTGCTCTCAGACCGCGGGCGGCGGGGTGGTGGTCGGCGGCTGCCCCGGGGTGACCGAGACGGCGGAGCCGGAGGTGATCATATTGGCGATGGCGGCGAACAGCGCCGCGCTACCGGTGTCCATTGCTCAGTGGTTCCTTTCGAGTCCGCCGGTCAGGCGGTCGGCTTGGTGGGCTCGTAGGCCAACGAGGACCCACCACTGAGGAAAGACAGAATCTGGCCGATGAGCGCCGTGGTGGCTTCATCCATGGGGACGTTCCTTTCGTACTGCACGACATCGCGATCGCGCCGAGGCGAATGTTACCCAGACGTGTTTCACTTTGTCGTGTTTTCGGAAAGTCCCCGGATCGCGAGGTTAGCCGTCGTCAGCGCAGTGCGGCCGCCTTTCGCGCGAGCTTCTTGGCCGCGGGGGTCTCGGCCGGGGCCTTCTTCGCCGCGGGCGCCTTCTTGGCGGCCTTCTTCGCCGGGGCGCGCACCGGCGCGGGCGCGGCCAGGACCTCCTTGAGGAACTGCCCGGTATAGCTGCCCGACACCTGCGCGACGTCCTCGGGAGTGCCCGAGGCGACCACGGTGCCGCCGCCGGAACCGCCCTCGGGCCCCATGTCGACCACCCAGTCCGAGGTCTTGATGACGTCGAGGTTGTGCTCGATCACGATCACCGTGTTGCCCTTGTCGACCAGGCCGTTGATCACCTTGAGCAGCTTGCGGATGTCCTCGAAGTGCAGACCGGTCGTCGGCTCGTCGAGGATGTAGACGGTCCGGCCGGTCGAGCGCTTCTGCAGTTCGGCGGCCAGTTTCACGCGCTGGGCCTCGCCGCCGGACAACGTCGGCGCGCTCTGCCCCAGGCGCACATAGCCGAGGCCGACCTCGACCAGGGTCTTGAGATACCGGTGGATCGAGGTGACCGGCTGGAAGAACTCCGCGGCCTCGTCGATCGGCATGTCCAGCACCTCGGCGATGGTCTTGCCCTTGTAGTGCACTTCGAGGGTTTCCCGGTTGTAGCGGGCGCCGTGGCACACCTCGCACGGCACGTACACATCCGGCAGGAAGTTCATCTCGATCTTGAGCGTGCCGTCGCCCGAGCAGGCCTCGCACCGGCCGCCCTTGACGTTGAAGGAGAACCGGCCCGGCTGGTAGCCGCGCACCTTGGCCTCGGTGGTCGAGGCGAACAGGGTGCGGATCTTGTCGAAGACGCCGGTGTAGGTGGCCGGATTCGAGCGCGGGGTGCGACCGATCGGCGACTGGTCCACCTGCACCAGCTTGTCCAGGTGATCGAGACCGTTGATCCTGGTGTGCCTGCCCGGCACCTGGCGGGCGCCGTTGAGCTTGTTCGCCAGCACCGTCGCCAGGATGTCGTTGACCAGTGTCGACTTGCCCGACCCCGACACCCCGGTGACCGCGGTGAGCACGCCGAGCGGGAACGCCACGTCGATGCCGCGCAGATTGTGTTCGGTCGCGCCGACGACGGTGAGCTTGCGCTTCTTGTCGATCGGGCGGCGCACCATCGGAACCTCGATCTGCTCGCGTCCGGAAAGGTAAGCGCCGGTGAGCGATTCGGGCTCGGTGAGCAACTCCGCGTAGGGACCACTGTGCACGACGCGGCCGCCGTGTTCGCCGGCCAGCGGGCCGATGTCGACGACCCAGTCCGAGGCGCGGATGGTGTCCTCGTCGTGCTCGACGACGATCAGGGTGTTGCCCAGTTTCTTCAGCCGCAGCAGTGTCTCGATGAGCCTGCGGTTGTCGCGCTGGTGCAGGCCGATCGACGGCTCGTCGAGCACATAGAGCACCCCGACCAGGCCGGAGCCGATCTGCGTGGCGAGCCGGATGCGCTGGGCCTCGCCGCCGGACAGCGTCGCCGCCGCGCGCGAGAGCGTCAGATACTCCAGGCCGACATCGAGCAGGAAGCCCAGCCGCGCCTGGATCTCCTTGAGCACCTGACCGGCGATCGCGGCCTCGCGCTCCCCCAGCGTCAGCGAGTTCAGGAAGTGCGCGCACTCGCCGATCGACAGATCGCTGACATCGGCGATGGACTTGTCGGTCCCGTCCGCGGCGAGCGTGACGGCCAGGATCTCCGGGCGCAGGCGGGCACCGTGGCAGACCGGGCACGGCACATCGCGCATGTAGCCGTCGTAGTGCTCCTTCATCTGCTCGGACTCGGTGTTGTCCATGCGCCGGTGCAGGAACGGCATCACGCCCTCGAAGTCGGCGTAATACGAACGCTTGCGGCCGTAGCGGTTGGTGTAGGACACGTGCACCTGGTCGGAGCTGCCCTCGAGCACCGCCTTGCGGGCCTTGGCCGGCAGGTCCTGCCACGGGGTGTCCATGGAGAAGCCGATCGCCTCGGCCAGTCCCGCCAGCAGCCGGTTGAAGTACTCGGCGGTCTGCCCGCGCGACCACGGCGCGATCGCGCCCTCGGCCAGGCTCAGCTCCGGATCGGGCACCACCAGCTCCGGATCGACCTCCTTCCGGATGCCGAGGCCCGTGCAGTCGGGGCACGCGCCGTAGGGCGAGTTGAACGAGAACGAGCGCGGCTCGAGATCCTCGATGTCGAGCGGGTGGCCGTTCGGGCAGGCCAGCCGTTCGGAGAAGCGGCGCTCGCGGTCGTGCGCGTGCTCGTCGCGGTCGACGAAGTCGAGCACCACGATGCCGTCGGCCAGCCGCAGCGCCGTCTCGATCGAGTCGGTGAGCCGCTGCTTGGAGGCGGGTTTGACCGCCAGCCGGTCGACCACGACCTCGACGTCGTGCTTCTCCTGCTTCTTCAGCTTCGGCGGATCGGTGAGCGGATACACCACGCCGTCGACGCGCACACGCGAGTAACCCTGGGTCTTGAGCTGGTCGAACAGGTCGACGAACTCGCCCTTGCGGGTACGCACCACCGGCGCGAGCACCTGGAACTTCAGGCCCTCGTCCATCGCCAGCACCTGGTCGACGATCTGCTGCGGGGTCTGCTTGGCGATCAGCTCGCCACAGACCGGGCAGTGCGGGGTGCCCGCGCGGGCGTAGAGCAGGCGCAGGTAGTCGTAGACCTCGGTGATGGTGCCGACCGTGGACCGCGGATTGCGGTTGGTCGACTTCTGGTCGATCGACACCGCGGGCGAGAGGCCCTCGATGAAGTCGACATCGGGCTTGTCCATCTGCCCGAGGAATTGCCGCGCGTAGGCCGACAGCGACTCGACATAGCGGCGCTGCCCCTCGGCGAAGATCGTGTCGAACGCCAGACTCGACTTACCCGAACCGGACAGACCGGTGAACACGATCAGGCTGTCACGAGGCAGATCGAGATCGACACCCTTGAGGTTGTGTTCCCGAGCTCCGCGCACAGTGAGGCGTTCCGCCACCTGGTGAATCCCTTCTCCATCGTCATCCGCCGACCGGACATGAACCCCCTCGAGCCATGCTAGGCCGCCCCACCGACAGAAATATTGGAGCGCTGGCGCGCTCGAGTCCGCGGCCCCTTGTGCCGCCGGGGGGGGGGCGACGGGGGGGGCGGGCCGCGTGGGCGGGTGGCTGCGGCCGCTCTCCACTCCCCCCCCCCGGCGGCGTCGCGCCACCGCCCCCCCGACTCTCGGTGCGGTGCCGTCGATGTGGGCCTGGCGGGCCAGTGCTTCCAGCTCCGACGCGGAGACCATGGGGCGTA
>NZ_JARWOJ010000206.1 GCF_029868625.1 Nocardia neocaledoniensis | reverse complement strand
GGCCGTAGCCGCGGCCCGTGGCGAGGCGCGACCCGACGTCGACCTGGGGCTGTTCATCGAGATGGTGTTCGGCACCACCTTGATCGCGCTCGTCCTGGGCGGCCGCTCCGCGCTCGACGACGCCTGGGTCGACGGCCTGGTCAGCAGCCTCGTCGACGGCCTGGCGGTGCGCTGACTCAGTCGCCCTTCCTGGCCCGGCTCGGCTGTACCCGCGGCGGCTCGTTGGGCATCTTGGGATATTGCGGCGGCCACGGCGCGTCCATCATCCCGGCCGCCATGTCACGCTCCGACATCGCCAGCAGCGGCTCGATCGACTGCGGCGTGCGGTCGGCCCACGGATCGCCGCGCTCGGCCAGCCGGGCGGGAACGGTCGACAGGGTCAGCTCGTCGGGCACCACGGTGTCCAGATCATCCCAGGTGATCGGTGTCGAGACCTGGCCGCCGACCTTGGGCCGCACCGACCAGGCGCCGAACACGGTCTTGTGCGGCGCGTTCTGGTTGAAGTCGATGAACACGCGCGAGCCGCGTTCCTCCTTCCACCACTGGGCGGTGATCTCCTCGGGGTGCCTGCGCTCGAGCTCGCGGGCCAGCGCGACCGCGGCGGCCCGCACTTCGTAGCCGTCCCAGCGCGGTTCCAGCGCGGCGTAGATGTGCAGCCCGCGCGACCCGGAGGTCTTGATGCGGCAGTCGATCCCGAGTTCGGCGAGCAGCTCCCTGGTGCGCACGGCCGCGCGGCGCAGATCGTCGAAGCCGATGCCGGGCGAGGGATCCAGGTCGATCCGCAGCTCGTCGGCGATCGTCAGGTCGGGGACCTGGTTCGGCCAGACGTGGAAGCCGAGGCAGCCCTGGTTGACCGCCCACAGGATATGGGCGAGGTCGTGGGCGACGAGCGCGTCGCTGGTGGTGCCGTTGGGCGTGGACACCTCGACGGTACGCAACCAGTCCGGCGCCGACTTGGGCACCCGCTTCTGGAACCACGACTTGCCCGACGCACCGTCCGGATACCGCTCCAGCAGTAGCGGCCTGCCGCCGATGACGCCGAGCAGCGGCTCGGCGACGGCCTGGTAGTACCGAACCAGATCGAGCTTGGTCTCGCCGCGCTTGCTGAAGTAGACCTTGTCGGGATTGCTGATCGACAGCGCGCGCCCGTCGACCTCGACCTCGGTCGCCGCGCTCATCGGTCGCCGCCGAAGATCGCGCCGAGCTCGGCGGGGGCGACCTCGTCGAGCTGGGCGTAGGTGCACGAGTCGGGGGTGCGGTCCGAGCGGAACCGGACCAGCCGGCCGCCGTGCCGGAACCGCCCCGACTGCACGTGCTCGTAGCGCACCTCCGCGACCAGTTCCGGCCGCAGCGGCTCCCACGACAGGTCCTTGCCGCCGGTCCACCGGCTCACTCCGCCCGGCATCTTGCCCTCGGCGGTGGCCTGGGCGACCGCGTCGGCCCAGTTGCGCCACGGATGGTCGAGCAGGGCGTTCTCCCGCAGCGGCGCGAGCTCGCTGAGCAGTTCCTTGCGCCGGGCGGCGGTGAAGCTCGACGCGACGCCCACATGGTTGAGATTGCCCGCGTCGTCGAACAACCCGAGCAGCAGCGACCCGACGCCGGCGCCGTCCTTGTGCATCCGGTAGCCGGCGACAACGCAGTCGGCGGTGCGTTCGTGTTTGATCTTGAGCATCACCCGTTTGTCCTGCAGATAGGGCAGGTCGTCGGCCTTGGCCATCACGCCGTCGAAGCCGGCGCCCTCGAACCGGGTGAACCAGTCCTGGGCGACATCGGGATCGTGGGTGATCGGGGTGAGGTGGATCCGGCCCGGCGCCGCGTCGAGCAACTTCTCCAGCTCGGTGCGCCGCGCGGTGAACGGCTCGCTGGTCAGATCGCGATCGTCGACGGCGAGCAGATCGAAGGCGACGAAACTGGCCGGGGTCTCCGCGGCCAGCTTGTTCACCCGCGACGCCGCCGGGTGCAGCCGCTGCTGCAGGGTGTCGAAATCCAGCCCGTCGTCGGTGACGACCACGATCTCGCCGTCGACGACGCAGCGCTCGGGCAGCGCGGCCCGCAGCAGCTCGACCAGTTCGGGGAAGTACCGGGTCAGCGGGCGGTCGTTGCGTGACCCGAGTTCGATCTCGTCGCCGTCGCGGAACACCACACAGCGGAAGCCGTCCCACTTCGGTTCGTAGCTGAGCCCGGGCTCGCGCGGCAGCGACGGTGTCGACTTGGCCAGCATCGGGCGCACGGGCGGCATCACCGGTAGATCCATTCGATCCTCCTCGCGGGTGGGGTCACCCGTGTCGACGTCGCGGGCGCGGCCGATTCATCGGTGCGGGATCGATCGTAGGGCGACCCGCCGACACCGGCGCGGACCTCGGCGCCGCGTCGGCTCAGCCGTCGAGCCAGCCGTGTTCGTCGGCGAAGAGGGTGAAGCGCTCGCGGATGGTGATGATCTCGGCCGCGGTGAGCGCGGGCGAGGCCTCGAGCAACAGCTCGGTGATCTGCTGACGCAGTTCCTCCTGACCGAGCCGCCCGTTGGCACGATCCTTGCGCGTCTTCGGCGCGGGCGCCGGCGCGCCCACCGCGGTCAGGTTGATCGCCTTGGGGCCGCGATCGCCCTCGGTGACGTCGAATTCGAACAGGCGCCCCTGGCGCAGCTCGTCCTCGTCGAGGCCGATGTCGTTGACATGAACGAACACATCGGGCCCGCCGTCGTCGGGCCGGATGAACCCGAAACCCCGTGACCCGTCGAACGACACCAATTTCCCGATGGACACCGACCAGCTCCTCGCTCCGCTTCCCGAGCCACTCTAACGCGGCATTTGGGCGTTTTTCCGGGAAAGCGCCAGACCACGGCGACGGGCCGCCGCGACGCGGCCGGACCGACCTGGCATGGTCACGATGCGGTCACTGATTGTTCACATCCGCTCGTTAGCGTGCCGAATCTGTTCGAACTGGTGAGGAGGCTGCGACGCGTGTTCGACCCCGGGTCGGGGATGAGGTCGGGGGGATACGACGCCGCGCGCGGGGTGCTGACGGCGCACTCGCGTTCCGGGACGGAACCGGCGTGCTTCCGGCCGCCCACGCCGCCGGTGGTGGTGCTGGCGCCGCGGCCGCGCCCGGCGCGGGTGCCGCTGGCGCCCGCGCAGGAACGCATGTGGCACGCGGCCCGGCTCGGAAGGTCCGCGGACTGGAATGTGGCCAGCGCGATGCGCCTGCGTGGCGCCGAGGTCGACGCGACCGCCTTGCGGGCGGCGCTGGCGCTGCTGGTGGAACGGCACGAGCCGCTGCGCACCCGCTACCCGGCGACCGAGCAGGGCCCGGTCCAGCGGGTGGCCGCGATGGCCGACGTGGACCTGGACGTGACCGAGAAAGTCTGCACCGCGAGTGATCTCGGCGCGGCGGTCGCCGAGATCGCCGCGCGCCCGTTCGACCTCGCGCAGGACCTGCCGCTGCGCGCGGGGCTGTTCGTCCTCGGCCCCGGCGACGTGGTGCTCACGCTGGTCGTGCACCACATCTCCGTCGACGGCCGCTCGATGGGCCCGCTGGTCCGCGACTTGGTGACGGCGTATCTGGCCTGCCGGGCCGGGACGGCACCCCGGTGGGCGCCGCTGCCGGTCACCTACACCGACTACACGCTGTGGAAGCACGATCAGCTCGGCGAGTTCACCGACGAGTGGAGCCGGGCCACCCACCAGCTGCGGTACTGGGCGAACGCGCTGGCCGGGCGTCCCGCGCTGCTTGATCTGCCCACGCGGCACCACGTGTCACCGCCGCCGGACCCGGCCGCGGGGGCGCTGGTTCCGGTCGCGTTCGACGCGCGCACCCACGCGGGCCTGCTGCTGCTCGCCCAGCAGCGACGGGCGAGCTTGTTCATGGTGCTGCAGGCCGCGTTCGCGCTCGCGGTGGGCGCGTTCGCGCGCAGCGCCGATGTCACCGTGGCCACCGCGGTGCCCGGCCGCGATCACCGCCTGCTCGACGATCTGGTGGGCAACTTCTCCGACGACGTGCTGCTGCGGGTGCGCCTCGACCGTGCCGGCGATGTCGACGAACTCGTCGATCAGGTGCGCCGGGTGGCCCTGGCGGCCTACGCCCACCCCGACACCCCCGCGCCCCGGCTCAAGCGCTGCCTGCTCCAGGACGCGGCATTGCCGCTGTTCCAGGCCACGCTGATCCTGCAGCGCGCGCGGGCGTCGCACCCGGAACCCGCTGCCGCACCGGGCTTGTCGATCACCGAGGTGCCGACGGGGGTGGTGCGTGCCAAGCACGATCTCGAGTTCGGACTGACCGACCGCTACGACCCGGCGGGCGCGCCAGCCGGGATCGACGGGTCGTTCCGGTATCCGATCGCGCGCTTCGACGACGACACCGCGCGCCGCTTCGTCGACCGGTTCACCGCGATCGCGCGGCTGCTGGCCGAGGGCTATCGCGGACCGCTGCCCGCCCTGCTGGCCGCGACGAGCGACCGGTCCCCGGTGGCGACCGCGCGCCGGGCCGCCCGGGTGCTGGTGTGATTCAGCCGCCACGCTCGAGCGGATACCCCGCGTCGCGCCACGCGACGATGCCGCCCGCGAGGCTGAACGCGTCGTAACCGGCGCGATGGGCCAGCGCGGCGAACCGGAGCGAGGCCTCCCCGACCGGGCACACGAACACCACGGGCCGGGAGCGCGGGAACGGCATGCCCTGGGCGAGCATCTCGTCGAGGTGGTCGTCGCGGATATTGAGCGCGCCGGGCACGTGCCCGACGCGATAGGCCATCGCCCCCCGGGTGTCGACGACGGCCGGCCTCCCGGTCCGGTCCAGTTCGGCCAGCTCGGCGGGGGTGAGGGTGGGCGCGGTCGAAGTGTCGGGCGGGTCGGGCGCCGGGGCCTGGCCGAACAGGTCGGGTCGCCGTTTGGCGAAGTACGACAGGTAGGGCTCGAGCCGGTCGCACACGATCAGCACCGCGACCAGCGGCCTGCCCGCCGGGCGCGGTGCGACGGCCAGCGTGCGCAGCAACGCGGCGTAGCCGGCGCCACTGGTCGGTCCGGCCAGCACACCGTAGCCGCGGATCAGCGCGAGGGTGCCCTCGATGGCGCTCGCCGAGTCGATGGTGACGATCTCGTCGTAGAAGCCGGGCTCGAACAGCCCGACCTCCCACATCTCGCGCTCGGAGCGGATGCCGGGGATGAAATCGACGCGGTCCGAGACCACCCCGATCGTGCGGAGGCCCGGATGGTGGCGCAGCAGCGTGGTCGCGGTGCCGCGAGTGGAGCCCGTGGTGCCGAGGCCGCCGACGAGGTAGTCCAGGTGCGGGATGCCCGCCGCGGCGAGGTCGGCGGCGATCTCGGCGCCGGTCCCGTCGCGGTGGGCCTCGATATTGCGCTCGTTGGTGTACTGCGAGGGATGGAACCAGCGGCCGGGCGCCTGCCCGGTGGTCTGCGCGATGACCGCCGAGACATCGTCGGCGGCATGGGGATCGGGGCATTCCGAGAGTCCGGGCAGTTCCACGATCTCGGTGTCGAGCAGCTGCAGCAGCTGCCTGACCTCGGCCACCCGGATCCGGTTGGTGACCGCCCGCAACGGAATGCCGTGCAGCGCGCCGAGCACGCGCAGCGCCTTGGCGGTGTTGCCGCTGGAGGCCTCGATGAACGATTGTCCGCCGGCCGCGACGCGCTCCACCTCGGCGCGGATCATGGCCCACGCGACGCGGTCCTTGACCGACCCGAACGGATTGTGCGATTCCAGTTTCGCGTACAGCTCCACCCCGGTCAGCCCGTGCGCGGCGGCATCGAGACGCAACAGCGGCGTGTCGCCGATGAGCTCGGTGATGTGGGTGTAGATCATCGCGGCACCGTCGCCTCGGGCCGGTACTCCGCGTCGGGGCACAGCGCGAACCCGCTGTCGCGCCGCAGCACAGCGACTTTCGCCGGTTCGGGGTGCATGCCGGCGCGCGCCGCGGACAGATCCGTGTGGTACGCGGCGGTATTGGCGAACACCACCGTGTCGCCCGGCTCGGGCAGCGCCTCGACGCGGACCTGACGCTGGGTGATCAGGTCCCGCTCCAGGCACAGGTGCCCGGCGAAATACACGCCGACGGGCGCCGCGGGTGGGGCGTCGGTGAGCACGATCGGATCGATGAGCACCTCCTGGTCGGCGGCGGTGACGGTGTCGCGGCTCAGGTCCAGGTGGACGAGCGTGGCACCGGTGCCCGCGCGCTTGACGAATTCGACCGTGGCCAGCGTGATCCCGGCCTGATCGACCAACGCCTTGCCCGGTTCCAGCCACAGGTCGAGCAGATTGTCGGCGAGCACCCGGCCCAGCGCGCGGCCGTCGTGTCCCGGCAGCGGCGCGGCGAGCAGGTCGCCGAGCATGGTGGCCGCGGACTCGGTATTGGCGTACTTGTGGAACACCGGCGCACCGTGGACCGCGCCGTCGGCCACGTGGTAGCCGAAGGTGTTGCCGCCCCAGTGCATTCGAGGACCCGTGCCGAGCAGACCGGCGCGCAGGGCCGCGTCGTACCGATCGTAGGCGGCCGCGTCGGCGGTGAAGACCTGGCGCAGGCCGCCGCCGATGTCGAGCACGCTCGGGGTCAGCCCGTGGTCGTAGGCGCGTTCGACCAGCCGCAGGCACTCCGCGACCGCGCGCACCCGCTCGGCGGTCGCCGCCGTGTCGAGATGGAAGGCGAAGCCGAGCAGCCGCAGGCGGTCTCGATGCCGGGTCAGGATCTCGAACGCCGCGCCCATGTCCGCGAGATCGATGCCGAACCTGCTCACCGCGCTGCCGGGGAAGCCGGAGGTCCGCAGCAGCACCGGCGCCGGCACCGTGGCCTCGGCGAGTGCCCGGAGTTCCCACAGGTTGTCGACATTGACCGTCACCCCGGCGTCGAGTACCGCCCGCAGCATGGCCGCGCCCTTGGGGCCGGTGGCCTCGATCCGCTCGGCGGGAAAGCCCGCGGCCAGCGCGGAGCGCAGTTCGGGCGCCGAGGAGACATCGATGGCGATGTCCGTCGCGGCGGCGGTGCGCGCGAAGGCGGCCGACCGATTCACCTTGTGCGCGTAGCAGATCCGCGCGGACGGGGCGGCCGCATCCAGCACGGCGCGCAGCCCGGCCAGGTTCGCGGCGAACACCTGCGGAAACACCAGGTGCACCGGCGAGCCGAACCGGCGCAGCGCCGCGCGCACGGCGCCACGATCGGCGAGGAACTCCGCGACCAGGGGATGCACCGCGGCGGGGACGGCGGGCGGGGTCATCCCACCGCCGCGCCGGGCGCCTGCGCGGAGGCCTCGTCGACCGGGTTGTAGCCGCCGTCGCGCAACGCCTCGAACACCCGGAAGCGGTGGCGGGGACTGCGGATCCGGGCGACCACGCGCTTGGACTCCAGATCGATCTCCACCACCGGGATCTCCATCGAGGTCAACAGGGCGGTGATCGTGCGCACGCAGTGCCGGCAGCTCATGTCCGGCACGTAGAACACGCCGTCGTCGCCGTGCGCGTCGGTGAGCTCCGGCTCGGCGTCGTCCTGGACCACGGTGACCGTCGGCGCCAGCGCCGCGAAGGTCTCGACGAACCGGTCGACCACCGTCGCCAGCAGGTGCACCGAGCGGCCCTCGATCGGGTGCGGTGCGGCCGCCAGACAGGCGGGCCGGGTTCCGGTCGGCAGCAACGCGTATTGGCGCGAGATCAGGTCCAGGTCGTCGTGGTACTTGGCCACGGCGGCCTCGGTGCCGAGACCCTCCTCGGTCGTGGCCCTGCGCATCACGGCCCTGGCGTCGGCGAGGGTGGCGTCCTTCATCGCCCGCAGCACCGCGATCGTCTCGGGGGAGTAGCGCACGCTGCCGTCGGGCTGGGTGACCAGCCGCACCGGGATCATCCCGCGCCGGAACGTCGAAGCCTGCAACTCCCAGAACCAGCGCGCGGCCACGGCGGCGAAGATGCCGGAATCACGCATGCCCTCGGCGAATTCGACGATTCCGCGATAGGGCGTGTCCGCGGCGACGAGCCCGTGCTGCGCCAGCGCGCGCCCGGTGGCCTCGACGCCGACCCGGAAGATCTCGTGCGGCTCGTGATCGGTGGTCGTGGCCGCGAGTACCGCGAGATCCCGTTCCGGCAGGGCGGCCGATCGGGCGGGCAGCTCCGACGCCGCCAGCGCACGCCACAGCGCCAGCACGGTCTCGCGCGCGACCACCGACAGTTCCGGACCGGCACCCTCGGTGCGGAAGTACCCGGTGTTGGGCACCCCCGCGCTGTCGGTCCAGGTGAGTCGATGGGTCGCGCTGGTCACCTGCTCCGGGCGGCAGGGCCGCATGAACCGCTCGAGATACATCCGCTGTGACTGGGTCAGCGCACCGTCCGGTTCGGGCCGTAACGGCGTGGCGCGGAAAGTGATCCGCACGGGTACGGCGGGCTCGGCGGCCGCGAAGATCCCCGGTGCGGCCACCCCGGCCAGTATCCGCGACGCGGCGCGGCGGTCGTACTGCGGCGTGGGATCGATGCCCATCGGTGCTCCTCGGGTCGGCGGACAGGGGAGTGTTCAGGACCCGGCGAGGCGGGCCACGCAGGCGACGAACCGATCGATCTCGTCGAGAGTGTTGTAGAGGTGGGTGCTCACCCGCACCGACCCCGCGCCGGGCTCGGCCGAGGGCACGCAGTGCGCGCCGGTGCGGACCAGGAAACCGGCGTCGGCCAGGACGAAGCCGAGGTCGGCGGCGCTGATGCCGTCGAGGGTGAACGAGACGATCCCGTACCCCACCGCGCACCCGGCGTGCGCGGGCCCCGGCAGGAACTCGAGCCCGGGCACCGGGCGCAGGCCCTCGATCAGCCGCTGGGTCAGCACGCGATTGTGCGCGGCCACCGCCGTCGGATCGAGCTCGTCGAGGAGATCGAACGCCGGTGCCAGCGAGAGGATTCCGGGAATGTTGTGGGTGCCGCCCTCCAGCAGGCCCGGCATTCCCGAACCGACCAGTCCGTCCGTACCGACGCGAACCCCCGAGTGCCCGCCGGGCAGGAACGGCCGCAGCCGGTCGTGCACCCGCCGATGGCAGTACAGCAGGCCGACGCCCGGCGCCGCGAACATCTTGTGCCCGGCGAACACCGCGAAATCGGCGCCGAGATCGAGCACGTCGACCGGCAGGTGGCTACCGCTCTGCGAGCAGTCGAAGCACAGCAGGATGGCCGGATCGATCCGGCCGCGCAGTTCCTCGAGCGTGCTCAGGCCGCCGTAGACGTGATGCAGGTGGCTGGTGGTGATCAGCCGGGTACGCGGGCTCACCTGGGCGAGGATGTCGTCGACGTCGGCCTCCCCGGCGGCCGTGCTGCGGTAGGGCCGCAGCACGATCCGGCGCCCGAACCGGGCCATGGTGTCGCGCAGGTGGTGCCACGGCAGCACATTCGCCGCGTGGTCGGCGGGGTTGTAGAGGATCTCGTCGCCGTCGTCGAGGGTGGCCAGGCCCCAGCTGTGCGCGATCGCGCCCAGTGCCGCGGTGGCGCCGGCGGTGAAGACGATCTCGTCCGGATGCCGCGCGCCGACGAAAGCGGCGGCCCTGCCCCGGATCGCCTCGATCCGCGCCGCCAGCGAGGTGGCCCACCCGTAGGTGCCGCGACCCGCGTTGGCGGTGTGCCTGGCGTGGTAGGCGGTCACGGCCGCGATCACCGTGTCGGGCTTCTGCGTCGTCGCCGCGCTGTCCAGATACACCACCGCCGGATCGGCCAGTGCCGGAAAGCGGTCACGCACGGACGCGGGGACCGGGGTGGGCGCGTGCGAGGTCACCGGGACGGCTTCGAGCGCGGGCCGGACGGGGTGCACCTGATCAACGATACGCGCGGCCAACGGATTTCGGCTCGCGGTCAGTACCTGCCCTGCAGATAGTCGACGAGATGACCGCGCTCGGTGGCGAGTTCGGTGATCTCGCTCTTCACCACGTCACCGATGCTGACGATGCCCACCAGCCGGTCGCCGTCGACGACCGGCATGTGCCGGATCCGGTGCTCGGTCATCAGACCGTGCAGCGAGGCCACGTGATCATCGGGCGCGCAGGTACGGACCCGCTCGGTCATGATCTCGGTGACCGGCCGGTCGAGCAGGTCGGCGCCACGCCGGTGCAGGTGCCGGACCACATCACGTTCGGAGACGATGCCGCTGATGGACGCGCCGTCGGGGGAGACGAGCACGGCGCCGATGTTGCGCTCGGCGAGGACGGCCAGCAGGGCGCGCACAGTGGTGTCCGGGGGCACCGTCGTCACCGTGGTGCCCTTGTTGCGCAGGATCTCCGCTATCCGCATGTGCCGCTCACCTGTGTCGCGCCGGTATCCCTGTCCAGGATGCCTCGGCGGCGACACGCTGACCAGCACGAAGACGTCACAACCGGTTATTCGTCGTCCAGCCCCGCCGACAGATAGGCGGCCGCGGCCAGCCACTGGCGGCACTGCGGACCGTGGACGTCGTGCTGGGCGAGCAGGTCGCGGGCCTGCCGATAGGTGAGACCGTGCGGTTCCTCGCCGCAGGATCCGGACGGGGTCGCGGCCGCGCCGAGGTACCGCGGGACCTCGAGGCCGGCGGTGCCGGCCTGGACCCGGTGGGGTGTTCGAAACGGCGTACTCATTCGAGGCCCCTCGCATCCTGCAGGGGAAGGCGGGTGCGGCGGGTGCTCGCCGACGTACCTCCCGTGATCTTGCTGCCCGAGTCTACGGCGCCGTCGTTTGCAGATGCAAGAACATCTGCACGCTCGAAGTGGGCGTGTCGCGCCGTAGAAGGGGTTGTGGCACTGCGGAATTCAGGGGACTGGACGTCACCTACCGGGGGCGCTCCGAGATCGTGGCCCCGGGTAAGTACCGACCGGTGCGCGGCTATGTGAACCGTGTTAATCTCCCGGGCGAACAGTGCAGATGCAAGAACATCTGCGCGTACATCTGCAAGTTTCGTACCGATGGTCATCATTCGAGATCGAGGAGTGTGGCGTGTCCGGAATGCACCATGATCAGCGCGAACGCCCGGCAGACGGCGCCTGGCGCAAGAGCACGTTCAGCAACCCCAGCGGCAACTGCGTCGAGGTGGCCGAAGCGTCGGACGGATCGGTGGCCGTGCGCAACTCGCGCGACCCCCAGGGGTCGGTGCTCTTCTACACCCGGCCCGAGATCGACGCGTTCATCCGCGGCGCGAAGGCCGGAGAGTTCGACTACCTGACCCGGTGATCGGTAATATCACCGTCCATGACGGCTGAACCCGACGAGATCGGTCGCGTGCAACCCGTTGTCGATCGCGGCCCCACCGTGCTGCGCATCGCCCTCGGTGGTCAGTTGCGCAAACTGCGCGAGAGCAAGGGGATCACCCGCGAGGCCGCGGGCGACGCGATTCGTGGCTCACATGCCAAGATCAGCCGGCTCGAACTGGGACGCACCGGATTCAAGGAACGCGATATCCGCGATCTGCTCACGCTCTACGGCGTTCACGACACCGTAGAGCGTGAGTCGTTCTTCGAGCTCGCGCGGCAGGCGAGCGAGCCGGGATGGTGGCACCGCTACAGCGATCTGCTGCCCTCGTGGTTCAGCACCTACCTCGGGCTCGAGCAGGCGGCGAGCCAGATCCGTACCTACGAGGCGCAGTTGGTGCCCGGCCTGCTGCAGACGCCGGAATACACCAGGGCGATCGTCACGCTCGGTTTCGACGACGCCGACACCGAACGCCGCGTCCAGGTCCGCCAGCTGCGTCAGGACGTGCTGCGCCGGGTCGATCCGCCGATCGTGTGGGCCGTGATCGACGAGGCGGTGCTGCACCGCCCGATCGGTGGCCGTGAGGTCCATCGTGCGCAGCTGCGCTATCTCGCCGAGCTGTCCGAGCTGCCACACGTCACGGTGCAGGTGCTGCCGTACTCGGCGGGCGGGCATGCCGCGGCGGGGAGTTCGTTCAGCATTCTGCGTTTCGCCGAGCCGGAGCTGCCCGACATCGTCTACCTCGAACAGCTGACCAGCGCGCTGTACCTCGAGCGCAGGCAGGATCTGGCGCTGTACCTGTCGGTGATGGATCAGCTCAGTGTGCAGGCGGCGCGCCCGGACCGGTCGCGGGAGATTCTGCTGGAATACGCCGATCGCGTCTGATCGCAGGCGGAAAAGCGCGGAAAAGGATGGCGGACGCTCGGTCCGCCATCCTTTTCTTTGTTCAGTAGCGGATACAGCCCGCGGCGATGCGCCAGAAAGTATCGGGAGTCAGTGTTTGCAGATCCCAATCGTCGGCCAATTCGTGCGCGGTGGTCACGATCCGGTCGATATCGAAATCATTACGGGTCGCCGCGCCGGTGGATTCCACGGCATCGATGACATAGGCGACCGCGGTTTCTCTGGAGCACCGCCCGGTGACGGGGTGGACGGTGGTCGCTGCGCGATCAGCGAGGCCGGAACGGCCATTGGTGTTGTTCATGTGAACGCCCCTGTGTGTAGACAGTGGCAAACCAGAGGCAAACATAGCCCCGGGTGTGCCGCTCGCGGCCTCCCCTGACTTTCCCCTCAATTGTGTTGCGGCCCTGAGTTTAGGACTAGGACACTTTCACTTGCAAGCACATCTGCAAGATCGATTCCGTCTCGATGCGGGGCGTTTCCCGGCTTCTGAGCGGCGAATCCGCGCGTGTGCCACCGGGTTCGCCGGTCGTGTCGAGCGGAAAGGGCCGTGACCGGCGGATCGCCGCGCATCCGGCGGTCGCGGGGTGCGGGCGCGCTCCCACGGCCCGCCGCCCACCAGTCGAATTCCGTTGTGATAGTTAATTTTAAGCTATCGAATTGCCGACACGGCGGCGGAAATCGGATCGGTCCCGGAGACCAGTTCCAGGGTGTGTCGAAAAGTGTTGTCCGCGACCAAGATCGACGCGATCGTCGCGGCGACGTCGGCGCGCGGGATCGGGCCGCGCGAAATCGGCGGTGAGCCGAGCGTGACCAGACCGTTGCCTTCCTCGTCGGTGAGCATGCCGGGCCGAAGAATGGTCCAGTCCAGCGCCCGCCCGCGCAGATCCTCCTCCGCGCGGGTCTTGGCATCGATGTAGGCCGCCCAGACCTCGTCGGTCCCCTCGGCGGGCGGTCGGCCCGCGCCCATGGTGGAGATCTGCACGAAGCGGCGCACCCCGGTCTGCTCGGCGGCGTCGGCCAGCTGAACCGAGCCGTTGAGGTCGACGGTGTACTTGCGCGCGGCGCCGCTGCCCGGCCCAGCGCCTGCGGCGAACACCACGGCATCGGCGCCGGCCACCTCGGCGGCGAGATCGGCGGTCGAATCGCGCTCCATGTCGAAGATGACCGGAACACCACCGGTCGCGGTGATGTCGGCGGCCTGGCCGGGGTCGCGGATCAGAGCGTGCACCCGGTCGCCGCGACGAGTCAGCAGCCGGGCCAGCGCCAGAGCGATCTTGCCGTGTCCACCGGCGACGACGATGCGCATGCGTGTTCCTTTCAGGCGGGTCGGCGACCTCAGCGTTCCGGGCCGCCGGGATTGCAGTTCGCCGACACCGTCGCCGAATAGCCGACGGCGGGTCGCCACGGTTCCAGATTCCAGCTCGGTTTGTCGGGCGCCACCATCCTCGCCCACACCCAGTGGCAGACGAGCTGGTCCCGCATGCCCGGCGCGTCGGCGGCGGGGTCGAGGGCGAGCACCTCCTGCCACGCGAGCTCGTCCGCGCCGGGGGCGGCGGTGCGCCTGCCCGCGATGGTCGGGACGACGAGCAGTCGTGCGCCGTCGACGTTCTCGGTCCAGCGCACGTGATCGATCAGGGGCAGCCCAGCGTAGGGGTCGACCGTCGTGGTCGGCGGCGCGATCGTGACGGGCGGCTTGCTCGTCGGCCGGACGCTGGTGGTCGTCGTGGGGGCGGCGTCGCCGGGCTCCTCGTCGGTGGGGGATCCGCAGCCGGCGAGCACGGTCGTCAGCGCGATGGCCGGTATCGCCGCGTACCGCCGTATCACCGAGGTGCCTCCCGTCGTCCCGCCGTGCGGCCGGGACGCGACCGCCCGACCAGCCTAGTGCGGCGGGCCGGGCGGGGCCGGTGCGGTCAGTGCCAGAGCGAGCGGCAGGGGAGCCTGCGCATCCCGGGGCCGACCCGGCCGTCGACGGTCACCATCAGCCCGGCCTGCACGGCCGCGGAGGTGAACTCCCAGGTCTCGGCGGGGGTGGCGGCGTATTCCAGCGCCAGGGCGTCCTGTGGAGTCGGGCCGTCGAAGTAGACCGTGATCCGGCGGGTCGGTATCTCGGTCAGATCGATGCGGTGGGGGGTGGCGGCGATGTTCTCGTCGATGGGAATCATGGCGTGCTCCTTTCGCCCCGGCGCTGAGAGCGCCTGTTACCAGACGGTAGGGCCCGCGCCATCGAGAGGAACATGTTCCTGGCGCAGCTTGCCTCCGGTCACAAGGCCGCCGGTCAGACGTTGTGAGCTCCGCCGATGTCGTTCGGTTGCGGTTCCGGCGGGCCACGCTACCGGCCAGTATCAGTGGCGACGGCAGCGACACGGGAGGACGAGCCGGATGATCTTGATTCCCGCGGCACGACGCGCTCGGCCGCGCCGGACGGTGCTGGCCGTGGCGGCCGCCCTGGCGCTGGTGAGCGTCCCCGCGACCGCCCATGCGGCGCCGCTCTACCCGCACGCCGATCCCGACCCCTTCTACGCCCAGCCCGCCGATCTGTCCGGCAGCGCACCCGGCGACGTGCTCGACGTACGGCCGATGCCGCCGCTGCCGATGTTCCCCGACACCACCGTCACCCTGGTGAAGTTCCGGTCGACGAACTCGACCGGCGACCCGATCGCCGCGACCACCACGGTGCTGCAACCGGTGAACCACCGCCCCGACGCCCCCGTACTGTCGTATCAGCACATCATCAACGGTCTGGGCGTGCAGTGCTCGGTGTCGAAGGTGCTCTACACCCAGGACCCGAATCTGATGGTGCGTGAAGCCGTCGCGTGGAACTTCGCGTTGCGCCGCGGGTGGACCATGGCGTTGCCCGATCACCTCGGACCCACCTTCGCCTACGGCGCGGCCAAGCTGGGCGGTCAGGTGACCCTCGACGGGATCAAGGCGGTCCGCCAGGTCGAGCAGCTGCGGGTCGCGGGCAGCCGGGTCGCGATGGCGGGCTACTCCGGCGGCGGCATGGCGACGGCGTGGGCGGCGGCGCTGCAGCCCACCTATGCCCCCGACGTGGAGATCGCGGGCGCCGCCATGGGCGGGGTGCCGATGAATCTGGTGTCGATGCTGGAGGGACTCGGCTTCGGCAGGCACCCGGTCTTCGGACTGGCGCTGGCCGCGGGTATCGGACTGGAACGCGAGTACCCGCAACGCTTTCCGATCAGCGAGCAGATGAACGCCAGCGGCTTGGCCGCCCGCGCCTCGATCGCCGACGCCTGCACCAACGACATCCTCGGCGCCGGCGCCGGCCGCGGCATCCTCGACTTCGCCGCGACGACCTCGCTGGTCGAGGACCCGCAGGCCCGCGCGGTGGTGGAGGAGAACAGTCTCGAGCTGTATCCCGGCACGCCGACGATGCCGGTGTTCGAATGGCATTCACCGATCGACGCCCTCATCCCGGTCGACGCGATCACCGCGACGACACGGCGGTGGTGCGCGGCGGGCACCCCGGTGGTCACCGAATCGACGCCGACACCAGACCATCTGACCGCGGCCGTGCTCGGTCTACCCTCCGCGCTGCGGTGGCTCGACGCGCGGCTGCAGGGGGAACCGGCGCCCAGCACCTGCTGAGCCCGGGGATGATCGGCCCCGGGGCCCCCGCCCCCCCCCCGGACCCGGGCGCGCGCCCCGAGGTGGTGGGGAACAGCCGGATGGTGCCGTTGAGGCTGCCGGGCCCGGCCGGGATGGACGCGGAGAAGCGGCCCTCGGTCTCGTCGTGGGCGAAGCGGCCCCAGCCCTCCTTGCGGGTGATGACCATGTC
>NZ_JARWOJ010000205.1 GCF_029868625.1 Nocardia neocaledoniensis | reverse complement strand
CCCGGGCCCCCCCCCCACTGCCCCCCCCCCCCCCCCCCCCCCCCCCCCCCCCCCCCCCCCCCTTTCCGGCCCCCCCCCCCCCGGGGGGCCCCCCCCACCCCCCCCCGGCCCCGCCCCCCCCGGGGCGGCGAGGTCACGAGGCCGAAAACCCGCGGCGCCAGCCGCCAAAAATACAGCTCACTCCCACTCGATGGTGCCCGGCGGCTTGCTCGTCACATCGAGGACAACGCGGTTGACCTCGGCCACCTCGTTGGTGATCCGGGTGGAGATCCGCTCGAGCACGTCGTAGGGCAGGCGGGTCCAGTCGGCGGTCATCGCGTCCTCGCTGGACACCGGGCGCAGCACGATCGGGTGACCGTAGGTGCGGCCGTCGCCCTGCACGCCCACCGAGCGCACGTCGGCGAGCAGCACGACCGGGCACTGCCAGATCTGCTTGTCCAGATCGGCGGCGGTGAGTTCCTCGCGGGCGATGGCGTCGGCCTGGCGGAGCAGCTCGAGCCGATCGGCGGTCACCTCGCCGACGATGCGGATGGCCAGGCCGGGGCCGGGGAACGGCTGGCGGCCGACGATCTCCTCGGGCAGACCCAGCTCGCGGCCGACCGCGCGGACCTCGTCCTTGAACAGCAGGCGCAGCGGCTCGACCAGCTCGAACTCGAGGTCGTCGGGCAGGCCACCGACATTGTGGTGGCTCTTGATGTTCGCGGTGCCGGTGCCGCCGCCGGACTCGACCACGTCCGGGTACAGGGTGCCCTGCACCAGGAACTCGACCTTCGGCGCCGAACCGTCGCCACCGTGCTCGGCGACGATGCCCGCGACCGCGTCCTCGAAGGAGCGGATGAACTCGCGGCCGATGATCTTGCGCTTCTCCTCCGGATCGGAGACGCCCTTCAGCTCGCCGAGGAACTTGTCGACAGCGTCGACGGTGACCAGCTTGGCGCCGGTCGCGGCGACGAAATCGTGCTGCACCTGCTCGCGCTCGCCGGCCCGCAGCAGACCGTGATCGACGAACACACAGGTGAGCCGGTCCCCGATCGCGCGCTGCACCAGGGCCGCGGCGACGGCGGAGTCGACACCGCCGGACAGGCCGCAGATCGCGTGCCCGTCACCGATCTGTTCGCGCACGCTCTCGATCAGCGATTCGGCGATGTTGGCGGGGGTCCACTGCGGCGGGATGCCCGCCAGTTCGTGCAGGAAGCGGCTCAGCACCTGCTGGCCGTGCGGGGAGTGCAGCACCTCGGGGTGGTACTGGACGCCGGCGAGGCGGCGCGCCCGATCCTCGAACGCGGCGACCGGGGCGCCCGCGGTGGTTCCGGTGACCTCGAACCCGGCGGGGGCGTCGGTCACCGCGTCACCGTGGCTCATCCACACCGGCTGCAGCGTCGGCAGACCACCGTGCAGCACGCCGCCGTCGATGCTGAGTTCGGTGCGGCCGTATTCGCGGGTGCCGGTGTGGGCGACCGTGCCGCCCAGCGCCTGCGCCATCGCCTGGAAGCCGTAGCAGATGCCGAAGACGGGCACGTCGATGTCGAACAGCCGCGCGTCGAGCTGCGGTGCGCCCTCGGCGTACACGCTGGACGGGCCGCCGGACAGGATCACGGCCAGCGGCCGCTTCTCGGCGATCTCCTCCACCGTCATGGTGTGTGGAATCACCTCGGAGAACACTCGTGACTCGCGCACCCGCCGCGCGATCAGCTGGGCGTACTGCGCGCCGAAGTCGACGACGAGGACCGGTCTCTGAGTTTCTGCCACCGCCACAGTTTAGTGACGGCACACGACGGGCGAGCAGCGGGATCGGTGGTCGCTACACGCCTCGGGCGAACATTGCGCATGACGGCCTCGACCTGGCTATCCTCGTCCTCGTGCCATTCGCCCGCGCGATCGATGCCGACATCTACTACGAAGACAGCGGTGGCACGGGGCCGGTGGTGTTGCTCGCCCACGAATTCTTCATGGACCGCACGATGTTCGCCTCGCAGCAGGCCGCCCTCTCCCCCGAATTCCGGATCGTGGCCTGGGACGCGCGCGGGCACGGCCGCACCAGGGATCAGCGGCTGCCGTTCACGTACTGGACCGCCGCGCGCGACGCGCTGACCATCCTCGACGACATCGGCGCCGAACGGGCCATCGTCGGCGGCACCGCGCAGGGCGGGTTCACCGCGCTGCGCACCGCGCTCGTCGCGCCGGAACGGGTGGCCGCGCTCATCCTCATCAGCACCGAGGCGCACGGACCCACCAGGGAGCAGTCCACCGCGACCCAGCGCTTCCTCGACGAGTGGCACGACAGGGGTTCGCGCGAGGAAGCCGCCAACCGCCTCGCCGACTGGCTCATCGGCGACGACGACTGGCACCGCGACATCTGGACCCGGCGCTGGGTCGACGACGCGCACAACGGCCTCGACGCCGCCGTCGGCTGCCTGCTCGGGCGCGACTCGGTGCTGGACCGGCTACGCGAGATCACCTGTCCCGCGCTGATCATCCACGCCACCCACAGCGGCATCGCGGGCACCCGCGCCCGCACGCTGGCCGAGGGGCTCACCGCCTCCACCTTCGTGGAGATCGATGGCGCCCGGCTCGCCGTCACGATGACCCACCCCGAAGCGGTGAACGCGGCGATCGCGCGCTTCCTGCGGGAGCGGGTCTCGCTCACCCACGTGCGCTAGCGGACGCTGAGCCCGACCTTCTGGAATTCCTTGAGGTCGGAGTAGCCGGCCTTGGCCATCGAGCGGCGCAGGCCACCGACCAGGTTCAGCGAACCGAACGGGTCGTCGGACGGGCCGTAGAGCACGCGCTCGAGGCTCGGCCGGGTGACGGTGCCGTCGGCGCCGTCGAGCCAGGACTCGTCGACCGGCAGGAACGAGCCGCGCGGCACCGAGGGGTGCGCGGTGGCCGAGGGCCAGTACCAGCCGCGACCCGGCGCCTCGGCCGAGACCGACAGCGGCACACCGAGCATCACGGCGTCGGCGCCGCAGGCGATGGCCTTGGCGAGCTGGCCGGACGTGGCGACATCGCCGTCGGCGATGACGTGCACGTAGCGGCCGCCGGTCTCGTCGAGGTAGTCGCGGCGGGCCGCGGCGGCGTCGGCGATCGCGGTCGCCATCGGCACACCGATGCCGAGCACTTCGCCGGTGGTGGTGGCGCCCGGGTAGGAACCGTAGCCCACGATGACGCCCGCCGCGCCGGTGCGCATCAGGTGCAGCGCGGTGCGGTGATCACTCACGCCACCGGCCACGACCGGCACGTCCAGCTCGGCGATGAAGGTCTTGAGGTTCAGCGGCTCACCGTCACCCACGTGCTCGGCGGAGATGATGGTGCCCTGCACGACCAGCAGGTCGACCCCGGCCTGCACCAGGGCGGGGGTGAGCGCGCGCGCGTTCTGCGGGCTCACCCGCACCGCGACCGTCACGCCCGCCGCGCGCACCTGCGCCACCGCGGCCGCCAGCAGATCGGGCTGCATCGGCGCCGCGTGTAATTCCTGCAGCAGGGAGATCGCGCGTTCGTAGCCGCCCTTGTCGACGAGGTCGATCAGCTGGTCGACCTTGTCCTGCACGTCGGCGTGCCGCGCCCACAGGCCCTCGCCGTTGATCACGCCGAGGCCGCCGAGACGGCCCAGCTCGATCGCGAACTCCGGCGAGACCAGCGCGTCGGTGGGATGCGAGAGCACCGGGATCTCGAAGCGGTAGGCGTCGAGCTGCCAGGCCACCGAGACCTGCTTCGACGACCGGGTCCGCCGCGAGGGCACGATATCGACGTCGTCGAGCTCGTAGGTCCTGCGGGCAACCCTGCCCATCCCGATTTCCACCATGTCACGCACAGTCACGCTCTGCTTTCTGCGCGCTGGCGCGCGCGTTTCGCGGCCCCTGGGGGCCGCCGGTCAGGCACCGCGGCTTGCTCCTGCGTCGCCTACGCCGCGGCGCCTGACCGGCGGCCCGGCCGCGAACCGGCCACTGCGTGGCCGCCGCTCCTCGAGGTCGCGGGTGCGGGGAACGTTGGTGCACGAACGCCGAGATCTCTCGATGTCAGCCTTCGCTGTTGGTCTGCGGACCGCAAGCCCTTGGATGGTGCGAGTCGTCCACGTGGCTGTGGGCCCCGGGGTGTACCCCCCCCGCCCCCAACCACAAATATTTTAAAACCCCCCCCCCGCGAGTTTTGGGGGGCCACCGCGAGAGTGTTTTGGTGGGGGGGGGGGGACG
>NZ_JARWOJ010000204.1 GCF_029868625.1 Nocardia neocaledoniensis | reverse complement strand
CCCCCAAACAACCCCCCCCCCCCCCCCCCCCCGCCCCGGGGGGTATTCTGTCCCTCCCCCGCCCCCCCCCCGCGGCCGGGGGGGGGGGATTCGGGTCAGTCGATGGTCTCGGCGCGATTCGCCGTGCTCGCCAACCCGTCGGACTCCTCGGCGCGCGCCGCCTCGGCCCGTGCCTGTTCCGCCCGTGCGAGCGGATCGAGCACCACCGGCTCGGCGGCCGCCTCCGGCCTGCCCGCGGTGACGACGCCCAGCGGATCACGCACCGGCACATCGTGTTTCGGCGATCGGCTCGCCCCGCCCTCGTCCAGGCCCCAGCGGTCGTGCAGGCGGCGCAGGAACTCCGGGGCGTACCAGTTGGCGTCCCCGAGCACCTTCATGGCCGCGGGCAGCAGGATGCCGCGCACCAGCGTCGCGTCGACGAGCACCGCCAGCGGCAGGCCGATGCCGAACGCCTTCATGAAGGTGATGTCGGAGGCCAGGAAGCCGAGGAACACCAGGGAGATGAGGATCGCGGCGGCGGTGACGATGCGCCCGGTGCGTTCGAGCCCCAGCGCGACGGCGGTCTCGTTCTTGCCGGTGCGGTCGTATTCCTCGCGGATGCGCGCGAGCAGGAACACCTGGTAGTCCATCGCCAGGCCGAACGCGGCGGCGAACAGCATCACCGGCACGGTGGCGGCCAGGTCACCGGTGACGGTGAAACCGAGCAACCCGGACAGGTGCCCGTCCTGGAAGATCCACACCAGGGCGCCGAAGGTGGCGGTGAGGCTCAACGCGCTCAGCACCATCGCGAGCACGGGCAGCACCACGCTGCCGGTGAGCGCGAACAGCACGACCAGCATCACGATCAGCACGAAGCCCAGTGCCCACGGCAGCGCGTCGGAGATGGCGGCGAGGGAGTCGACATTGGCCGCGGCGACGCCGCCGACGAGCAGGGTGCTCGGTGTCGGCACCGCCCTGACCCGCTCGACCAGCGCGGACAGCTCGTCACTGTCGGCGGTGGCGGGCACGATCGACAGGTACACCGCGCGTTCGGCGCGGAAGCGGGCATTGGCCGCGGCGGGTTCGACCAGCAGGCCGCCCTGGGCGTAGCTGCCGGTGGCGGTGTCGACCCGGCGGACGTCGTCCAGATCCGACATCTCGCGGGCGATCGCGTCGAGGCCCGCGGCGCTGTAGGCGCTCTCGGGCAGCACCGCGACGAGGGTGTTCTGGTCGCTCTCGCCGAAGTCGCGCTGCACGATCTCGGTGACCTGCCGGGAGTTCATCGACTCCGGCAGGGTCCGTTCGTCCGGGAAGCCCAGTTTCACCCCGAGGAACGGCGCGCCCAACAGCAGCAGCACGGCGGTGACAGCGAGCCCGATCGGGATCGGTTTGCGCATGACGGCGGTGGCCAGCTTGTGCCAGGCGCCTTCGCCGGGAGCGGGACGCGGCGCCCGCAAGAACCACCAGCCGAGCTGGCCCTTGTCGATTCGGGTGCCGAGCAGCAGCAGCGTGGCCGGGAGCACGGTCAGTGAGACGGTCGCGGCCAGTGCCGCGACGACGATGCCCGCGTAGCCCATGGACCGGATGGCGAGCTGCGGGAAGAACAGCAGACCGGCCAGCGCGACGGCGACGGTCAGTGCCGAGAAGGCCACGGTGCGTCCGGCGGTGCGCAGCGTGGTCGCGACGGCGCCGGCCGGGTCGCGGCCGTCGGCGAGTTCGTCGCGGTACCGGTTGACCACGAGCAGGCTGTAGTCGATGGCGAGGCCGAGCCCGAGCAGGGTGGCGACGTTCGTGGCGGTGACCGAGAGCGGGATGAACAGCGTCAGCAGCCACAGTGTGCCCATGGTGGTGAGCACCGTGGCGACCGCGACGAGCAGCGGCAGGCTGGCCGCGACCAGGCCGCCGAAGACGAACAGCAGCGCGATCAGGGTGAGCGGGAACGCGATCGCCTCGCCCTTGACGATGTCGGTCTTGCTCTGTTCGACGGTCTCGTGCAGCAGCATGGCGAAGCCGCCCACCCGGACCTGGAGGGAACCCTGCTGCCCGGTGAGCTCGTCGGCGATGGCGGCGACGCGCAGGTCGACCTCGCGTTCGGTGCCGAGCACGCTCGCCAGGATCATGCCCTGCTTGCCGTCGACGCTGCGCAGCGCGGGCTGGTGGGTGGTCCAGTACGACAGCACCTCGGCGACGCCGTCGCGTTCCTGCAGGTTGGCGACCAGCGCGGTGGCCGCGGCGGTGGATTCGGGATCGTCGACCGAGTCCTCGGTCTCCACCAGCAGCAGCAGATTCGGTGGGGCCTGACCGAATTCCGCGCGCAGTACTTCGAGCGCGCGGCTGGACTCGCTGCCGGCATCGGTGTATCCGCCGCCCTCCACCCGCTCGAACAGCGTGGCGCCGAGCGCGCCGAGCACCAGCGCCAGCACCGCGAAAACCCCGAGCACCCAGCGGCTGCGCCGCCTGGTGAATTCGAACACCGGATATACCCCTTACTCGTCACGCCTCGCGCGCTCGCGCACCTGGATCCGCGGGGCGGCGGCCGATCACCGGCCGGTCCGCCTCGGCGGCCCGAACCTGTTGGCGGGTCGGCGCGTTCGCCCGGCGATGGTAGCAACATCGTGGCGCGTGCGCGGGTCCTCGGGGCGGGTCAGGGTGCCCGCGCCGAGCGCCGTCCCGCCGCCGTGCGGGCCGAGCGGCCGCGCCCGCGCCACGCGCGCCTTGCCGCCGTCGGTCGACGGAGGGGCGCGGTGCCCCCGATTTCCCTGTGCCACTGAGCAATTCGCGGCGAGTGCCACCAGGAACGGTCAGGGCCGAGAGCCGCCGACCACGGCCGTCGCGACGGTGCGGCGCAGGCGTGGCGGCAACGCGGTGAACAGCGCGCGCATGGCGGCGACGGTGCCCACCAGATCGTCGGTGCCCGAGAGGTAGGCGCGCTGCAACGGCGTGGGCAAACCGAAGAAGGTCTCGAAGAAGACGGCGGTCTCGTGCGGCGGCAGGGCGAGCAGCGCGCGCAGTCCGGCCCGGCGCAGGCCCGCCACGGCTCGCGCCTCGGCCGTCCACGGCGTCGCACCCGCGGCGACGGCATCGGCCGCGCGCAGCGAGGCCGCCACGCTGTAACCGGTCGCGGGATGGATCGATCCGCCCGCCGCGCCGAATCGGCCCCGGCCGGGGCGACCGCCCTCCACCGGGAACCGCACCCGCTCCACGGGTTCGGCCCCGGTGACGGGGATTCCGCGCGCGCGGAGGCGATGTTCGAGCCTGCGCCGCAACTCGTCGAGGCCGAGGGCCGGGCGGCCCGCCAGGCAGGTCTCCTCGAACAGCAGGAATTCGGCGCCGAGCGGGACGGTATAGAGGAACGAGGCCGGCGCGCCGGGCTCGGCGCCGTTGTCCGGCCGCCAGTCCATGAACAGGGTGGGCGGATCGGAGCCGAGCCGGTCCCGCCGCAGGAGGACGCCGTAGGCGGTCTGCTCGGCGCGGCGCGGCGAGCGGGTCAGCCCACGGGCATCGATCACACGCCCGGTGGCGACCTGACCGGAGGCCGTGGTCACCACGCCGCTGCGCGCGTCCACCTCGACCGCCCGGTCGGCGAGGACCCTGGCGCCCTCGACGGTCAGCGCGCGTTGCAGCGCCGGTGTGTCGAGGACCTGGTAGGCGCGGTCGAGCCGGTGCTCGCCGATCGCCCAGGCCGTCGGTGCCGGGACGGTCGCGGCGACGGCCACCGGGTCGAGCCAGGCGGGCAGTTCGTCGGCCCACGCCGCGTAGGTCGGTGTCCACGCGCGGTCGGGGTGCGGATCGATCACCGTGACCGCCAGGCCATGGGCCAGCGCCCGATGCGCGACCGCCCGCCCGGCCGGGCCCAGCCCACAGATGATCACATCGCCGTTCACCCGACGATTGGATCAGACGCCACATTTTCAAGCACCGCCGCGTCACGGACCGGCGGCGGTTCGGTGCCGTGCGCTCGCCCCGCCGTGAATTATCGGTAATGATGGGGCTATGAGATCGATCTGGAAGGGCTCGATCGCATTCGGGCTGGTCAATGTCCCGGTCAAGGTCTACACCGCGACCGAGGACCACGATATTCGGTTCCATCAGGTCCACGCCAAGGACGGCGGCCGGATCAAATACGACCGTGTCTGCCAGGTGTGCGGCAAATCCATTCAGTATTCCGATATCGACAAGGCCTACGTCTCCCCCGACGGCGACCAGGTGGTGCTCACCGACGCCGATTTCGCGAAACTGCCCGCGGCCGAGAAACACGAAATACCCGTGTTGGAATTCGTGCCCTCCGACCAGATCGATCCGGTCCTGTTCGACAAGAGCTACTACCTCGAACCGGACTCCGCGACGCCGAAGGCGTATCAGCTGCTGGCGGCCACGCTGGAGCGCATCGACAAGACCGCGCTGGTGCACTTCACCCTGCGGCAGAAGACCCGGCTGGCGGCGCTTCGGGTCCGCGATGGCGTGCTCGTCCTGCAGACGCTGCTGTGGCCCGACGAGGTGCGCGCGGTCGACTTCCCCTCGCTCGGCGACGCCCCCGCGCCGCGGCCGCAGGAATTGAAGATGGCCGAAACGCTGGTCGAGTCGATGTCGGGCGATTTCGACCCCAGCGAGTACACCGACGAATATCAGATCGAATTGCAGAAGCTGCTCGACGAGGCGATCGCCAGCGGCACGGGAAAGGTCGAGTCCGCCGAAGCGGCCGAACCCGCGGAGGCGCCCGACGCCGAGGTCGTCGACCTGGTCGCCGCGTTGCAGCGCAGCCTCGAAGCCAGCGGCCGCCGCGAGGCCGCCGAGGAGAAACCGGCGCCGAAGAAGGCGGCGAAGAAGTCCGCCGCCAAGAAGGCCGCGCCGCGTAAGGCCGCGAGCAAATCCACGGCGAGCAAGACCGCCGCGCGCAAGGGGGCGTAGGGCACACTGGGCCCATGGACCTCGCGATCGCTGTCGTTCCGATGGGATTGGGACATCTGCGTCAAGTCCTCGACCTCGGCCATCAGGTGTTCGACACGACCACCAAGCCGTACACCTCGTGGTCGCTGACGGCGGTCGCCGAGCATCTCGACAGCCCCGACAACGCCTGCTGGGTGGCGCTGGACTCCGACCGCGTCGTCGGTTTCGTGCTGGGCTCGATGGAGTTCGAGCATCGCGACGACTGGGCCTACCTGGAGTGGATCGCGGTGGCTCCCGACATGCAGGGCCACGGCATCGCGCGCAGGCTCGTGGACGTGTGCTCGGAGGCGTTGTTCGCCCGCGGCGCCCGGCACATCGTCACCGACGTCGAAGACCGCAACAGCGCCTCCGGCGCCCTGATGACCAGCGCCGGGTTCGTCCCCGCCGCGACCGTCACCCTGCTGGTGCGCCCGAACCCCGACGATTCCGGCACCGGTGAGCAGCCACTACCACCGATGTCGGCCACCACCCGCCACGACCTCATCCGCCGCGGCCGCCTCTCGGTCGATCACCCTCGTCGCTGACGCTACTTCCGGAACTTCGTTTCCAGCTCACGCAGTGTCGCCTGGAGGTCAGCCGGGTCGTTGGTCTTGAAGATGCCCGCGTACCCGGTTTCCGCCCGGACCGCGGCGACGACGTCCGGATCGTGGTAGAGCTGAGCCAGTTTCCGCAGGGTCGGGTCGTCCTTGTCCTCGGCACGCGCCGCGAAGATGTTGATGTACTGCTTCAGTTCCGGCCGCTCGGGGTCGTCGGTGTAGATGATCTGCTGAGGGGTGAGCCCGGCCGGACCCGCGAAGGTGTCGTCGACGAACGCGGCGTCGACGCTGTCGAGGGACTGCGCGGTCAGGGTCGGATCGATCGCGGTGAGCGACACCTTCGAGGCCGCGGTGTCGACGTCCTCGATCTTGGAGTCCCAGGTGGCCCCGCCCTTCAGGACGATCAGCCCCGCCGCCGCCAAGCCGAGCAGCGGACGCACCTGCTGCGCGGGATTGTTGCTGAGGGTGATCTCGCCGCCGCGCGGGATGTCGGCGACCGAGGTGTGCTTCTTCGAATACAACGTGAGCGGGAAGATCTCGGTGGCGCCGATGGGCACGAGGGTGTCGTTGTTGGCGACGTTGTAATTCGCCAGGTAGCGCACGTGCTGGAACTTGTTGAGGTCCACTCGCTTCTGCGCCAGCGCGGGGTTGGGCTGCTTGTAGTCGGTGAAGTTCACGAACTCGACGGTGATGCCCTGCTCCGCGGCCTTGGTCCGGTAGATGTCCCAGTGCGGCTGGGCGATGTCGTTCACTCCGATCCGCACGACGTCGTCGGGGTGATCGTTCCCACACCCCGCCCCGCCGAGGACGAGCGCGAGCAGGACCGGAATCGCCGGCAGACGGCGCAGGATTCGCATTGTCGGCAATTTAGACGGGCGTCCAAGAGTTTGCGAGGGTTGTGCTCGAGGCGAACCGAACCGTTGTCGGCGGGGGTCGCGCGCGGCTTGGATGACCGGGTTCACCCACAGCGAGCAATTCGGGAGTCATAGTGAAATTCCGTCGGGTACTGGCGATCCCGGTCCTGGTAGCGACCGCGGCCCTCACCCTCACGGCCTGCGGATCCGGCGAGGCGGAGTCCGGCACCGTCGTGCGCATCGGCACCACGGACAAGGACAAGGCGTTCGAGGTCTTCGAGCAGAAGGCGAAGGAACAGGGCATCACGCTGAAGGTCACCAACTTCTCCGACTACAAGCAGCCCAATGCCGCGTTGTCGCAGAAGCAGATCGACGTCAACCTGTTCCAGCACCTGCAGTTCCTCGGGCAGTACAACGTGGCGAGCTCCGACACCCTGACCCCGATCGGGGCCACCTATATCGTGCCGCTCGGCCTGTACTCCAAGAAGCACAAGGCACTGGCCGACATCCCGGCGGGCGGCGAGATCGCCGTCCCCAACGATCCGACCAACCAGGCCCGCGCGCTGTTCGTGCTGCAGGCCGCCGGGCTGCTGACGCTGCGTGGCACGTCCGCCCAGCCGACGCCCGCCGACATCGACGCGGGCGCGTCCAAGGTGCGGGTGACCCCCGTCGACGCCGCGCAGACCGCGCTGTCCCTGGCCTCGGTCGACGGGTCGATCATCAACAACACCTTCCTCGACCGGGCCGGAATCGATCCCCAGTCGGCGCTGTACAAGGACGACCCGAAGAATCCGGCCGCCGAGCCCTACATCAACGTCATCGTCACCCGGGCCGAGGACAAGAGCGATCCGACGCTGCTGAAGCTGGTCGAGATCTGGAAGGACCCGGCCGTGGCCGCCGCGCACGCCGAGGTCACCAAGAACACCGCGGTGGCCGTCACCCGGCCGGGCGCCGAGCTCGAGCAGATCCTCGACCGGGTGCAGCAGGGCATCCGGGCGAACAAGTGAGCGCGGCCGCGGCCGCTGTCGAATTCCGGTCGGTCTCCAAGGTTTTCGGCGGCGGCGCGGACCGCCATGTCGCCCTCGACGGCATCGACCTGCGGATCGAGCAGGGCGAGATCTTCGGGGTGATCGGTTACTCGGGCGCGGGCAAGTCGACCCTGGTGCGCCTGATCAACGCGCTGGAGAAGCCGACCTCGGGCACCGTCACGATCTCCGGCACCCCCATCACCGGGGTGCCGGAGTCGGCGGTGCGGCGGCTGCGTCGCGACATCGGCATGGTGTTCCAGCAGTTCAACCTGTTCCGCTCACGCACTGCCGCGGGCAATATCGAGTACCCGCTGAAGGTGGCGGGGTGGAAACGGGCCGAGCGCAAGGCCAGGGTCGCCGAGCTGCTCGAGTTCGTCGGGCTCACCGACAAGGCGCGCGCCTACCCCGATCAGCTCTCGGGCGGGCAGAAGCAGCGCGTCGGGATCGCGCGGGCGCTGGCGACCTCGCCCTCGCTGCTGCTGGCCGACGAGGCGACCTCCGCGCTCGATCCGGAGACCACCGGCGAGGTGCTGCGGCTGCTGCGCAAGATCAACACCGAGCTCGGGGTCACGATCGTGGTGATCACCCACGAGATGGATGTGATCCGGGCCGTCGCCGATCGGGTCGCGGTGCTGGCGCAGGGCAGGATCGTCGAATTGGCCCCCACGTTCGAGGTTTTCGCGGCGCCACGGGCCGCGCCGACCAAGTCGTTCGTCGCGACCGTGCTGCACAACCGGCCCGACGCCGCCGAACTCGAGCGGCTGGGACAGCTGCACGGCGGACGCCTGGTCACCGTCGACGTCGACGACCACAGCGGCATCGGCGCGGCCCTGGCCGCCGCCACCGCCGCCGACGTGCGGTTCGAGATCGTCTACGGCGGCGTGAGCACCCTGCAGGACAAGACCTTCGGCAGCATCACTCTCGCACTGCACGGCCCCGACGACGCCGTGGACCGGGTAGTCGCCGACCTCGAACGGAAGGCGGGCTGATGGAGACGAACTGGGAGAAGTTGCGGCCCACCTTGTTCGAGGCGATCGGCACGACCGTCTACCTGGTCGGCGTGACCTTCGTGGTGGCCGGAACGCTCGGATTGATCCTGGGCACCGCGCTCTACACCACGCGCAAGGGCGGACTGCTGGCGAACGGGCCGATCCATCTCGTGCTCAACGTGCTGGTCAATGTGGTGCGGCCGATTCCGTTCATCATCCTGCTGGCGGCGCTCGGCCCGATCACCCTGGAGGTGGTGGGTACGACAATCGGCAGCGAGGCGGCGCTGTTCGTCATGATCGTGGCCGCGACGTTCGGTATCGCGCGGATCGTGGAGCAGAACCTCGTCACGGTCGATCCGGGGGTACTCGAGGCGGCGCGAGCGGCGGGGGCCGGGCCGCTGCGGATCATTCTCACGTTGCTGATCCCGGAAGCGTTGGGCCCGTTGATCCTCGGCTACACGTTCGTGGTGATCGCGATCGTCGACATCTCGGCGATGGCGGGCACGGTCGGCGGTGGCGGGCTCGGTGACTTCGCGCTGGTCTACGGCTATCAGCAGTTCGACTGGGAGGTCACCATCGTGGCCACGCTGATCATCATCGCCGGGGTGCAGGGCGTGCAGTTCCTCGGCAACGGGCTGGCCAGGAAAGTGCTGCGCCGCTGAGTAGTTCGCGCGAACGACAGCGGGGCAACGGACAGGTTCGTCCGTTGCCCCGCTCGCGTTGGTTTCCGTCAGACGTTCGACGTGCACGCCGAGAGAATGACGCTCGCCGCCCGCGGCGAGGCCGAGCCCGGGTCCGGGAACGGCGCAGCGCTGATGCCCAGCACATCCACCGCCGCCCGCTCGGCCGCGGCCTGGGAGTGATCCCAGGCCCAGCCGAACCGGTAGTCCGCGCCCTGGGCGACCGCGCCACAGGCATTGCGGAATTCGACGACGACCTGGCAGTCCCGGACGCCGCACTCGGCCAGGGCCGCCTGGCTCGCCGCCTCCCAGCTGCCGTAGTTGACCGCCGAGGCGACCACGGCCTCCTGCGACGACAACGCCAGCGCGCCGTACAGGTCACCGGACGCGGTCTGGAACCCGCCGTCGCGCGACACCGCGGTGTATCCGGGCGCCTCGGCGATCGCCACGCCGCTCTCCGCCGCCCCGGCCGGACCGGCCGTCACGACGGTGAACGCGGCCGCCGCGCACGCCGCGGCCACACCCAGGGCATACCTGCCCACAACAGACATCAGAGATTCTCCCCATCGAAAATGTCGACCCCACAGCGAAAGCCGACCCGAGCAAGCCGCCGGCGAATCCTCCCGGTTCACCAGCCGCCCCAGACTAACAATCCCCACCGACAAACTCGCTACGCGGACAACGTGGCCCGCGCCGCCATCAACGCGAACCCCAACAGGTTGAGGCCGCGCCATGTCGCGGGATCGGCGGCCCGGGAATCACCGGCCGACAACCCGATTCCCCAGATCCGATCCTGCGGACTCGCCTCGACGAGCACGCGCTCACCGGTGGCGAGCAGGTAATCACGGAGCCCGGCGTGCTGCCCGAATTTCGCCACACTGCCCGCGACGACGATCCCGAACCGGGCACGCTGCCACAGCGCGTCGTCGAAGCCGCGGACCAGCCTGCCCAACTTCTTCGCCTGGCCGGGGTGCGTCGCCGTCACGATCTGCGCGGCGGTGCGCTCGTCGTCGAACAGCATGGCCTTGCGCCACATCATGTAGTGCTCGGCGGTGGCGAATTCGATGCCGTCGACGACGAAGGTCGCCGGCCACCACTGACTCAGGCAGCCGGCGCCGATCGCACCGTCCGGTCGCGGCTGATGACCCCAGAAGGTCAGGTATTTCGGCGTCAGCCCCTGCGCGATCGCGGTGCGCAGCTCGTCTACCGTTGCGATGGTCATGACACCCTCCCCAGTTTTGGTCAAAGACACCATATACAGGGAGAGTGCCGGTCCGCCAGCGAGATTCAGGCCAGGCGGGCCTCGAGGGTGGGGCCGGTGTGGAAGCTGCGGGCGATCATGGCGGAGCGGAGTTGCCACAGGCCGGAGCCCTGGGTGGGGTCGAGGCCGGTGAGCTGGGCGATGCGGCGCAGGCGGTAGTCCACGGTGTTGGTGTGGATATGCAGCAGGCGGGCGGTGCGGCGGCGGTTCATGTTGTTGGCGATGTGCACGCGCAGGGTTTCGTAGAGTTCGGGATGGTTGTCCAGCGGCGCGAGGAGTTCGCCCAGGCGGGCGCGGCCGGGGCCGGGACGGGTGAGCTGGTACTCCAGGGCCAGATCGCCGAAACGGTAGAGGCCGGGGGCGCAGTCGAGGCGTTCGACCATGTCGAGCAGTTCGTGCGCGCGTTCGGCCGCGGCGGGGATGTCCTCGGTGTTCGCGGGAACCAGCGCGCCCGTCACCGCCACGCGGGCGGCCCGGGACAGCGCGGCCACCAGGGCGTCCAAGGCATCGGAGTCCATCAGGTCGGCGGGGATGAGCAGGGTCCCGCCGTCGACCGACAACAGCGAGAGCACCTCGTCACCGCCGTGATGGGCCAGCGCCGCCTGCACCCGGCGCAGCGTACGCCGCGCGGCGACGACCGAGTTCACGCGCGGATCGTCGCCGTCGACGCGCCGCCGGATGGACAGCGCCAGCACCGAATACGCGTCGGCCACGGCGATCCCGCACTCCCTGGCCATCGTCACCGTCGGTTGACCGGCCAGTAGTGCCGAGGTGAGCGTGTGCACGGCGGTGTGATGCTCGCCGGCGATATCGCGGTGCTCCCGGATGTAGGCGCGAGTCACCGTGGTGCACAACAGGTCCGACATCGCGACCGCCCGCCGGAAGCCCTCGATCATCGCCGCCCGGTCGCCGTTGGTCGCCTCGGCGAACACCGCGTCGAACCCGAGCCGGAAACCCTCGTGGAAGGCGTGCAGGATGGTGTCGATCGGCACTCCCTCGCGTGCCCAGCCCGCCGCGGCGACCGAGAGCCGGTTCAGCCGTTCGGTCTCGTCACGCCCGTCGAGCATGCCGCCGACGATCTCCAGGCACAGCCGGGTGACCGTGGTGACGTCGCCGGAGATGGCGTCGCCGGGCAGCGTCCGGCAGGTCGCGACGGTGTCGACGAAGTGGCCGACGAGCTTGCCGGTCAGAGTCCGGACATCGCGCAGCGGCTGCCACATCGGTGCTCCGTCCACGGGGATGGTCATCATCGTCGGCTCCTTCCACACCGCGGCGCCGCCGTCGGTGGTTCTGCTTCCGCGGTGCGGGCACTGTGATGGCCAACACTGGCGGCTTCTTCGTGATCATGACTCTAGAATGAGCGACTACTCACCTTCTACTCCTCTTTCGACCGAGGTCAACGAATGCCATCGCACGCCGATAAGCAGCGCAAACGCCCGAAACAGGATCGAGCCAAGGAGACCCGAACGCGCATTCTCGAGGTATCCGCTCAGCTTTTCGGCGCCCGCGGCATCGGCAACACCTCGACCAACCGGATCGCCGCCGAGGCGGGCATGAGCATCGGCACCCTGTACCGCTATTTCACCGACCGCGACGAGATCGTCAAAGAGCTCACCGACGGCCTGTTCCTGCAGGTGGAGGACCGATACAGCCGCCTGCTCACCGTCGCCGCCGACATGACCCCCCGCGACGCGGTGGCCGACGTGATCCGCATCGCGGTGGAGATCCTGGTCGCCAACGGCCCGCTGGTCCGCGCGCTCGTCGCCGACCTGCACTTCTACGGCAGCGGCATCCCCGAGTTCGAGCCGCGGCTCCGCATGATCATCAAGCTCTATCTGATCCACCTGCTCGGCCCGACCAAGAACGTCGACATCGACATCATGGCGTTCATCGTGCTCAACGCCGGGTTCGCCACGGCGCTGCGCTCGGTGGAGATGGAGGACGAGGGACTCGACCGTGACGTGGTCATCGAGCACACCGCCGACATGATCGGCGCCTGGATCGCCACGGTCACCGAGCCCGAACCGGCCTAGAACACACGAAAGGCCCGGATCCTCGGGGATCCGGGCCGTGATCGACGGTGATCGGTCAGCGCGCGTTCGCGGTGCAGACGACGTCGATGACCTCGGCGCCGCTGAACTGCGACGACCCGACGTTGGCCAGCAGGGCGGTCGGGGTGATCTCCGACAGCTTGCGGTACGCCGATGCCTTCGCCTCTTCCGAGTTCGGGCCCACCGCGGCGGCGAAGCCGTCCTCACTGTCCACGATCGCCGCGCAGCCATCGGTCCAGGTGACCATGATCTCGCAGTCGGCGGCGTCGCACAGCGACATCGCCTCGTTGTACGCGTCGTCGTAGCGCGTCTCGTTGACGCTGACGGTGTACTCCATCGCGGCGGGGCTGATGGCGATCACGCCGTGCAGGCTCTCCGCCTTCGCCGCACCAGCACCGAACACCGATCCGGCCGCAAGGCCGAACATCGCCACGGCGAGGCCGGCCTTACCCATGAAACTCATCGAACTGTCTCCTCTGGAAAATGCCCCGCAAGCCGGAGCACCAAGATCATCGCCGAACATCAGTGGTCGTCCAACAGAATTGAGCAGAATCACACCCTGCCAGAGGTTTACATCACCACGGACCCACGAGGTACTCGAGCAGCGCCAGGCCGAGCGCGCCGAGAAATGCCGCGAACATTCCGGCGCCGACGGCGAGCAGATAATTGCGGCGGGTGCCGATCGGGCTCCCCCACGTCACCAGGACACCGCCGAGCGCGCCGACCGCCGCGAGTACCAGCGCACCGCCGAGTACCAGGTAGAACAGGCTGCCGAGGGCGGCGGTCAACGCTCCGCCGACACCACTGGTGTACCCCACCAGAGGCACGGGAAAGCGGTAGACGGTCGCGATCACGGCGGCGGCGACCGGGCGAGCAGCACGGCGGCGAGCCCACCGGTCAGCGCGAGTTTTCCCCGCGCCGCGACATTCCGATTCGGCTCCGTCATTCCCCCATAATCCTCGCCCCGGCCCGGGCGGTGACGAAACCACACGCGGGAAAGCGAAAAAGCCCGGACCCCAGCGGGATCCGGGCTTTCACGCGGGAACTAGACCGTGAAGCCGAGCGCGCGCAATTGTTCGCGGCCGTCGTCGGTGATCTTGTCCGGGCCCCACGGGGGCATCCAGACCCAGTTGATCTTCAGGTCCTCGACCAGACCGCTGCGCACCAGGGCGTTGCGGGACTGGTCCTCGATGACGTCGGTCAGCGGACAGGCCGCCGAGGTGAGCGTCATGTCGAGGGTGGCGATGTTGTCGTCGTCGACGGACATGCCGTAGACCAGGCCGAGATCGACGACATTGATCCCGAGCTCGGGGTCGACGACATCGCGCATGGCCTCCTCGAGATCCTCGAGGTGCTGGATCTGCTCGGGCGTCAGCTCCACCTCGGCGGGCGCGGCGTCGGTGGCTTCGGCGGCCGGTGTCTCACTCATCACGCTTCCCCATTTCCCATGGCAGGCTTGGCATCTTCGGCCGAGGCGATCTGTACGACGGCGTCCTTGAACGCCATCCACCCCAGCAGTGCGCACTTCACGCGCGCCGGGTACTTGGCGACGCCCGCGAGTGCGATGCCGTCGCCGATCATGTCCTCGTCGCCCTCGACGGTGCCGCGGCTGGAGATCATCTCGCTGTAGGAGTCGACGACCTTCAGCGCCTGCTGCACCGGCAGCCCGATCACCTGATCGGTGAGGATCGAGGTGGCGGCCTGGCTGATCGAGCAGCCCTGACCGTCGTAGGAGACGTCGGCGACCTCGCCCGCGTCGTCGAGGTGCACGCGCAGGGTCACCTCGTCACCGCAGGTCGGGTTCACGTGGTGCACTTCGGCGCCGAACGGCTCCCGCAGCCCGCGGTGGTGCGGGTGCTTGTAGTGGTCCAGGATCACTTCCTGGTACATCTGCTCCATGCGCATGTTCTATGCAACTCCGAAGAACGTTTGAGCCTTCCGCACTGCCTGCACCAGCGCGTCGACTTCGTCGAGGGTGTTGTACACGGCGAATGACGCCCGCGCGGTCGCGGCGATGCCGAACTTGCGATGCAGCGGCCAGGCGCAGTGGTGCCCGACCCGGATGGCGACACCCTGGTCGTCGAGGATCTGGCCCACATCGTGCGCGTGGATCCCGTCGACCACGAACGCCACCGCGCCACCGCGGTCGACGTTCTCGGTGGGGCCGATGATCCGCACGCCCTCGATCGCGCCCAGACCCTCGAGCGCGGCGCCGGTGAGCGCGTGCTCGTGGGCCGCGATCGCGTCCATGCCGAGATCCTCGAGATAGCGCACCGCGGCGGCCAGCCCGACGACCTGCGAGGTCATCGGCGTGCCCGCCTCGAAGCGCTGCGGAGGCGGCGCGTAGGTGGTCTTCTCCATGGTGACGGTCTCGATCATCGAGCCACCGGTGATGAACGGCGGGGTCTCCTCGAGCAGCGCCCGACGGCCCCACAGTCCGCCGACGCCCATCGGGCCGAGCATCTTGTGGCCGGAGAACGCGGCGAAGTCGACGCCGAGCTCACGGAAGTTCACCGCCATGTGCGGCACCGACTGGCAGGCGTCGAGCACGACGAGCGCGCCGACGTCCTTGGCCCGGCGGACCAGTTCGGCCACCGGGGCGACGGCACCGGTGACGTTCGACTGGTGGGTGAACGCGAGAACCTTGGTCGCGGGCGACAGTTCGAGCGAATCGAGATCGATGCGGCCGTCGTCGGTGATGCCGTACCACTTGAGGGTGGCACCGGTGCGACGCGCGAGTTCCTGCCACGGCACGAGATTCGCGTGGTGCTCGAGCTCGGTGATCACGATCTCGTCGCCCGGGCCCACGTGATACGGGAACCGGTCGTCACCGAAGGCGTTGGCCACCAGGTTCAGCGACTCGGTCGCGTTCTTGGTGAACACGATCTCCCCGGCGTCGGCGCCGACGAAGCGCGCGATGGCGACGCGGGCGTCCTCGTAGGAGTCGGTCGCCTCCTCCGCCAGCTGGTGGGCACCGCGGTGCACCGCGGAGTTGCGGGTGAGCAGGAAGTCGCGCTCGGCGTCCAGCACCTGCAGCGGACGCTGCGCGGTCGCACCGGAATCCAGGTACACCAACGGTTTCCCGTCCCGGACCGTGCGGTTCAGGATCGGGAAGTCGGCCCGGATCCGGGCGACGTCGAGGGCGGGCCCCGAGACGGACACAGCGGTCATGGTTGTCAGGCTCCAGCGGTCGCGGAGGTGAAGCGCACGTACCCGTTCGCGTCGAGTTCCTCGGCCAGCTCGGAACCACCCTCGGCGACGATCTTGCCGCCGACGAACACGTGCACGAAGTCGGGCTGGATGTAGCGCAGGATGCGGGTGTAGTGCGTGATCAGCAGGACGCCGCCGTTCTCGCGTTCCTTGTAGCGGTTGACGCCCTCGGAGACGATGCGCAGGGCGTCGACGTCGAGGCCGGAGTCGGTCTCGTCGAGGATCGCGATCTTCGGCTTGAGCAGGCCCAGCTGCAGCACCTCGTGGCGCTTCTTCTCGCCACCGGAGAAGCCCTCGTTCACCGAGCGGTCGGCGAAGGCGGCGTCGATGTCGAGCTCCTTCATCGACTCCTTCACCTCCTTGACCCAGGTGCGCAGCTTCGGCGCCTCGCCGCGCACGGCGGTGGCGGCGGTCCGCAGGAAGTTCGACATCGACACACCGGGGACCTCGACCGGGTACTGCATGGCCAGGAACAGACCGGCGCGGGCGCGCTCGTCGACCGACATGTCGAGGACGTTCTCGCCGTCGAGGGTGATGGTGCCCTGGGTGACGGTGTACTTGGGGTGACCGGCGATCACGTAGGACAGCGTGGACTTGCCCGAGCCGTTGGGCCCCATGATGGCGTGCGTCTCGCCGGACTTCACCGTCAGGTTCACGCCGTTGAGGATCTGCTTGGACTCACCCTCGGGGGTGGTGATCTCGGCGTGCAGGTCCTTGATTTCCAAGGTGGTCATCGAATTCGAATTCCTTCGTGGGGAGTATGAGGGGTGTCAGATGCCGACAGTGGCGAGCTCGGCCTCGATGGCCGCCTCCAGCCGCTCCCGGACCTCGGGGACCGTGATCTTCTGGATGATCTCGTGGAAGAAGCCACGCACCACCAGGCGGCGGGCGACGTCTTCGGGAATGCCGCGCGAGCGCAGGTAGAACAGCTGCTCGTCGTCGAAACGGCCGGTGGCGCTGGCATGGCCGGCGCCGGCGATCTCGCCGGTCTCGATCTCCAGGTTCGGCACCGAGTCGGCACGGGCGCCGTCGGTGAGCACCAGGTTGCGGTTGGCCTCGTAGGTGTCGGTGCCCTCGGCGGCCGCGCGGATCAGCACGTCGCCCACCCACACGGTGCGGGCGTCGCCCTTCGGCGAGGCCGGATCACCCTGCAGCGCACCCTTGTACAGCACGTTGGACTTGCAGTTGGGCTCCGCGTGGTCGACCAGCAGTCGCTGCTCGAAGTGCTGACCGGCGTCGGCGAAGTACAGACCGAACAGCTCGGCCTCGCCGCCGGGACCGGCGTAGCGCACGGTGCCGGTGAGCCGGACCAGGTCACCGCCGAGGGTGGCGGCGAAGTGGCGCACGGTCGCGTCGCGGCCCAGCTTCAGGTGGTGCGCGGTGGCGTGCACGGCGTCGTCGGCCCATTCCTGGACGGCGACGACGGTCAGCTTGGCGCTGTCCCCGAGCACGAATTCGACGTTCTCGGCGTAGGTTCCGCTGCCGCGCTGGTCGAGGACCACGGTGGCGACGGCGAAGTTGTCCAGGCGTACCTGCAGGTGACCGTAGGCGGTCTTGCCCTCGCCGGGACCGGTGACGGTCACCGTGACGGGGTCGGAAACCTCGGTCTCCTTGCCGACAGTGATGACGGTCGCGGTCTCGAAGCCCGAATAGGCTTGGGCGGCAACGCGATCGGCCGGCGTACCGGCCTGGCCGAGCCGGGCGTCGGTGCGATCGACCGTTTCCACGGTGACACCGGCGACGTCGCTCACCTCGACGGTGGCCCGACCGTCACGCACGGCCGTACCGTCGTGCAGGCCGCGCAGGCGGCGCAGCGGGGTGAAGCGCCAGGCCTCGTCACGGCCGGACGGCACCTCGAACTGGTCGACATCGAACGAGGTGAAGACCTCGCCCTTGTTGACGGCGGCGCCCGCGCCCGGGTTCTGGGTCGGCGTCTCGAGCGACGACATCAGCCAACGGCCCCTTCCATCTGCAGCTCGATGAGCCGGTTCAGTTCCAACGCGTATTCCATCGGCAGTTCCTTGGCGATGGGCTCGACGAAGCCGCGCACCACCATGGCCATCGCCTCGTCCTCGGTGAGGCCGCGGCTCATCAGGTAGAACAGCTGATCCTCGGACACCTTGGAGACCGTGGCCTCGTGGCCCATGGTCACGTCGTCCTCGCGGATGTCGACGTAGGGGTAGGTGTCGGAGCGGCTGATCGTGTCGACCAGCAGCGCGTCACACTTCACCGTCGACTTCGAGCCGTGGGCGCCCTTGTTCACCTGCACCAGACCGCGGTACGACGCGCGACCGCCGCCACGCGCCACCGACTTCGACACGATGGTCGAGGAGGTGTGCGGGGCCAGGTGCAGCATCTTGGCACCGGTGTCCTGGTGCTGGCCGACGCCGGCGAACGCGACCGAGAGCACCTCGCCGTGGGCGTGCTCGCCGGTCATCCAGACCGCCGGGTACTTCATGGTGACCTTGGAGCCGATGTTGCCGTCGACCCACTCCATGGTGGCGCCCGCCTCGGCCTTGGCCCGCTTGGTGACCAGGTTGTAGACGTTGTTCGACCAGTTCTGGATGGTCGTGTAGCGGCAGCGGCCGCCCTTCTTCACGATGATCTCCACGACCGCGGAGTGCAGCGAGTCGGACTTGTAGATCGGCGCGGTGCAGCCCTCGACGTAGTGCACGTAGGCGTCCTCGTCGACGATGATCAGCGTCCGCTCGAACTGGCCCATGTTCTCGGTGTTGATCCGGAAGTAGGCCTGCAGCGGGATGTCGACGTGCACGCCCGGCGGCACGTAGATGAACGAGCCACCCGACCACACGGCGGTGTTGAGCGCGGAGAACTTGTTGTCACCGGCCGGGATCACCGAGCCGAAGTACTCCTGGAAGATCTCCGGGTGCTCCTTGAGCGCGGTGTCGGTGTCGAGGAAGATGACGCCCTGCTTCTCCAGGTCCTCGCGGATGGAGTGGTAGACGACCTCGGACTCGTACTGCGCGGCGACACCGGAGACCAAGCGCTGCTTCTCGGCCTCGGGGATGCCGAGCTTGTCGTAGGTGTTCTTGATGTCCTCGGGCAGGTCTTCCCAGCTCTCGGCCTGCTTCTCGCTCGAGCGCACGAAGTACTTGATGTTGTCGAAGTCGATGCCGTCGAGGTTGGAACCCCAGTTCGGCATGGGCTTGCGATCGAAGATGCGCAGCGCCTTGAGGCGGATGTCGAGCATCCACTCGGGCTCGTTCTTCTTGGCCGAGATGTCGCGAACGACAGCCTCCGACAGGCCGCGTTGCGCGCTGGCACCGGCCACATCCGAATCGGCCCAGCCGTAACCGTAGTTGCCCAGCGAGGCGATGGTCTCGTCCTGGGTCAGCGGTTGCACCTGGTCGGTGGTCGTCGTCATTCGGCACTCCTTCCGGAGTCGTTCGTTCGTCCCGCCGCGGGCTGTGCGGCGGATGGGGTGGAAGCTGTTTTCGGGAGCGCGACCAGCGGTACGTGGGTGGTGCAGGCGCAATCGCCGTTGGCGATGGTCGCAAGTCGCTGGACGTGGGTGCCGAGCAGGTCCCGGAAAGCGTCCAGTTCGGCGTCGCACAACTGCGGGAACTCCTCGGCCACGTGGGCCACCGGGCAGTGATGCTGGCAGATCTGTACACCGGCGCCGACCTGGCGGGTGGTGGCGGCGAAGCCGGCGTCGGAGAACGCGTCCGCGATCTCGGTGACCTTCGCCTCGATCTCGGGGGCGGTGTGCTCGGCGACGGGTTCGATGCCGTCGACGATCGTGCGGACGCGCTTGCGCGCGAACTCCTCGATGGCCGCGTCGCCGCCGATCTCCCCGAGCTGGCGGATCGCCGCTCCGGCCAGATCGTCGTAGGCGTGGCCGAGGGTGCCCCGTCCGGCCGCGGTCAGCTGATACTGCTTGGCCGGGCGGCCCCGGCCCTTCTGCTGCCACGGCGCCGACCGGCTCGCCCGCGCCTGACCGGAGTCGATGAGCGCGTCGAGATGCCTGCGCACGCCCGCGGGCGCGAGGCCGAGCGCGGCGCCGATGGCGGTCGCGGTGATCGGCCCCTGTTCGAGCAGCAACTGGACGATCGCCGCCCTGGTCTGCCCTTCGTGCGCGGTCGTCGCAGGACCGGCGGACGACCGGGCGCCGGTCGTCTTACGACCGGTCCCGTCCACGTCTGTCCGCAAACCCACGGTTTTCACAACACAAGTGTGGCGGAATTCGTTCCCTAAATCTAATAAGGGTCACCTGACAAAGGGTGCCCTGACCTGCGGTGAAGATCATCCGCGGCCGCCGGTGCATGACAAAACCCCAGGTGCGGACCTCGGACGCGGTGCGCCGCTGGCCGACGGGGTGACCCATCGCACACCCCGTCGCGCGCTCCGTCCGTCCCCTTTCCGCGCCCCGGGCACGTGGTCATCGGTCCAGCGCGCAACCCGCCCCGACCGGTGGGCCGTGGCAGGATGGTCGGGTGTCGAACCCGCCCGCGCCCACGTGCGTCCGTCATCCCGATCGACCGACCGGACTCGCCTGCACGCGCTGCGGACGGCCCGCCTGCCCTGACTGCCTGCGTCCCGCGGCGGTCGGCCAGCACTGCGTGGACTGCGTGCGCCAGGGACAGCGCGAGGTGCGGCCGGTGCGCACCGTCGGCGGTGGCCGGGCGGGCGCCGCGTTCCCGGTGGTCACCTACGGGCTGATCGCGATCAATGTGCTCGTCTACGTGATCACGGCCGCGCAGGCCGGGAGCGCGATGGACAACTACCGCGGCTCGGCGCTGTTCCGGGAGTTCGTCCTGGTCCCGCTGCTGGTCGCCGACGGCGAGTGGTGGCGGCTGCTCGGGTCGGGCTTCCTGCATTACGGCGCGATCCACCTGCTGGTCAACATGTTCGCGCTCTATGTCGTCGGCCGCGATCTCGAGCAGGTGCTCGGCCGGGCGCGTTTCGCCTGCGTCTACCTGGTGTCGCTGCTCGGCGGTTCGGCGGCGGTGATGGCGCTGTCGGACTCGATCACCGCGACCGCGGGCGCCTCCGGCGCGGTGTACGGCCTGTTCGGCGCGGTCACCGTGACCCTCGTCCGGTTGCGGCAGAGCCCCACCCCGATGCTGGTCGTGATCGGCGTCAACGTCCTGATCAGCTTCTCGCTGCCGGGGATCTCGCTGTGGGGTCACCTCGGTGGACTCGCGGCGGGCACGCTCGCCGCGCTGGGCATCCTGTTCGTGCCCGGCTGGCTGTCCGCGCGGACCCAGGAGTCCGCGCGCCGCATCGGCTGGGCGGCGCTGGCCGCGGTGGCGGCGGCCTGCCTGGTCGCCACCGGTATCGCGACACTGATGACGCGCGACGAGATCCCGCCGGTGCCCGTCCGGGTGAGCACCCCCGCGGACATCCAGGTACCGCCACCGCGCTGACCGCCATCCGCGCTGGTCGACGACGAGCGAGGACCGGAACACCGCCCCGCCCGGCCGACCACACTAGGCTCGCTCCTCGTGGCGGTACTGGAGGGCGCGACGCGCAAGATATCGGCGTTCGGTAGACGGGCTCTCGGGTTCGACGTACCGGCGCCCGATCACACCGTCGCGGTGCTGCACCGCGACGAGACCGAGGTCCCCGGCCTCGACAAGCGTGAACGCGCGCAACTGGACCGGATCCGGCTCATGGGCGCGACCGGCGCCGTCCTCATGGCGATCGCGGCGCTCGGTATCGGCGCGCAGCCCGTCCACCAGAACCCGGTCTCCGGGATGCGGGTCTTCGGCATCTTCGCGCGGGCGCACACCGGCTCGCTGGCGATGTGCATGTTCGGCACCGTCCTGGTGATCGGCGCGTGGCTGCTGCTCGGCCGCTTCGCGATCGGCGGGCTGGCCGGCTCCCCGATCCACCGGCTGACCCGGTCGCAGCTGGACCGGACGCTGCTGCTGTGGATCATCCCGCTCAGCGTGGCCCCGCCGATGTTCAGCAACGACGTCTATTCCTATCTGGCGCAGAGCGAGATCGCCGCGCGCGGCATCGACCCCTATGAAGAGGGACCCGTCGCCGGGCTCGGCATCGACAACGTCCTCACCAACAACGTGCCGACCATCTGGCGCGACACCCCGGCGCCCTACGGCCCGCTGTTCCTGTGGATCGGGCGCGGAATCGCGGAACTGACCGGGGACAACATCATCGCCGGGGTGTGGGTCCACCGGCTGCTGGCCCTGGCCGGGGTGGCGTTGATCGTGTGGGCGCTGCCGCGGCTGTCGGTGCGCTGCGGCGTGGCGCCGGTGAGCGCGCTGTGGCTGGGCGCGGCCAACCCGCTGGTGCTGTTCCACCTGGTCGGCGGTGTGCACAACGACGCGTTGATGCTCGGGCTGATGCTGGCGGGCGTCGAGCTGATGCTGCGCGCGATCTACGGCGACGGTGGCAAGCCCGACCGGCTGACCGGTCCGATCACCGCGCCGTTCGATGCCCGTGCCTATGGGCTGCTGATCGGCGGCGCGGTGGTGATCACGCTGTCGTCGTCGGTGAAGTTCACCTCGATCATCGCGCTCGGTTTCGTCGGTATGGCACTGGCCAGACGCTGGGGTGGCGATCTGAAGGCCGTGGCGAAGGCGGCCATGCTGCTCGGTGTGATCGCCGCGGTGACCACGCTTTTCGTGAGCTGGGCCAGCGGGCTCGGGTTCGGGTGGATCTTCACCCTCAACACCGCGAGCGCGGTGCGCAGCTGGATGTCGCTACCGACCGTCATCGGCATCATCACCGGTTTCGGTGGTGTCCTGCTCGGCCTCGGCGATCACACCACCGCCCTGCTGTCGATCACCCGGCCGATCGCGGCCCTCGTCGCGGCCTTCGTCACCGTTCGCATGCTCGTGGCCACCGGTACGGGTCGACTGCATCCGGTCGGCGCCCTCGGTGTGGCCCTCGGCGCCATCGTCCTGCTGTTCCCGGTAGTCCAGCCCTGGTATCTGCTGTGGGCGATCGTGCCGCTGGCGGCCTGGGCGACGCAACCGGTGTTCCGCGTCCCCGCGGTCGCGTTCTCGGCGGTGGTGTCGATGCTGGTGATGCCGCGCGGCGCGGAGTTCCAGGTCTTCCAGATCATCGGCGCCGCACTGGCCGCCGCGGTCTGCTTCGCGCTGTTCTACGCGCTCACCCGGCACACCCTGCCCTGGCGCGCGCAGCCGGGGGTGTCGGCTGAGTCACAGCGGGGCACGGCTTACCGTGTGACATCGTGAGGGAGCGCAGCGAGCGAACCGGCGGCACAGCGTGCCTCAGCACGACGGAGCCGAGCGCCAGCGAGGCGGAGTCGTGAGGACAGGACCTGGCCCCGCTGTCAGCATCGACGGTGTGGTCAAGCGCTACGGCGCGACCACCGCCGTCGACGGCCTGCGGTTCGAGGTCGAACAGGCCCAGGTGTTCGCTCTGCTCGGGCCCAACGGCGCGGGCAAGACGACGACCGTCGAGATGTGCGAGGGCTTCGTGCGTCCCGACGCCGGTACGGTCCGTGTCCTCGGGCTCGACCCCGTCGCCGATTCCGAACAGCTGCGTCCCCGGATCGGGGTGATGCTGCAGGGCGGCGGCGCCTACCCGGGCGCCCGCGCGGGCGAGATGCTCGACCTGGTCGCCGCCTACTCCGCCGATCCGATCGATCCCGGCTGGCTGCTGTCGACCCTCGGCCTGAGCGAGCACCGCCGCACCCCCTACCGCCGTCTCTCCGGTGGCCAGCAGCAGCGGCTGGCGCTGGCGTGTGCCCTGGTCGGCCGTCCGGAGATCGTGTTCCTCGACGAACCGACCGCCGGCCTCGACGCGCAGGCCCGGCTGATCGTGTGGGAGCTGATCGACGCGCTGCGCCGCGACGGGGTGAGCGTGGTGCTCACGACGCACATGATGGACGAGGCCGAGCAGCTCGCCGATCGGCTGGTGATCATCGATCACGGGCAGATCGTCGCCGAGGGCACCCCGGCCGAGGTCACCGCGCACGGCGCCGCGGGCCAGCTGCGGTTCTGCGCCCCACCGAAACTCGACATCGGCCTGCTGAGATCCGCTCTCCCCGAAGGATTCTCGCCGCGCGAGACCACACCGGGCACCTACCTCGTCGAGGGCGAGATCACCCCGCAGGTGCTGGCCACCGTCACCGCCTGGTGCGCCAGGATGGACGTGCTGGCCACCGACATCCGGATCGATCAGCGGCGCCTCGAGGACGTCTTCCTCGAACTGACCGGACGGGACCTGCGCGGATGACCGAGACCACCAGCCGGTTCCTGCCCGGCACCTTCACGCCCGATCCGCGCCCCGCGAGCCGGGCGGCCATGCTGACCGCGCAGACGGCACTCGAGCTGAAGCTGCTGCTGCGCAACGGCGAACAGCTGCTGCTCACCATGTTCATCCCGATCACCCTGCTGGTCGGGCTCACCCTGCTGCCCTTCGGCGAGTTCGGCGAGCACCGGGTGGACAAGGTCGTGCCGATGGTCATGATGACCGCGGTCATGTCCACGGCGTTCACCGGCCAGGCCATCGCGGTCGGCTTCGACCGGCGCTACGGCGCGCTCAAGCGGCTCGGCGCCACTCCGCTGCCGCGCTGGGGCGTGATCGCGGGCAAGTGCGCGGCGGTGCTGATCGTCGTGGTCCTGCAGGCGATCCTGCTCGGCGTGATCGGTCTCGCGCTGGGCTGGCGGCCCGGCCTCGGCGGTCTCGCGCTGGGCGCGCTGGTGATCGCGCTCGGCACGGCGACCTTCGCCGCGATGGGCCTGCTGCTGGGTGGCACGCTCAAGGCCGAGGTCGTGCTGGCGCTGGCCAACATCTTCTGGTTCGTCATGCTCGGCATCGCCAGCCTGGTGCTGGTCAGCGACTCGCTGCCGACCGCGCTCACCGTGGTCGTCCGGTTGGTCCCCTCCGGCGCGCTGGCGTTCGCGCTGGAAGCGGCGCTGTCGGGTGCGGTCGACTGGCTCGGCGTCGCGGTCCTCGCGGTGTGGGGCGTGGTCTGCGGTGCGCTGGCGACCCGGCTGTTCCGGTTCAGCTGAGTGATCAACGACGCACCGTAGTAGCCCGGGTATCGGTCGCGATCGGGCGGCCAGTACCATCGTGACGTGCTGTATCGCGCCTTCATGCGACTCGTCGACCGGCTGCCGCTCCCCTCACTGCGGGTCCAGTTGCTCATCGCCGCCGCCGTCGTCCTCACCCAGGCCGGCATCTCGGTGACCGGCGCCATCGTGCGCGTCACCGCGTCGGGCCTCGGCTGCCCCACCTGGCCGCAGTGCTTCCCCGGCAGCTTCACCCCGGTCGGGGTGTCGGAGGTGCCGATCCTGCATCAGACCGTCGAGTTCGGCAACCGGCTGCTCACCTTCGTCGTGTCCCTGTTCGCCGGGCTGATCGTGCTGGCCGTGCTGCGGGCGCGCCGCCGCAAGGACGTGCGGGTCTACGCCTGGCTGATGCCGGGCGGCACCGTCGTACAGGCCATCATCGGCGGCATCACCGTGCGGACCGGACTGCTGTGGTGGACCGTCGCGGTACACCTGCTGGCCTCGATGGTGATGGTGTGGCTGGCGGTGGTGCTCTACGCCAAGATCGCCCAGCCCGACGACGGCATCGAGACGGTGCAGGTGCCCGCTCCCCTGCGCTGGCTGACGGCGTTGAGCGGCGTCGCGCTCGCGGGGGTGCTGATCGCGGGCACGCTGGTCACCGCCGCCGGACCGCACGCGGGTGACAAGAGCATCGAGCGACAGGTCGAGCGGCTGCAGGTCGAGATCGTCACACTGGTGCACCTGCACTCGCAACTGCTGGTCGGCTATCTCGCGCTGCTGGTCGGCCTCGCGTTCGGCCTGTTCGCGGTGGGGATCACTCCGGCGATCCGCACGCGGCTGTTCGTGCTGCTCGGGCTGGTGCTGTCGCAGTCACTGGTGGGGGTCGTCCAGTACTTCACCGACGTGCCCGCCGCGCTCGTCGCCATCCACGTCGGTGGCGCCGCGGCGTGCACGGCCGCCACGGCCGCGCTGTGGGCCTCGCTGCGGACCAGGGAGAAGGTCGAGGCACCTGCCGGTGTCGCGGCGCCCGCGGTGTCCTGAACCCCGAACGCACGACTGCCCGCGATCGACGTGATCGCGGGCAGTTCTCGTTCGGCGCCGAGATCAGGCGCCGGCGAACAGGTCCGCGTTGCGGGCCTTCGGGAAGCGGGTCTGCTTGGCGACCCAGCCCGCCATCTTCTTCCAGTGCGACGCGGCCGGGGTGACGACCGAGACCAGCTCGCGGTTCCATTCGTCGGCCTCGGTGAGCCCGTCGACCTTGTCCACGATCGCCTTCGCGGTCGCCAGATCGGCGACCACCCGGTCGCCCAGGATGCCGTCGGCGCCGACCAGCGTGATCCGGACACCCTGCTCACCGATGTACTGCAGCACGGCCGTGCCCGAACCACCGTGCTCGGCGACGAACTTGACGATGGACTTCTCGACCTCGGCGGGCACCTTCACGGCGGCGGGGGCGGCGGCGGTTGCACTCATGCCGGGGAGTTTACCGGCCGGTAGTCGCGCGTCCACCCCCGAGTGGCGTCGAACACGGGGTGTACAAAGGGGACTCATGCATGCGATTCAGGTTTCCGAGCACGGTGGTCCCGAGGTCCTGCGGTACGTGGAGGTGGCCGATCCGCCGATCGGTCCGGGTCAGCTGCTCGTCGACACCCAGGCTGTCGGCGTCAACTACATCGACATCTACTTCCGCACCGGCCTGTATCCGCAGCAGACGCCCTATGTCCCCGGTTCGGAGGGCACCGGCATCGTCGCCGAGGTCGGCGCCGAGGTGACCGAGTTCGCCGTCGGCGACCGGGTCGCGTGGGCGGCCGCACCGGGCAGCTACGCCGAGCGGGTCGCCGTCGACGCGGCCGTCGCCGTGCGAGTGCCCGATGGCGTGGACACGACGGTCGCCGCCGCCGCGCTGCTCCAGGGCATGACCGCGCACTACCTCATCGAATCGGTGTTCCGGCCCGAACCCGGCGACCCGGTGCTGATCCACGCGGGCGCCGGTGGAGTCGGGCTGTTGCTGACGCAGCTGGCCGCCGCCAAGGGCGCGCGGGTCATCACCACGGTGTCCACCGACGACAAGGAGAAGCTCTCGCGCGCGGCCGGCGCGTCCGAGGTGCTGCGCTACGGCGACGACCTCGCCGACCGAGTGCGTGAACTCACCGGCGGGACCGGCGTCGCCGCGGTCTACGACGGCGTCGGCGCGAGCACGTTCGAGGCCAGCCTCGCCTCGCTCCGCGTCCGCGGCACCCTCGCCCTGTTCGGCGCGGCCAGTGGCGCGGTGCCCCCGTTCGACCCGCAGCGCCTCAACCCGGCCGGTTCGCTCTGGCTCACCCGCCCCTCGCTGGGCGCCTACACGCGGGACCGCGCCGAATTCCTGTGGCGCGCCACCGATGTCTTCGACGGCATCGCCGCGGGCACCCTGAACCTACGGGTCGGTGCCACCTACCCGCTCGCGGACGCGGCCCAGGCCCACAGCGATCTCGCCGCGCGCAAGACCACCGGCTCGATCGTCCTGCTGCCGTAGCGAAGCCACGCGGCCCACGCGCCGTCGACCCGCACGAACGTGCTCAGCTCGTGCATCGCGTCGCGGACGCCGTCGAGCTTGTAGTGCGCGATGAACTCGACGGTGCCGTTGTCGTCGAACGGGCCGCCGCGCTGGGTGCCGA
>NZ_JARWOJ010000203.1 GCF_029868625.1 Nocardia neocaledoniensis | reverse complement strand
CCCCGCCCCGCGGCCGGCGCGCGCGCGGGGTCGCGCGGGGCGCGCCGCCCGCGCCCGCCCCCCCCCCCCCCCCCCCCCCCCCCCCCCCCCCCCCCGCCGCTGACGCGGCGGGACCCTCCTCGAGGTCGGGTCGCACGGGGGCTGGGAGGGCGGTCAGGAGCCGCCGGTCAGCGGTTGCCGCGCCCGGGCTTTTCCTTGTCCTTGTCGTCTTTGTCCGGGGCCTGTGCTCTTCAAGGCAGGGCGGTCAGCGAAACGACGCTGCCCGCCTCCACATTCGAGTTGAAGCCGGGGACCTGGCCGATCACCAGGGAGCTGTCGGAGTCGGTCAGGGACTTGACCTCCACCCGGAGACCGAGCTGCTGCAGTTTCGAGCGGGCGTTGCCGACGCTCTGCCCCATCACATTGGGCACCTTCACCGCGTTGGACACGATCAGGGTGACGCTGTCGCCGGACTGCAGGGTCGTGCCGACCGCCGGTTCGGTGGCGATCGCCTTGTCGCCCTCGATGCTCTTGTCGTACTGCACGCGGGTCTCGCGGACGGTCAGGCCCGCGGTGGTCAGCGCCTCGGCGGCCTCCTCGGCGGTCTTGCCGCGCACATCGGGCACATTGACCGGCTGCGAGCCCTTGCTGCGGTAGACCTTCACCTGCGCGCCCATCGGCAGGACGGTGCCGGGCGCGGGGTCCACCTTGGCCAGCGAACCCTTCGGTGCGGTACTCGGCGCCTCGCCCGCGTCGATCGGCTGCAGGCCCGCGTCGCGGATGGCCTCGTTGGTGGCGCTGATCTGGTCGCCGGGCTTGATGTCGGGCACCCGCGGCTTGCCGTTGGAGATCAGCACCGCGATGGTCGAGCTCTTGGTGACCCGGGAACCGGCCGACGGATCGGTGCCGACCACACCGCCCACCGGAATGGTGTCGGAGGCCTTGTCGCGCAGCACCGTCTCGAATCCGGCTTCCTGCAGCACCGCGACGGCCCGCTCGGAATCCATGCCCGCGATGGGCGGCACCGAGGTGTAGCGGCCGACGCCGAGCCACCAGCCGCCGATCCCGACCAGCAGGGTCAGCGCGGTGACGATCGCGGCCCACACCATCCCGGTGCGGCGCGAGGCGGCCTCGTTGGCGACATACGGGTGGTGCGGCGCGGGGGAGTGCGCCGGGGCGTACTCGTCGGCCCGTGGACGGGGCGCGGTGACGACCTTGGTGTGCTGGGGCTGATGATCGAGCCCCGGCGACGGATGCGCCGCCACCGGGTGCGGGGTCACCGGGCGGTCGCCGGGATGGTGGGCGGCACCCGTCCGGTAGCTCTCGCTGAGATGCTCGGCCGAATCCCGCGGCGCCGGAACACGATACGGCGGCAGGTTGAGTTCCATCGCGATCATCTGCAGCCGCGCGGCCATCTCGTTGGCGTCGGCGTAGCGCTGCTCCGGGTCGCGGGCGGTGGCCTTGGCGACCAGCTCGTCGAGTTCGGGCGGCACGCCGTCGATGAACTGGCTCGGCGGCGGCACGTCGTTCTCCACCCGCTGGTACGCCACCGACAGCGAGTTGTCGCCGGTGAACGGCACCCGGCCGGTGAGCAGCTCGAAGATCAGGATGCCGAAGGAGTACACGTCCGAGCGCGCGTCGGCGGTGCCGGTGGTGACCTGCTCCGGCGAGAGGTACGCGGCGGTGCCGAGGATGACGCTCGCGGAGGTGGTATTGGCGGCGGCGACGGCGCGGACCAGGCCGAAGTCGGCGATCTTCACCTCGCCCCCGTCGGAGATCAGCACGTTCTCGGGCTTGACGTCGCGGTGCACCAGGCCGGCGTCGTGCGCGGTGCCGATGGCGCGCAGCACGGGCTCGGCGACGGCGCGCACGGCGTGCGGCGGCATCGGGCCGCGTTCGCGCAGCAGTTCGCGCAGCGTGCCGCCCTCGACCAATTCCATGATGAGGAACGGGTATTCGCCGTCGATGCCCTGGTCGTACACGGCGACCAGCGAGGGATGCTTCAGCTTGGCGACCGCGCGCGCCTCGAACTCGAAGCGGCTCAGGAACTGCGGGTCCCCGGCGAATTTCGGGTCCATCACCTTGATCGCGACCGGACGATCCAACCGGGTGTCCGTGCCACGGAACACCATCGACATTCCGCCGCGCGCGATCGGCGCATCGATGCGATAGCGCCCTTCCAGCATCTGGCCGATCAAGTGATGTCCTCCGGCAGTAACGACGAGCGAATGGCCACCGTGTGCGGCCCCCACGATCGTAGCGGGGCGGGCGGGCCGTGCCCGACGATGCGTGCCCGGCCACACGTACTACCCTGTGCGGGTGAGTGCCTTCCCCTGCAGCGACGACGTGCTGCCCGACACCGAAACCCTCCTCCCGCTGCCCGAGGTCGCCGAACTGCTCGGCCTCCCGGTCACCGCCGTGCACCAGTTGCTGCGTGACCACCAGATCCTCGCGGTCCGCCGGGGCGGTGTCGCCGGGATCCCGGCCCGCTTCTTCGACGACAACGACGAGGTCGTCCGGATGCTGCCCGGTCTCATCACGGTGATGCGCGACGGCAAGTACAGCGACGAGGACATCCTGCGCTGGATCTTCACCGAGGACGACTCCCTGCCCGGCCGCCCCGTCGACGCCCTGCACGGCCCCCTGGCCCGCGAGGTCGTCCGCCGCGCGGCCGCCGAACCCTTCTGAGGACTCGACCTGCCAGTTCGGGCCGTGCGGCGCTGAACGCGTTCTCGGCGTGGCCGCCGATATCGCGTGCCGTCGGCGTAGCGCCGGGGCGGCCGAGGGCGGCGGAGCGTTCGTGACCCGCGGCCGCGATCGGACGACGGCTAGCGGCTCTCCGCGACCTCGTGGCGGGCGCGCTGCCAGGCCGCGGAGCGGAGCAGGCGCAGGCCGTTGAGACCCACGATGACGGTGGAGCCCTCGTGCCCGAGCACGCCAAGGGGCAGCGGGAGATGGCCGACCAGGTCCCACACCACCAGCACCGCGATGAAGGTCGCGGCGATGGCGAGGTTGGCCAGCACCACCCGGCGGGCCCGGCGCGAGAGCGCGATGACGGTGGGGATGGCGGTCAGATCGTCGCGGACGACGATGGCGTCCGCGGTCTGCACCGTGAGATCCGAACCGGCCCCGCCCATCGCGATGCCCGCGTGCGCTGCGGCCAGGGCGGGCGCGTCGTTGATCCCGTCGCCCACCATCGTCACCCGCTCGCCCCCGCTCTCCAGCGCGCGCACCGCGGTGACCTTCTCGTGCGGTAGCAGCCCCGCCCGCACCTCGGTGATGCCGACCTCCTCGGCCAGCCTTTCCGCCGTGCGGTGATCGTCCCCGGTGAGCAGAACCGGTGCGCCGCCCTGCATCCGGGTGAGCGCGGCTACCGCGGCGCTCGCATCCGGGCGGACCTGATCGGCGAACCCGAGTACCCCGATCGGCTCCTCGTCGCAGACCACCACCACGGCGGTCCGGCCGCGCGACCGGATCGCCGCGACGATGTCGGCCATGGGCTCGGGTGCCTTCGACAGCCCAGGATCCGCCGGAGGGGACGTGCCGGGGAAGCCGACGCGCACCAGGTGGTGGTCGACGCGGCCGGAGACACCGCGGCCCGGTCGGGCGGCGAACTCGGTGACCGCGGGTAGCGGGATGCCGCGTTGCCGGGCGAGGCGGACGGTGGCGGCGGCCAAGGGGTGCTCGCTGGGGAACTCGACGGCCGCGGCCAGGCGCAGAATCCGGTGCTCGGCGGCCGGGGCGGGAGTCGAGGCGCCGGGGAGCGGATGGATCTCCACGAGCTCGGGGGTGCCCCGGGTGAGCGTGCCCGTCTTGTCGAAGGCGACGCGGGTGGTGGCGCCGAGCTGTTCCATCACCACCGCCGATTTCACGAGCACACCGTGGCGGCCGGCGTTGGCGATCGCGGCCAGCAGCGGCGGCATGGTCGCCAGCACCACCGCGCAGGGGGAGGCGACGATCATGAACGTCATCGCGCGCAGCAGCGAATCCCGCAGTGTCGCACCGAGAACCAGGGGCACGGCGAACACCGCGAGGGTGACGATCACCATGCCGATCGAATAGCGCTGCTCGATCTTCTCGATGAACAGCTGAGTCTTGGCCTTGGTGCGGCCCGCCTCCTCGACCAGCGCCGCGATCCGCGCGACGACCGAGTCCGCCGCCCTGCGCTCGACCCGGACCCGCAGGGCGCCGGTGCCGTTGAGCGTTCCGGCGAACACCTCGTCGCCGGGGGCCTTGTCGACCGGCAGCGGCTCGCCGGTGACGGTGGCCTGGTCGACCTCGCTCGCCCCGTCGACGACGCGCCCGTCTGCGGCGATCCGGTCGCCGGGGCGGACCAGGATCAGGTCGCCCACGGCGAGGTCGGCGGCGGCGATCGTCTGTTCGTCCCCGTCGTCGAGCCTGGTCGCGGTGTCGGGCGCCAGGGTGAGCAGGCCGCGCACCGAGTCCTCGGTGCGGCGGGTCGCCAGTGCCTCCAGCGCGCCCGAGGTGGCGAAGATGACGATCAGCAGCGCGCCGTCCACGATCTGCCCGATCGCGGCCGCGCCGATCGCCGCGACCACCATCAGCAGGTCCACGTCGAGGGTCTTGTCCCGCAGCGCCTTCAAGCCCTCGAGGCCAGGCTCCCAGCCGCCGGTGACGTAGCAGGCCAGCAGCAGCGCCCACCAGAGCCAGCTCGGCCCGCCGGTGAACTTCGCGACGAGGCCGACCGCGAACAGCGCGGTCGCGGCGGCAGCCCAGCGCATCTCGGGGATGGCGAACAGCCGGGTGCGCGGCACCGGCGCGGCGGCCGGACGGACGGCGGTGGACGAGACCACGAAGCACCTCCGGATCAGGGGGAAAAGGCACCCGAGAATAACAGATCATATGAAGAGATATTCATGTGATAGCCTCCGCTAGACTCCACGCCATGGGACACGGTGTCGAGGGCCGCGACCAGCCGATGAAGCGGCTGGACGCCAGTGCCGCCGCGCACGTGGCCACCACTCTGCAGGCGCTGGCGACGCCGAGCCGCCTGCTGATCCTGTCCGAACTCCGGCAGGGCCCGCGTCCGGTCACCGAGCTCGCCGAGGCGGTCGGGATGGAACAGTCGGCGGTCTCGCATCAGCTGCGGCTGCTGCGCAATCTGGGCCTGGTCACCGGCACCCGCGCCGGGCGCAGCATCGTCTACAGCCTCTACGACAAGCACGTCGCCCAGCTCCTGGACGAGGCCGTCTACCACAGCGAACACCTGCGCCTCGGCCTCACCGAACGCCCCGACATCGCGGGCTGACCGTCGACCGGCCGGGCGAGCTACCCGAGCCACGCCCCTACTCAGCCGCGGGTCGCGAACCCCTTGGCGGCCACGAGGATTCGGCGGTGGTTCGGTACCGTCGCGCGCCGCGTGAACACTTGGTAGTCCGCCGCCTCGATCCGGTCCAGGATCTCGGCATACAGCACGGCGGCCGTGCGGATTCCGGGGCGCACGCGCGGTTGCAGCAGGTCGATGCCGGGTGTGGCGCGGCGGTAGATGTCGCGGTTGACGGCGATCAGGTGGGCCAGCGCCCGTCGCAGCGGCGGATCGACGCGCCCGCTCGCCCGGCAGCCGCGCAGATGTTCTTCGTCGACGCCGAACGCGGCCAGTTCCGTCGTGGGTAGATAGATGCGCCCTCGGTCGAGGTCCTCGGCGACATCGCGCAGGAAATTCGTGATCTGGAACGCCTCGCCCAGCGCGGCGGCGGCGGGCTCGGCCTCGGCGACCGGGACCACCGTGCCGAGCACCGGCAGCAATTGCAGCCCGATGGCGGCCGCCGAGCCACGCATGTACTCACGCAGCTCGGCCATGGTGGCGTACCGGGTGCGGTGGGTCGCGGTGCCGGGGACGTCCATGCGCATGGCGTCGAGGAAGGTCCAGAAATGCGCGTGCGCGATGTCGTGGCGGCGGATGGTGTCGGCCGCGGCGGTGAGGATCTGGTGGCGGCGCGGATCGGCGATGTCGACGGTGCCGTGCTCGAGGGCGAGGCGCAGCTGGACCTCGATCAGGTCGAGGTGCTGGGCCGGGCTGATCGCCGGCTCGCCCGGCGCGGCGACGGGCACGCCGTCCCGCGGATCGAGGACGTGGGCGGGGTCGTCGGCATGGTCGACGATGTCGTCGACCATGCGCGCGAACGCGTACAGCGCGTGCACCGCCCGCCGTCGCGGCGGCGTGAGCAGGGCCGTGGCCAGGTGATAAGTGCGGCCGTGCTCGGCCGCGATCCGCTCGCAGGTCGCGTAGGCCGCGTCCAGGCCGGTTGGTGCCAGGTCGCCGGTCGATTCGCTCGGGTGCTCGCGGGTCACGGCGCGGACGAGGCTGCTGCCACCATGGTCGGCGACTCGGCTCGTCCCCGGCCCGTCGGGAGGGTTCGGTGCCGCCGCGCGGCGAATCCCGCTCATGCCCGGATGGTCGGTGCCGGTTCCTTGGCGGCGGCTCGCGCACTGGCCGACCGCAGATGGAGCGGGTCGACGACGCGCAGCGACACCGCGGCGACCACGGCGGCGAAGGTCGCCAGCGCGACGTGCCAGAAGTTGTACAGGCCGATCGACCCGTCGGGCTGGAACACCAGCATCAGCCAGGTGCAGATGCCGACCAGCCACTGCAGGGTCACCGTCGACAGCGCGAACCCGGCGGCCAGCGCCAGCGGCCAGGAGTAGTACCAGGGCAGGGCCGCGGGGGAGAGCAGCACGATGGCGACGAACGCGATCACGATGCCGAGCACGGCCTCGCGCTCGGAGTGCCGGAAGCGCCACCAGATCGCCACCAGCAGCGCCACCAGCGCGAACTTGCACAGCTCGCGGGTCACGCTGAGCACCGGGTCCAGGCGCAGCGGGGTCACCCAGGTGACCATGTGCGCGAGGATCGTGGGCAGCGACAGCCAGTTGATGATCTTGTTCGAGCCCTGGAGCGCGGTCACCCAGCCGAACCCGACCCCGGCGATGGCCGACGCGGCCAGGAACACCAGCGCGAACACGCTCACGCCGAGTCCGGCGATCTTGGCGAAGGTGAACAGCGGATGCGGCATGTCGGCGGTGGCCCTGGCGGCATCGGGATGCCGCTGGTCCTCCGACACCCCGGATTCGGGATGCTCGGCGGCGCGCTGGGCCGCGCGGCGTTCCTTCTCGTGCAGGATCCAGATCCACACCAGGAACGGCAGCGCCACCCCGGCGGTCGCCTTGATCGCGACACCGATGGCGACCACCACGATGCCCGCCACGTGGTGACGCTCCAGCACCAGCGCGATACCCGCGCACATCAGGCCGACCATCAGCAGTTCGTTGTGCACGCCGCCGACGAGGTGGATGAGCACCAGCGGATTGAGCACGGCCAGCCACAGCGCCACGGTGGGCTTGCCGCCGAGGTGTTTGGTCAGGTACGGCACCGCCCACATCATCAGGGCCAGGCCCGGCAGCATCAGGAAGCGCATGGCGATGGTGCCCGCGATGATGCTGTCGCCGGTGAGCATGGTGATGGCGCGGCCGATGAGCAGGAACAGCGGGCCGTACGGCGCGGTGGTCGTCGTCCAGACCGGACTCACGTTCTCGAGCAGCACGCCGGGATTGGCGACGGGACCCACCTGATAGGGGTCGAAACCGTCGCGCAGCAGCGCGCCCTGGGCGAGATAGGAGTAGGCGTCGCGGCTGAACATCGGCGCCGCGAACAGCAGCGGGGTGATCCAGATGCCGACGATCGCGCGCAGTTCGTTGAGGGTGACGGTGGCGCCGCCCTTGCCGATGGTGGTGCGGCCGAGGCGAACCCACGCGGTGATCATCATCAGCACGCCGGCCCAGATGAGGATCGTCGAGAGCGCGTAGCCGTGTCCGAAGCGCAGCCACGACAGGTGCAGTGCCTCGAGTAGCGGGTCGCGCTTGCGGACCGCGCCCGCGCCGAAGCCGCCGAAGGTGATCATCGCGGCGCCGAAGAAGCCCATCACGGCCGCGTGGCCTTCGGGGCTGCGGGCGAAATCGCCCGCGGTGCGGAGCCACGACCGGACGCCGGGATCGGTCCCGGTGGGCAGGTGGCGCTGCGGCTCGAGGGTGCGCGTGGTGTCCATGGGGCCTACGGTCGTCTCGGGGGGCGGCATCTTCGGTCGGTCCCCCCGGATGGTCGGCGGTCGCAACCGCGAGCTGATGATGTCGGCCGTCAGTTTACGGCTTCACTGTCGAACACTAACCCGGTGGTCGGTGCCGGTGCGCGCCCGGCTGCCCCGGATTCGCGCCGCGGCCAGCTTGCCCGACAGCAGCGTGGTGGGCACGCCCACCCCCGGAGTGGTGCCGCAACCTGCGAGAACGACGTTGTCCACACCCCTTGGCAGATTGCGGGGCCGGAACGGACCGGTCTGGCGGAACAGGTGCGCGATCGAGAACGGGGTGCCGGCGATCATGCCCTGCGCGGCCCACGTCGCCGGAGTGTCGATGTGATCGACCCGGAAGTGCTCGGCGATCCCGGTGTAGCCGCGCCGCTCCAGTTCGGTGAGCAGTTCGCGCAGATACGCTGGGCCGAGGCGGGCCCAGTCCAGTGGCGCCGCGTCGAGGTTCGGGCACGGCGCCAGCACCGAGAACGGTTCGTGCCGGCCGTCGGCGCGGTCGACGTACTGGCCCGGGTCGGTGAGGGCGGGGCGGGTGAGCAGCAGGGACGGATCGCTCATCAGCCGTCCGCGCCCGCGCCGGGCGGCGATCTCGGTGAACGTCGATGCCCAGGCGGCGCCGAAGTCGATCGTGTGGTGCGCCTGCACCGGCCACCGCGCCGCGATCGCGGCGGGCACGGTGCCGTGCGCGACCACGGCCGACGGCGAGGCCCGCAGCCCACGGCGATACCGCAGCCCGAAGCGGGGCAGTGAGCCCAGGTCGGCGGTGAGGACGACGGCGTCGCAGGCGTAGCGCACGCCGTCGACGGTGCGGACCGCCTCGGCGCGCCGGTTCCGGGCGCCCCGCGGGCCGAGGGTACTCGCGCCGGGCCGTGGCGCGGTGGCCGATCGGTGGCCGGCGGCGGATCCGCGCCTCGCGTAGTCGATCCCGGCGACCTCGGCGCCCAGGACCAGCTGCCCACCCGCCGACGTGAAGGCCTCGGCGAGTGCGGCGGTGATCGCCCGCATGCCGCCTTCGGGGAAGTAGACGCCCTGGCAGGTGTCCATGTTCGGGATCGCGCCGTAGAGCGCCAGCGCCTGATCCGGCGCCATTCCCGCGTACAGCGCCTGGAAAGTGAACAGCCGGACCAGGCGTTCGTCGCGCAGGAAGGTACGCACGCGCGGACCGAGCCTGCCGAAACCGCCGAGCCGGGCCAGCGTCGCCAGGGCCGACCTGGCGCTACGGGTGCGCACCATGTCCAGCGGCGAATCGAAATCGGCGTCCATGAACTCGTCGAACTCGGCGGCGTAGATCCGGTCGAGCCAGTCGCGCAGGCGCCGGTAGCCGCGCGCCTCGGCCGGTCCGCAGGTGCGCGCGACCTCGGTGGCCATCTGCTCGGCGTCGTCGAAGACGCGGATGTCGGTGCCGTCGGCGTAGCGCGCGTGATAGGCGGGGGCGAGCCGGTGGATCCGCAGCCCGAGATCCTCGCGGGTGCGGCCCACCGCGGCGAGCGCGTCATCGATCAGCTCGGGCAACGTGAGAACCGTGGCGCCACTGTCGATCTCGTAGTCGTCGAACCGGTAGCGCCCGACCCGGCCGCCCGGATGATCGGCGCGTTCGAGCACCGTCACCGCGAGGCCTGCGCCGCGCAGGTGCAGCGCCGCGGCGAGCCCGGCCAGCCCCGCGCCCACGACGACGACGTGATCCACCTGTCCCACCACGCTGTCCATCTCGATCACGCGGCGCGACGGGTGGCGGCCAGCGCCATCGCGTGCAGCAGTTCCTTCGCGGCGGGGGTGGCGCTGCTGGCCGCCACGGCCGCCAGGCCCGCGTCGGTGAGTTCGGTGATCCGGCGTTCCACGTCGTCGACCGCGCCGAGTTCGGTGAGCAGGGCGCGCAGCCGGTCCACGGCGGTGTCGTCGAGGTCGGTGCCGAGACCGGCGCGGATCAGCGCCGCGGCGGCCGGGTCGGCCCGGCGCAGCGCCTCGGCGACGAGCACGGTGCGCTTGCCCTCACGCAGGTCGTCGCCCGAGGGCTTGCCGGTGACGGCGGGGTCGCCGAACACGCCGAGCAGGTCGTCGCGCAGCTGGAAGGCGATTCCCACGTCGGTGCCGTAGGTGCGCAGGGCGGCGACCAGCGCCTCGTCCGCACCCGCCAGCGCGGCGCCCAGGTGCAGCGGCCGTTCGATCGTGTACGCGGCGGTCTTGTAGCGGTTGATCCGGAGCGCGGCCTCGACCGATTCGTCGCCACCGGCCTCGCCGTTGACGTCGAGGAGCTGTCCGCCGAGCACCTCGGTGCGCATCCGGGCCCACACCGGGGCGAAGCGTGCCAGCGCGGCGGGGGCGAGCCCGGCCTCGTGGACCAGGTCGTCGGCCCAGGCCAGGGCCAGATCGCCGATCAGGATCGCGACGGCGGCCCCGTACTCGGCACCGTCGCCGGGCCAGCCCGCCGCGCGATGACGGTCCTCGAAGTCGACGTGGATCGTCGGGAATCCGCGCCGGGTCCGGGAGGAATCGATGATGTCGTCGTGCACCAGCGCGCACGCCTGCACCAGCTCCAGCGCCGAGCAGGCGGTGAGCACCGCGGCCGCGTCGGGGCCGCTCGGGTCGCCGCCGGCGCCGAGCCAGCCGGTCCACGCGAAGCCGGGCCTGGTCCGCTTGCCCCCGCGCAGGACGAACTGTTCCAGCGCGTCCGCGGCGTCGACGAAGACCGGCCCGAGCGGATCGACGATCTCGCGCCGGGTGGCGAAGAAATCGGTGAGCACGCGCTCCACCGCGGCGACGAACGCGGGCGTGCCCGGGGTCAGGGCGCCGAGGTCGACCGGGGCCGGGGTGTCGTGGACGGACCGGGCGAGCGGGGTACCGATTCCGGCGGACAGGGTGGCCTCCAGGTGCGGAAGTGGGCGAGTGGATGGACCTGGTCGCGCGCGGTGCCGCTGGCACCGGCGTTCAGTCGCAGGATACGCGGGCCCGGGGCGGGGCAGACCGGCGCACATCGCCGGTGCGACCGAGGCCACACCAGGCGTGTCGGCGGGCTCACCCACCACGACTTTCGTGTCCATCCCGGTTGACGGGCCGTGCTGGCCGGGGGCGCGATCAGGGCGTTCACGCCCCGGTCCGTGCCGCCGTCGCGGTGCGCACCACTACACTGAACCGGTGACTTTCGACAATGGACGGGGACGTTCGACCCCAGATCGACCCGCCCAGAAGCAGCCGATCGTCTCGAACACCCCCTCGGTGGTGCAGAGCCTGCGTACCCACGCGGGCGGCGGTGTGCCGTTCTCGGTGGAGTTCAATCCGCCGCGCGACGCGGCGGGCGAGGCCAGGCTGTGGCGCGCGGTCCGCGAGTTCGAGTGCATGCACCCGGCCTTCGTGTCGATGACCTACGGCGCGGGCGGGTCCACCAAGGACCGCACGGTGCGCATCACCGGCGAGCTGGCCACCGAGACCACGCTGCTGCCGGTCGCCCACCTCACCGCCGTCGGGCACAGCCTCGACGAACTGCGCGCGCTGGTCGGCTCCTACGCCGATTCGGGCATCCGCAACCTGCTCGTCCTGCGCGGTGACCCGCCGGGCGACCCGCTCGGCGAATGGCGCAAGCATCCCGAGGGCGTCGAGTACGCCGAGGAACTGGTGCGCATCGTCCGCGATCTGGGCGATTTCCACGTCGGTGTCGCCTCGTTCCCGCAGGGCCACCACCGCTCGCCGGATCTCGATCACGACACCCGCTTCCTCGCCGCGAAACTGCGTGCGGGCGCGGAGTATTCGATCACCCAGATGTTCTTCGACGTCGACCACTACCTGCGGCTGCGTGATCGCGTCGTGGCGATGGACCCGGTCGAGGGCGACAAGCCGATCATCCCCGAGCTGATGCCCATCACCTCGCTGCGCACCGTCGCGCGCGCCGAGGAACTGTGTGGCCGCCCGCTGGCGCCCGCCGTCCTCGAGCGCCTGACCCGAGCCGCGGGCACCGGCCCCGAGGAGGACAAGGCCGCCGTGCGCGCCGAGGGCATCCAGATCGCCACCGAGATGGCCCAGCGCCTGATCGACGAGGGCGCACCCTGCCTGCACTTCATCACCCTCAACTTCGCCAAGGCCACCAGCGAGGTTCTCACCAACCTGGGCTACGGCGTCACGGCGGCGCCGCTCAGCGCCTGAGGCGCTACACGCCGGTCGAGCCGTCGATGCGTTCGCGGAGCAGGTCGGCGTGGCCGTTGTGCCGGGCGTATTCCTCGATCATGTGCACGTAGATCCAGCGCAGGCTGACCTCCTGGCCGGCGAATTGGCCGGTGTCGGCGAGGTCGCGGCCCGCGCAGAGTTCGCGGGCGCGCGCGATCTGCGCTTCCCAGGTGCCGAGGGCGTCGGCGAGCGTGGCGCCGGGCGCGACGGTGAACCCGCCGTCCGGCCCGTCCGGATCGGCGCCCGGGTCGTAGATCGGCGGCACCCGCTCGCCGGCGAAGACCCGCTGGAACCAGTTCCGCTCCACCTCCGCGAGGTGCTGCACCAGCCCGGTCAGCGTGAACCCTGACGGCGGCACCGCCGCGGTCGCTCCCTGCACATCGTCCAACCCGGCACATTTCCTGGCCAGCGTCACCCGATGGAAGTCCAACCACCCCTCGAGTGTCGCCCGCTCGTCAGCATTGAACGGCGGCACCGGCCGCTCTCCAGAACTCATCCCCCGAGTATGGCCACCCCCTCCGACAAGTCGTGGCTCAGGCGGCGCGGGCGGCGCGCAGGCCCCAGGCGTCGGCCAGGAGGCGGTGGGACTCGAGGCGGTCGGCGTGGTCGTGGGTGATGGTGGTGACGAGCAGTTCGGCGGCGCCGGTGACCCGGACCAGAGCCTCGAGCCGTTCGGTGACGGTCTCGGGGGAACCGACGATCTGGGCGGCGAGGCGGTCCTCGACCAGGCGGAGCTGGTCGGCGGTGAGGGGCGCGGCCGTCGCGGGGTCGAGGTATTCGCTCGCGCCGGAGCCGCTGCGGATGCTGTGTACCCAGTGCCCGTAGGTGCTCGCGTGATGGCGGGCGGTGGCGTCGTCGGCGGCCACCACCACATCGGCGGACACGATCACGTGCGGTTCGGCGAGCACCGCCGAGGGCCGGAATGCCGCCCGATACGCCTCGACCGCGTCCAGCGCGGTGCCGGGCGCGACGTGATACGCCGCGGCGAACGGCAGCCCCAGCCGCCCTGCCACCTCGGCACTCTCCCCGGCGGTACTGCCGAACAACCACAGCTCCACGCGCGCCCCTTCACCGGGAACAGCGCGCAGCGCGATGTCGTCGACGGTGAACGTGCCGTCGAGCAGGGCGCGCACCTCGTCGACCTGGTCGGCGAAGGCGGGCGCCTCGGCGCCCGGCTGCTGCAGGGCCGCGAGCGAGGCGACGAACCTGGATCGGTCGGTGATCCCGCGCGGATCGAACGGCGGCGGCACCACCACCCCGTCCCGGATCCGGGTGCGGCCGGTGACCGCGTCCAGCACCGGCCGACCGCCCTTGGCCGCCGACTTCTCGGCGCCGAACTGGCCGCGACGGTGTCCCGACCGGCCGAGGCCGAGGTCAAGCCGCCCCGGGTGCAACGCGTCGACGGTGCCGAACGCCTCCACGATCGACGCGGAGGTGTGATGGCCCACCTGCACCGCCCCGGTCCCCACCCGGATCCGCGAGGTCGCGGCGGCGACGAGCCCGAGCAGCGTGAGCGACGCGGAACTGGCCACCGACACGAAGTGGTGTTCGGCGAGCCAATACCGGTGGTAGCCCCACTGTTCGGCGTGCTGGGCCAGATCGACGGTGTTGCGCAGCGCCTGCGCGGCGGAGGACCCCGCGCTGATCGGGGAGAGGTCGAGAATCGACAGCGGTACGGTCATAGCTTCGGATCCTGTTCTCCCGCTTCGACCGCCACGCGCAGCCGGTTCTCCGCCGGCGCCACGGGGCAGGTCGCGAAATCGGTGAACGCGCACGGCAGGTTGACCGCCCGGTTGAAGTCCAGCGTCACCGTGCCGTCGGCCTCGACCGCGCCGATCGCGAGCGAGCGCGCCGCCGGATAGGTGGTGACGCCGCTGGTGGCGTCGGTGAACAGCACCTTCAGGTCGGCCGGGGTGCCGAAGGCGAGCAGGGTGGCCGCGACGTCGCCGATCCGGAACTCGACGAGTCCCGCCGCGCTGTGGTGGTGTTCGAGCCCGTCGACGACCGCGCCGGTGGTGACGGTGCGGGCGGTGCCGAAGGGGGTGAACCGGCCGGTGACGACCCAGCGCGGATCGACCGGATAGGTGGGCACGCCGGTGAACCCGGTGAGGGTGGCCGCCGCCGGATCGTGCACGCGGACCGCGAACTGCCCGGACCGCCGGATCACCTCGAGCACCCGGTCCTCGTGCAGCACACTCAGACCGGGCGCACCCTCGGCGGGCGTCAAGATCTGGACACCGGCGATGCGCTCGCCGTCGACGTCGAGCCGGTCGCCGGGCTTGGCGGTGATGAACACCTTCTCGTCGGTGACCCACCAGGTGCCGGGTAGGCCGTCGAGCTGCTCCGGGCGGTCGGTGAGCCAGTGCAGCGCGGTGAGGCTGAGCCAGCCGAGCGGGTCGCGTAACCCGTCCTCGCGGGCGTCGTGCCAGCGGCGCCACTCGTCGGAGAAAGTGCTTGTGGTGCTGGAGGTGTCGACGGTGATCGTCATGACGCGCGTGCTCCTTCGGCGGCGGTGCGGTGGTGGGGGTGGCGCAGACCGAGGTGGTCGCGCAGGGTGGTGCCGGTGTAGGCGGTACGGAAGCTGCCGCGTTCCTGCAGTTCCGGCACCACCAGGTCGACGAATTCGTCCAGCCCCGCGGGCGTGAGGTGGGGGACGAGGATGAAGCCGTCGGCGGCGTCGGACTGCACGTAGTGGTCGATCTGCGCGGCGACCTGGCCGGGCGTGCCGATGAACTGCTGACGGGCGGTGACCTCGATGACGAGTTCCCGGATGCTGAGTCCCTCGGCCTCGGCCCGCTCGCGCCAGGACTTCACCACGGCGAGTGGGTCTTTCGTGTGCCGCACCCGGCCGCGGGTGATCTCGCTGGTGGCGTCGGGCTCGACGTCGGGCAGCGGACCGTCCGGGTCGTAACCGGACAGCTCGCGGCCCCAGACCTGTTCGAGGAAGGCGATCGCGGTCTGCGGGCTCACCTGCTGATACCGGATGTGGCGGGCGCGCTCGTGTGCCTCGGCCTCGGTGTCGCCGAGAACGAAGGTGGCGGCGGGGAAGACCAGCAGCTCGTCGTGGCCGCGCCCGTACTTCGCGAGCCTGCCCTTGACGTCGGCGTAGAACCGCTGTCCCGCCTCGAGTGTGCCGTGCACGGTGAAGATCGCGTCGGCGGTGCGCGCGCCGAACTCGCGGCCCTCGTCGGAATCGCCCGCCTGCAACAGCACCGGATGGCCCTGCGGGCTCGGCGGTGTCACGAACGGCGCCTCGATGTCGAACTGGGTGCTGTGGAACGAGGTTGCGGGAATCTCGCGCGCGAAGACACCGCGTTCGCGGTCGACCACGAGCGCGTCGGCGGGCCAGCTGTCCCACAGTGCCCGGCTCGCCTCGACCACCTCGGCGGCCCGCCGGTACCGCTGCGCGTGCTCCAGATAGCCGCCGCGGCGGAAGTTCTCGCCGGTGAAGGCGTCGGAGGAGGTGACCACGTTCCAGGCCGCCCGGCCGCCGGAGAGGTGATCCAGCGCCGCGAACTGCTTGGCCAGCTCGAACGGTTCGTTGTAGGTGCTGTTGATGGTGCCCGCGAGCCCGAGGCGGTCGGTGACGGCGGCCAGCGCGTCGAGCACGGTGAAGGTGTCCGGCCTGCCCACCACGTCGAGATCGTGGATGCGCCCGCGGTGTTCCCGCAGCCGCAGGCCCTCGGCGAGGAAGAAGAAGTCGAACAGCCCGCGCTCGGCGGTGCGGGCCAGGTGCTCGAACGAGGCGAACTCGACCTGCGACTTCGAGGCGGGGTCGGCCCAGACGGTGGTGTTGTTGACGCCGGGGAAGTGCGCGGCGAGATGGACTTGCTTGCGTGGCTTCGCGGTCACAGCGCTGCTCCTCGGGCGTAGCGGCTGGTGGGGCGGGGGAGGGCGAGATGGTCGCGGAAGGTGCCGGGCGGCGCGGTCGGGGCCGGGCGCGCCCGGAGCGCCGTCAGCGTGGCGTAGACGGCCAGCGGGCGCAGGACGACACCGTCGGCGCTGCCGGAACCGCCGATCTCGGCGAGCAGGTCGTCGAGTTCGGCGACCGTACCCACGTGCTGGATTCCGGTCGTGGGCACGGTGCCGGCCCACCGGTCGAGTTCGTCGACCTCGGCCCGGGCCTGGTCGGCCGAATCCGCCAGGTGCACGGGCAGATCGAGCAGGACGCGCACCGTATCGGGATCGCGGCCGGCGTCGGCGATCGCCGCGCGCAGGGCGGTGCGGCGCGCGGCCGCCCCCGCCGGGTCCGGCGCGGTGACGCGGATCAGGTCGGCACGCCGGACGGCGACGGCGGTGGCGGCGGTGTCGTCGGCGCGCACCGTCACGATCGGCTGTCCCTGCGGTGACCTCGGGGTGATCGAGGGGCCTTTCACCGAGAAGTGCTCGTCGTGGAAGTCGATGTAGTGCAGGCGGTCCCGGTCGATGAACCGGCCGGTGGGGACGTCGCGGATCTCGGCGCCGTCCTCCCAGCTGTCCCACAATCGGGTCACCACCTCGACGGCCTCGTCGGCCTCCTGCCAGAGCGACTCGGCGGATTGGATGTCCTTGCGGCCGAAGGCCTTCGCCTCCTCGACGGTGCCGGACACCGCGACTTCCCAGCCGGCCCGGCCCAGGCTCGCGAAATCGAGGGCCGCGATCGCCTTGGACACGTGGAAGGGTTCGGTGTGCGTCACCGGCACCTGCGGCACCAGCCCGATCCGGCGGGTCAACGGCGCGACGCGAGCGGCGATCGCGACGGCGTCGAGGCGCCCGCGCGTCACCCCGGCGCCACCCGGTTGGAGACCGAAGGAATCGGCGAGGAACACGGCGTCGACGCCGAGCCGCTCGGCCCGCGTCACCGCCTCGGTCCAGTAGGCGGCGCCGAACAGGTCCTCGGCGCGCGAGTCGGCGCGGCGCCAGGACGCCGGATGCGCTCCGGTGCCCGCGAGGTCGAGGCCGAGGAACAGCGGTGGCTCGCTCATCGGGTGGGGTCCTTTCGGTCGGTCGGGACGATCCGGCTGCCGGGGGTGGGAATCGCGGCGAGCAGCTCCCGCGTGTAGTCGTGCCGTGGATCGGTGAACAGGGTTGCCGTCGGCCCGGTTTCGACGATGCGGCCGTGCCGCATCACCGCCACCCGGTCGCGGGTGGTGGGGGGGGCCCCCCCAGCGGGGGGGGGGGGGAAGTGCACCACCGGGCGGGGGGGGGTGGTATGCGGGGCTCGCTGCCCCGGCGTTTTGGCGTGCGGTGTTTGGTTTAACCGGTTGGCCGCCGCCCGGGTTTCGACTTGGGGGCGGTGCCGAATCACCGCCACCCGGTCGCTGATCTGGCGGACGACCGCCAGATCGTGGGAGATGAACAGGTACCCGAG
>NZ_JARWOJ010000202.1 GCF_029868625.1 Nocardia neocaledoniensis | reverse complement strand
CCACGCCCCCCCCCTGCCCCAAGAAAAAAAAAATCCACACGGCAAACCGCGGCGCCGCCCGGGGGGTGGGGTTATACACATACCCTATTTAGCCCGGCCCCCACACGACTGTGGCCCGGTCCGCGCGGACCGGGCCACTGTCGTTGTCGTGCTACTTCTTGCCGATGTCGACGCCGGGCGCCGCGTCGGTGACGATCGAATCGGCGGCCAGCACCGTGCCGCCCTTCTTGCGCCGCGACCGCAGCCGCTTCTCCAGCGTGGTCGCCAGGAAGGTCAGCGCGATGTTGAGCGAGATCATGATCAACGCGACGACCATCAGCGCGGGGATCGTGTTCTGCTGCGACGCGCCCTCCTGCTGCGCCGAACGCACCAGCTCCACATAGGTGATCTGGTAGCCGAGGGCGGTGTCCTTCAGGACGACCACCATCTGCGACACCAGCGCGGGCAGCATCGCCGTGACGGCCTGCGGCAGCAGGATCAGGCGCATCAACTGCGACTTGCGCAGACCCAGCGCCACCGCGGCCTCGGTCTGCCCCTTGGGCAGCGAGCGGATACCCGCGCGGACGATCTCGGCGATGACCGAGGCGTTGTAGATGATCAACGCGATGACCACGGCCGCCAGGGCCAGGTCATCGGAGCGGAACACCTTGTAGTCGCCGAACACCGCGAACAGGAAGATCATCAGGATCAGCACGGGGATCGCGCGCGCCAGTTCGACGATCGCGCCCGCCGTCCAGCGCACCCACCGGTGATCCGACAGGCGCAGGATGCCGAAGATCATGCCGAAGATCAGCGCGCCGACGATGGAGATCGCCGCCGCCGTGAGTGTGCCCTGCAGGCCGGGCAGCAGGTAGGTCTCCCAGACACCGGAGTCCAGGAACGGTTCCCACTTGGCCGCGGTGAACTGGCCCTTCTCGTCGAACGCGTCGAACAGCACCCAGCCGAAGGCGATCAGCGCGAGCAGCACGAGCACCGAGTAGATGCCGTGCCTGACCCGGGCCTTGGGGCCGGGCGCGTCGAAAAGTACCGAAGCGCTCGCACTCATCGGGCCACCTCGTATCGCTTGGCCAGCCAGCCGAAGAACAGGCCGGTCGGCAGGGTGAGAATGACGAAGCCGAGCGCGAAGATCGCGCCGATCGCGAGCACCGCGGCCTCGTTCTCGTTCATCGTGCTCATCAGCAGGGCGGCCTCGCCGACGCCGATCGCCGAGGCGATCGTGGAGTTCTTCGTCAGCGCGATCAGGACGCTGCCCAGCGGCGCGATGACCGCGCGGAACGCCTGCGGCAGCACCACCAGGCGCAGATTCTGGGCGAACCCGAAGCCCAGCGAGCGACCGGCCTCGGACTGGCCGAGCGGGACGGTGTTGATGCCCGAGCGCAGCGATTCGCAGACGAACGCCGCGGTGTAGACGCTGAGGCCGACGATCGCCCAGCGGTAGTTGTTGTCCGCCAGCGAATCACCGGCCAGCTTCCAGCCCAGCGTGGTGTACAGACCCAGCGAGCAGAACACGATGATCAGGGTCAGCGGGGTGTTGCGGAAGATCGACACGTAGGCGGTGCCGATCCAGCGGGCCACCGGAATCGGGGACACGCGCATGGCCGCGACGAGGGTGCCGATGACCAGGGCGCCGATCGCCGAGAAGAACGTCAGCTTGATGGTCACCCAGAAGGCGTCGAGGATTTCGGAGTCATACCTCGAGATCAGGTCGAACACGGACGCGCGTCCTCCGATCGATGTGAAAGGGCAAGCGGGAGTTCACCGCCGCGGTGGCTTCCGGGCCACCGCGGCGGTGTCGATCAGTAGCGGTCGACGGTCGGCGGCTGCGGAATCGCGAAACCGGTTCCGGCGAAGGACTTCTCCAGTGCCGCCTTCCACGCGCCGTCGGCGATCATCGCCTCGATCGCGTCGTTGATCTTGCCCCGGCTCTCCGTATCGCCCTTCTTCAGGCCGATGCCGTAGTTCTCGGTGGTGAAAGTCTTGTTCACCAGCTTGTAGGTGCCCGGCGACTGCGCGGCGTAGCCGGCCAGGATCACGTTGTCGGTGGTGACCGCGTCGATCGCGCCGCCACGCAGCGCCTCGATGCACAGCGAGTACGTGTCGTAGGTCTGCAGCTGCGCCTGCGGGTAGTTCTTCTGGATGTTCTGGGCCGGGGTGGAACCCTTCACCGAGCAGACCTTCTTGCCCGCGAGGGAATCCGGGCCGGTGATGTCGGTGTTGTCGGCGCGGACCAGCAGGTCCTGACCGGCGACGTAGTAGGGGCCGGCGAAGTCGACCTTCTGCTTACGCGAATCGGTGATCGAGTAGGTGGCGACGATGAAGTCGACCTGGCCGTTCTCGATCAGCGTCTCGCGCTGGCCCGACGGCGCTTCCTTGAATTCGATGTTCTCCGGCTTCACGCCCAGCTTCTCGGCGACGTACTTGGAGACCTCGACATCGAGGCCGCTGTAGGTGCCGTCGGTGTTGCGCAGGCCGAGGCCGGGCTGGTCGAACTTGATGCCGACGGTCAGCTTGCCTTCCTTGGCGTGGTCGAGCACCGAGCCCTCGTCGCCCCCGCCGCAAGCGGTGAGCGTGGCCGCCAATGCCAGTGCCGCGGCGCCGATTCCGACCCGCATCGCACGATTGATCCTCATCGAGTGTCCTTCTCCTGTGATGGTGTGAGTGGGCTCAGTGACTGAGAATTTTGCCGAGGAAGTCCTTGGCGCGGTCCGAGGTGGGCGCGGTGAAGAAGGTCTCGGGCGCGGTGTCCTCGACGACCTCGCCGTCGGCCATGAACAGCACCCGGTCACCGGCACGGCGGGCGAAGCCCATCTCGTGGGTGACGACGAGCATGGTCATGCCCTCCTTGGCCAGGGAGACCATCACTTCGAGCACCTCGTTGACCATCTCCGGGTCCAGCGCCGAGGTCGGCTCGTCGAACAGCATCACTTTGGGGTCCATCGCCAGCGAACGCGCGATGGCGACACGCTGCTGCTGGCCACCGGACAGCTGCGCGGGATACTTGTCGGCCTGGTTGGCGATGCCGACGCGGTCGAGCAGGGCGAGGGCCTTCTTGCGCGCCTCGTCCTTCTTGACGCCGCGCACCTTCAGCGGCGCGAGCATCACGTTCTCGAGAATCGTCTTGTGCGCGAAGAGATTGAACGACTGGAACACCATGCCGACCTCGGCGCGCAGCGCGGCCAGCGCCTTGCCCTCGGCGGGCAGCGCGACGCCGTCGATGGCGATGTCACCGGAGTCGATCGGTTCGAGTCTGTTGATGGTGCGGCACAGCGTGGACTTCCCCGAGCCCGAAGGGCCGAGGACGATCACGACCTGCCCGCGGGGCACGTCCAGGTTGATATCGCGCAGAACATGGAGCTCACCGAAGTGTTTGTCCACGTTGCGCATCGAGATCATCGGCGGCGCGCCAGCAGTGGCTGCGGCGTCGGCGTTCCCGGTCGCGGGTGCGGCGTCGTCGGTCATGGTCAGAAACCTTAGGCGTTCTTCGGAGATTTGCCCCGCTTTCCGTGACTCGCCGTCGCGGCACGCCGAGATGACACCGCCCGGTAACCTGGCGTACTCGCGACCGCGACGCAGACCACACCGGGTGGTGGCCGTACCCTGGACGGGTGGATTCGAACGGACAGAACGCGACGGAGCGCACGGTGACCCAGGCGCGCAGTTACGAGGTCCGCACCTTCGGCTGCCAGATGAACGTGCACGATTCCGAGCGCTTGTCCGGCCTGCTCGAGGACGCGGGCTATGTGAAGGCCGACCCCGACCAGACCCCCGATCTGGTGGTCTTCAACACCTGCGCGGTGCGCGAGAACGCCGACAACAAGCTCTACGGCACGCTCGGTCACCTCGCGCCGGTCAAGCAGGGGCGCCCCGGCATGCAGATCGCCGTCGGCGGCTGCCTGGCGCAGAAGGACCGCGAGACCGTCGTGCGCAAGGCGCCGTGGGTCGACGTGGTGTTCGGCACCCACAACATCGGCTCGCTGCCGGTGCTGCTGGAGCGGGCCAGGCACAACGAGGTCGCCCAGGTCGAGATCCTCGAGTCGCTCGAGGCCTTCCCGTCGACGCTGCCCGCCAAGCGTGAATCGGCCTACGCGGGCTGGGTGTCGATCTCGGTGGGCTGTAACAACACCTGCACCTTCTGCATCGTGCCCGCGCTGCGCGGCAAGGAGGTCGACCGCCGCCCCGGTGACGTGCTCGCCGAGGTGCAGGCGCTCGTCGACCAGGGCGTGCTCGAGGTGACGCTGCTCGGCCAGAACGTGAACTCCTACGGCGTGAACTTCGTCGACCCGGAACAGCCGCGCGACCGCGGCGCCTTCGCCCAGCTGCTGCGCGCGGCGGGTCGGATCGAGGGACTCGAGCGCGTGCGCTTCACCTCGCCGCACCCCGCCGAGTTCACCGACGACGTCATCGAGGCGATGGCCCAGACCCCCAACGTCTGCCCGCAGCTGCACATGCCGCTGCAGTCCGGCTCGGACCGGGTCCTCAAGGCGATGCGACGCTCCTACCGCAAGGAACGCTTCCTCGGCATCATCGACAAGGTGCGCGCCGCCATGCCGCACGCCTCGATCACCACCGACATCATCGTCGGCTTCCCCGGTGAGACCGAGGAGGACTTCCAGGAGACCCTGGACGTGGTGCGCCGGGCGCGCTTCACCAGCGCCTACACCTTCCAGTACTCCAAGCGGCCGGGCACGCCCGCCGCCGAACTGCCCGACCAGCTGCCCAAGGCGGTCGTGCAGGAGCGCTACGACCGGCTGATCGCCCTGCAGGAGCAGGTATCGCTCGAGGCCAACCAGGCCCTGATCGGCACCGAGGTCGAGTTGCTGGTGGCCGAGGGCGCGGGCAAGAAGAACGCGGCCACCGCCCGGATGAGCGGGCGCGCCCGCGACGGCAGGCTGGTGCACTTCCGGCCCGGCGACGCGGCGGGTATCCGGCCCGGCGACCTCGTCACCGTCGACATCACCGCGGCGGCGCCGCACCACCTCATCGCCGACGGCGTGGTCAAGACGCACCGGCGTACCAGGGCCGGTGACGCGCACGAGCGCGGCGTGACGCCCAAGACCGCGCCGATCGGTGTCGGCCTCGGGCTGCCGAAGATCGGCGCCCCGGTCACCGTCGAACCGGCCGTCAGCGGATGCTCGACGGGATGCTCGGCGTGAGCTCACCGGCCGAGGAACCCGAATCTACTACCGGCAGTAGTGGGTCGGACGCGAGCGCGGTACCCGGTGATGGCACAGTGGAGCCCGGCGCGCCCGCGCCCAGCGACGACCAGCCTGCCGACAGGAGCGACAACGCGGTGAACCGGGTGGACGAGGACCAGGAATTCGAACAGTTCCGCGGCGAGCTCGACGCGGTGGAACGCCGCATCGCCGGGGAGATCGATCCCGGCGCGCGGGCGCTGGTGGTGGCGGGCGCGGTGTTCGCGCTGCTGATCTCGCTGGTGCTGCCGACCGCGGGCACCGCGCGCGGATTCGACGTGCTGCTCAACACCGACGCCGCGCGGCTCGAGCACATCGGGCTGCCGTCGCGGATCTTCGTGTGGCTGGTCATCGTCTTCGGCGTCGGTTTCTCGCTGCTGGCGCTGACCACCCGCCGCTGGGTGCTGGCTTGGCTGGCCTGTGCGGGCTCGGCCGTCGGCAGCGTCTTCGGTGTGCTCTCGATCTGGCACCGGCAGACCCCCGGCCTCGGCAACTACGAGGGCGCGGGCCCCGGCATCGGCCTGATCCTCGGCACGATCGCGATCATGGTGCTCACCTTCCACTGGGTGCGCGTGGTGTGGAGCCGCACGGCGGTGCAGCTGGCGGCCGAGGAACAGCGCCGCAACGCCGCCCGCGAGGCCGAGGAGCGCGACCGCAAGCGCCTGACCGGCGAATAGGTCCCCGAGAACGGGGGGGGGGACCCCCCCCCCCCCGGGGGGGGGGGGGGGGGGGGGGTGGGGGGGGGGGGGGGGGGGGGCG
>NZ_JARWOJ010000201.1 GCF_029868625.1 Nocardia neocaledoniensis | reverse complement strand
TCGCGGGGGGGGGGGGGGGGGGGGGGGGGGGGGGGGGGGGGGGGGGGGCCGCCCGCGGCGGGGGGGGGGGGGGGGGGGGGGGGGGGGGGGGGGGGGCGGGCGGGGGGGGGGCGCCCCCGCCGCCGCCGGCGGCCCCCCGCGCTCCCCCGGGGGGCCCCCGGGCGGGGGGCCGGGGGGGGGGGGGGGGGGGGGGGCCCCCGCCCGCCCCCCCCCCGCCGCTTTTTCGTCACCGGACCGATGCTCGCGGTTGGGCGCAGGCCCCGCATCTGTCGGCGGCGGCGATTACCCTCGGCGTCGGCGCCGGACGATGCGGCGCCACGGCATCGTCCGCGCGTCGAAGAGGAGAGCTGCGATGAAGGCTTACGACCTGGGTTTCGGAGATTCGGCGGACAAGCTGGCGGAGACTCCCGCCGGGGAACCGCTGACCCTCGACGCGCCGGTGCGCTCCGGCTGGATCGGCAGTGAGGGGCCGGCGATCGACCCGGCCACCTGGCCGCGCGGACCGGTCACCGGGCTGCCGATGATGCACGCGCTCACCCTGCGGCTGCCCGCCGATTTCCAGCGGCGCGGTCCGGGGTTTCCCGCCATCGCCTTCTTCCAGGGTGAGGGGCAGTTCGCCGACGCCAACGACCCCGTGGCGCCCGACGCGAGCTCCGACGATCCGATCGCGCGCGATCTGGTGGCCACCCGCCTGCACCCGCAGCTGCAGCTCCTGCACGACGAGATCGGCGGGGTGTTCGGGCTGATCTGGCTCACCGAGGAGGAATTCGCGGGCGGCCCCGTCGCCCCACCCGCCGACGTACGCGCGCCCGGCTCCCCGGTCGCGAGCGACGAGGGCTGTAATGCCTGGGACGACGTGCATCCCACGATCGGCGTCTGGCTGGCCGAGCGCGTCGCCGATCCCAATGTCGGTATCCCGCCCGTCGAATACGAGCCCGATACCCGCTACCAGGACCCGCTCACCGAGGATTCCGGCTGGACGCCGTGGGCCGAACCGCTCTTCGGCCGCTCCCACCTGGGCGGCACCGCGTTCCCCGTGCAGGCCCTGCCCGAGGGTCTGACCCCGTACTACCTGGAGATCGAGGAGGTCTCCGGCATGAACTTCGGCGGCGGCAACGCCCAGCTCGATCTGGAATCGGGCGTGTTCGACTGGGCCTGCGGTTAGGGCTCAGTCGACCATCGCCGGGCGGTCGTCGTCGGGGTGTGCCCCGCCGGCGACCCGCGGCGGCCGGATGGTGTGCGAGACCTGTTCGGCGGCAGGCGGATCGAGGATGATCGGTTCGATCGGCACCTGCGCCTGCGGCTGCGGCTCGGTGCGGACCAGCCGCACGACCCCGGCCAGGACCACCAGATAGATGATCACGTAGACGTTCATCAGCAGCTGGATGCCCGGCCACCACGGCGGCAACAGGAACGTGCCGACGCTCACCCAGGTGGGCGTGTAGGTGTAGGTCCACGCCGCGATGGCGACGTACAGCGCGCCGGCGGCGAGCCACCAGCGGCCACGGTCCTGGGCGCGATGGATCAGATACACCATGAGCGGGACGAACCAGACCCAATGATGGCCCCAGGAGTACGGGGAGACGGCGCAGGCGGTGAGCCCGCCGAGCGTCACCGACAGCAGCGGTTCACCGCGGCGAGCCAGCGCGGCCGCGAGCCACAGGGCGAACAGCGCCACCGGCACCGCGATCAGCAGCCACAGCCAGAGGGGCGCCGGCCCGTGCACGAGATGCGCGATGGCGCCCCGCAGGGACTGGTTCGACGGGTGGGCGTCGGGGGCGATGCGGCTGGACTGGAAGAACGTCGAGGTCCAGTACTGATAGGAATCGCGGGGCAGGACCAGCGCGGTCAGGCCGATGGTCGCCACGAAGGTGAGCGCCGCGGTGGCCGCGGCGCGCCATTGCCGCTGCGCGAGGTACTGGGCCACGAAGTACAGCGGCGTGAGTTTGATGCCCGCCGAGATGCCGACTCCGAGCCCGCGCAGCCTGCTGCCCTCGGGCCGGGAGAAGTCCCACAGCACCAGCAGCATCAGCCACAGATTGATCTGACCGTAGTACAGCGTGGTGCGGACGGGCTCGGCGAACGTGCAGGCCAGCGTGATCAGCGCGCTGACGAGCACCAGGCGCGTGGTCACCCGGTAGCCGAGCATCCGCCAGCTCTGCAGCACCACGCCGAACAGCACCAGGAGGTTGAGCCCCATCCAGGTATTGGTGACCGCGCCCCACGGGATCAGCAGCAGCGGCAGGAACACCAGCGCCGAGAACGGGGTATAGGTGTAGAGCAGGCCCAGATGGGTGGGCTCGATGTAGAGCGCCCGATCGTGCAGGACCCGCCAACCGCCGTCGCGGTAGATGTGGACATCGAGACCGCCGGCGAGGATGCCGCCGCTGATCATGTGCGGGTCCATGGTGACGAACAACAGCGTCACGCCGGCGGCGGCGGTGCCGAGTAGCAGGAGGAGCGTCGAGATCTTGTGCGGAATCACCGCGCGTCGAGTTTTCTCCACCACAGCCGTGCTACCGCTCGGCTCGCATCATATGCACGACTAAGAAGCTACCGCGCACCCCCGCCGGGCCCGCGTCGCGGCCCACCATTGGTAGGTGATCCCTATCAGCTCGCCCCGGGTAGACCGGGTCAGGCGGTGCCCGTGGTCGCCTGACCGGCCGTCTTCCGTGGTCATTACGGCCGGCTGGTCACGCGGCGGGTTGCAGGACCAGCATGGTGTCGGCGCCGTGGTGGAACTCGTAGCGGACCTTGCGCAGCGCGGTGGGCACGCCCTTGTCGTGCAGTTCGGTGCGCAGGTAGCCGACCAGGTCGTCCAGCGGCGCGCCGGTGTAGTCGAGGAGCGGATACAGGCGCGCCTCACCGGCGGTGACCCGCGACAGCTCGTGCAGCGCCGCCAGATGGAATTCGGCGTCGAGGCGGTCGGCGTAGCTGAACAGCAGGTGCGAGCTCAGCGACAGGTCGAAGGACTTGTCGGGGAACGGCAGCTCGGGCAGGCTCGCCGCGATGTAGCGGTGCGGCTCGGTGCGCACATCGGCGGCGAAGCGGCGGGCCGCGCCGCGCCGGATGGCGGCGTGCCCGTCGGGGGAGCCGTACCAGTCCCAGCGGTAGCGGTGCGCGTTGGCGGCGGCCCACGCCACGGCGCGGTCGTTCTCGGTGACGGCGTCTTCGGCCAGGTCGGTGGTGGGGCGCGCGTAGATGGGATCGACCGCGGTGACCGCGGCGCCGAGCGCGCTGGCTTCCGCGGTGAAACTCGCCGCGCCGCCGGGACAGTCGAGGATTCGGCGACCGGTGAGATCGTCGTCGGACAGGTGAAACATCGCGCGGTACTCGGCCAAAGATCTTGCGCTGACCAGAAATTCGCCGAGTACCTCGCCATCGGCGTGGTGCTTCATCTGCCAACGTTCTCACGAGATGCTTTCGCACGGTAGCGAATTCACCGTTGTGGTCATGCGGATTGCACGACTCGATGCCCTACGCCGACGCGGTGAGCCTGCGCAATGCCTTCGACACGACCTCGGGATCGGTGGTCTCCCAGTACGGCGGCAGCGAGGCACGCAGGTAGCCGCCGTAACGGGCGGTCGCCAGGCGCGAATCCAGGATGGCGACCACGCCGCGGTCGTCCACGCTGCGCAACAGCCTGCCCGTGCCCTGCGCGAGCAGCAGCGCCGCGTGATTGGCCGCCACCGTCATGAACCCGTTGCCGCCGCGCGATTCGACCGCCCGCTGGCGCGCCGTGAGCAGCGGATCGTCCGGGCGGGGGAACGGAATGCGGTCCAGGATCACCAGACTCAGCGACGGGCCGGGCACATCGACGCCCTGCCACAGGGTGAGGGTGCCGAACAGGGAGGTCTCCGGGTCGTCGGCGAACTTGCGGACCAGCGCGCCCATCGAGTCGTCGCCCTGACACAGCACCGGGGTGTCGAGCCGCTGGCGCAGCGCCTCGGTGGCGGCCTTGGCCGCGCGCATCGAGGAGAACAGGCCGAGCGTGCGCCCGCCCGCCGAGGTGATCAGCTGCTCGATCTCGTCGAGATAGGCGGGCGAGAGACCGTCGCGACCCGGCGGGGGCAGATGCTTGGCGACATAGAGGATGCCGGACTTGGCGTGATCGAACGGGGAGCCCACATCGAGCGAACTCCACCGCACCGACTCCGCGTCGGCGGGCGCGGTCGCGCCGTTGGCCAGTGCCGGGTCGACCTTGCCCGCGGACTGCGACGGCAACCCCCAGGTGATGGCGAGGCCGTCGAAGGAGCCGCCGATCTGCAGCGTCGCCGAGGTGAGCACCACCGTCGCGGTGCCGAACAGCCTGCTGCGCAGCAGCCCACCCACCGACAGCGGGGCCATCCGCAGGGTGCGGCGCGCGACGCCGCGGATCTCGTCGGCCGAGAGCCAGATGACATCGCGGCGCGCGGCCGGATCGGCCTCCTCGAACGCGGTGAGGGCGCGCACGGCGGCGTCGTGCACCTCGTCGATGGCGGCCACCGCCATGGTGCGGGCCGCCGCGTTGTCCGGATCGTCGGTGGCCTTGACACTGCCCTGCGGCGCGATCGCGGTGCGCGCGTTCCATGCGGCGTCGCGGACCAGGGCGAGCACGGGCGCGATGCCGTCGGGCAGCTGGTCCCAGCGGCCGGGCGGCATGTCCTCGAGCGCCTCGTGGAAGGCCTCGGCGGCGCCTTCGAGCCGGTCGACCTCGCGTTCGTCGATCAGCTTGGTGCAGCGGCGGGCCGCGGCGCTGATCGCCGTCGCGGCCAGTTCGGCGGTCGCGACACCGGTGACCCGGTCGACCAGTTCGTGCGCCTCGTCGATCACCACGACATCGTGTTCGGGCAGGACCTGGATGCCGCTGATCGCGTCGATGGCGAGCAGGGCGTGATTGGTGACCACCACGTCGGCCTGCGCCGATTCCGTGCGCGCCTTCTCGGCGAAACAGTCCTGGCCGAACTGGCAGCGGGTCTTGCCGAGGCATTCCCGTGAGGACACGCTCACCTGGCGCCAGGCTCGGTCGCTCACGCCGGGCGCGATCTCGTCGCGGTCGCCGGTCTCGGTATCGGAGGCCCATTCGTTGAGGCGCTGGACCTCGCGGCCCAGCTTGGAGATGGCGAACGCGTCGAACAGTTCGGCCTCGCCGGTGTCTTCCGGGATGACACTGTTGATCTTGTTCAGGCACAGATAGTTGTTGCGGCCCTTGAGGATCGCGAACTGCGGGGTGCGCCCGAGCGGCTTGCTGAGCGCCTCGGCCAGCCGCGGCAGATCGCGATCGACGAGCTGACGCTGCAGTGCGATCGTCGCCGTGGACACGACCACCGTGCGCCCGGTCCGCACCGCGTGCCGCAGGCTCGGCACCAGATAGGCCAGCGACTTACCGGTACCCGTCCCCGCCTGCACGGCGAGGTGCTCCTTGGTGTCGATCGCGTGATCGACGGCGGTGGCCATGGTGGTCTGCCCGGTGCGCTCCTTACCTCCCAGCGCGTGCACGGCGGTGGCGAGCAGTTCGGCGACGGGAGGAAGTTCGGGCACGCAGGCAGCTTATCCGCCCCGTGCGACAGAGTTCTTGGAGCGCTGGCGCGCTCGAGTCGC
>NZ_JARWOJ010000200.1 GCF_029868625.1 Nocardia neocaledoniensis | reverse complement strand
CACCCCCCCCCGCGCCTGCTTATGCGGCCCCCCCCCACAAACAACCTCCCCCTCCCCCCCCACCCCCCCCCCCCCCCGGCGCGGGCGGGCTTCGCGGGCGGTTTTATCGGGGCCCCCCACTAAAAACGCTTCCTCGACGACATCGGGATCACCCGCACCCTGGAGCTCACCCCGGAGGGCGTGGTCGAGGTGGATTCCTAGAACCCGGCGGCCCGGCGTATCACCGCCGGGTACCTGGCCATGGCGGGGCCGAGCCACACGGTGAAGGCGAGGACCGCGGCCAGGGGACGCAGGTGTGGACGCAGCCGTCGAACACGCCCGTCCGGGGCGAGCTCGAGTACCAGCGCCTCCGTCAGGGCGAAGGGCCCGAACCTCGCCTCGCCCACCAGGACCCGCGTGTCGCCGGTGCCGACGGTGTCGGTCCAGCGCAGGTCGCGCAGCGCGCGGTAGATGATCGTCAGGAGTGGGGTGAGGTCGGCGTGGCCGCGGAAGACCATGCGGCCCGAGACCGGTGAGACGAGCTCGGCGTCTTCGGTCAGGGTGTCGAGCAGCGCGGGAATGTCGTTGTCGACGGTGGCCCGCCGGAATCGGGCGAGGGGCTCGCCTTCGGGGTCCTCGGTCATGGGCGCATCGGGTCCTCTCGCTCGAGTGCAGCCGGTCCCCACGACCGTAGGCAGCTAACTTGCAAAAAGCAATGGACTACGATGGCGGGTATGGCCAAGGTGGAACTCGCGGATGTCGGGTGCTCGATCGCTCGCACGGTGGGCATCGTGGGGGAGCGGTGGACCCCGTTGATCCTGCGCGACCTGTTCGTCGGCATCACTCGCTTCGAGGACCTGCGCCGGGATCTCGGGATCGCGTCGAACGTCCTGGCCGACCGGCTGCACACGCTGCGGGCGCACGAGATCGTGGAAACCCGTGTCTACCAGGAGAATCCGACCCGGACCGAGTACGTCCTCACCGAACGCGGTCGCGATCTCTACCCTGTCCTGGCCATGCTCCTGGCCTGGGGCGATCGCTGGCTCGCCACCCCCGACGGCCCACCTGTCACCGTGGTCCACCGCGACTGCGGCCACCGCACGGAAGGCGTCGTCGTCTGTCGCCATTGCGCCGCACCCCTCACCGCCGCCGACGTCACCTGGCACCCCGGCCCCGGCGGCAGCCCCGGCCCGGGCGCAACCCTCATCGGCGACTACTTGACCCCCTTCCCCGACCCGCCGGACCGGGACGTCGAGTAGGTCAGCCCAGGAGGTCGGCTGCCCGGTTGACCTCGAGTGCCTTGCGGAGCCACTTCTGGAGTCGGTCCAGGTCGTCGCAGCTCAGGATCTGCTCGCGAATCTCGGCGGGCACGGTGATGCCGCGGGCATCGAGCACGGTCAGCACTGATTTGGCCTCCCCGCGCGCTTCGCCACGGGCCTCACCCTCGGCGAAGTACTTGCGGGCGAACTCGCTGCGGTATTCGTAGCCTTGGAGCCCGGCGGCCATCAGTGCCTCCCACTCGGATCGCGCTGCGGCGGGCAGCGTCGACAGGATGAAGTCATAGTACAGCGCGGCCCGGTCGCCACCCATGGCGCCGAGGGCCGCGAGCAGGGCTTTCCAGACCTCGCGATGTTCGGGATGCTTCGCGTGGGCGAGTGCGGAGAGCACGGCCAGTTTCGACGACAACGGCCAGAACTCGCTCACTGCCGCGTTGGAACGCGACCACCGCGTCGGCGTGATATTCGGTCGGTGCCAGGACCGTCGCGTCGCCGGGGACGGTCGTGATGGACTCGTATTCCGGTAGGCGGCAGCCTAATTCGGTCAGCAGCGGGGCGACGAGGGCCGGTTGCTGTTGAAAGAGATCGATCACCACTTCATGCGGGGCCGACGGCATGCGCCAGAAGGTAGCCGATGTGGGCGGTGAGGGGTGAATCGGTTGGGGGCTCTTGACGGTGGCTGTTTTGGTTGCATAGACTAAAACTACGACGACGAGAGGGAGTGGTTCTGGTGGGGTACGGGAATTGGGATGACAGGGCGTATCGGGCGGGGAAGACGTTTCGGGCGCGGGCGGGGGAGGACGACTTCGGGTACACCGCGCGGATGCGGGAGCGGGCGTATGACACCTGGTGTGCGCATCCGACCCTCGATCCGTTCGGGGTGGGTGTGCGCGAGTGCCGGGATTCGGCGGAGCACGGGAACTCGTTGCCGGTGGCGGTGCTGTTCGACGTCACCGGATCGATGGGGCGGGTGCCGCGGATCATGCAGGACAAGCTCGGGAAGCTGCACGGGCTGCTGAAGAGCAAGGGTTACGCGCAGGATCCGCAGGTCCTGTTCGGCGCGATCGGCGACGCCGACACCGACCGGGTGCCGTTGCAGGTGGGGCAGTTCGAATCGGACAACCGGATGGACGAGCAGCTGCGCTCGATCCTGCTCGAGGGCGGCGGAGGCGGGCAGAAGTCCGAAAGCTATGAGCTCGCCGCCTATTTCATGGCCCAGCACGTGGCGACCGACGCGTGGGAGAAGCGGGGCAAACGCGGCTATCTGTTCGTGATCGGTGATGAGCTGAACAAGCCGCGCCTGGCCGCCCGTCACATCAGATCGGTCATCGGCGATCACGTGCGCCGCGATGTGTCCGTCGAGTCGATCTACCGGGAGCTGGCCGAGCGCTGGCGCGTCTATTACATCCTGCCGAATCAGTCGGCGTACTACCGCGATCCGGAGATCGCCGAGCACTGGGGCGGGCTGCTCGGCCAGAACTTCCTGAAGCTCGACGATCCCGGCGCGGTCTGCGAACTGATCGCGCTCACCATCGGGCTGGGGGAGGACCGGGTCGACGTCGACACCGGCCTGGCCGATCTGCGCGATGTCGGCTCCGTCGACGAAGCGGACGCGGTGGGCCGGGCGCTCGGCGCGCGGCCGGTCAGGAGCATCCGCGCCCTGCCGCCCGGCAAGTGACAGCGGAGAAGCGAAGGAGCTCAGCCATGTTCGATCGAGAGCACCTCGTCGTCGTCGATCTCGGCTTCGGCGACGCGGGCAAGGGCGCCACCGTCGACTGGCTGTGCGCGCCCGAGGCCGACCTCGGGGTGGCGGCGGTCGTGCGGTTCAACGGCGGTGCGCAGGCCGCGCACAACGTCGTCGCCGACGGCCGTCATCACACCTTCGCTCAGTTCGGCGCGGGTACCTTCCACGGCGTGCCGACGCTGCTGTCGCGGCACATGCTCGTGGAGCCGATGGCGCTGGCCGCCGAATCCGAGCGGCTCGCGGCGCTCGGTGTGCGCGATCCGCTGGGACTGCTCGCCATCGACGGCCGCGCCCTGCTGACCACCCCGATCCACATCGCGGCGAACCGTGCCCGCGAGGACGCGAGGGGTTCCTCGCGGCACGGTTCCTGCGGTCGAGGCATCGGTGAAACCGCCTGGTACGCACTGGAACACGAGGCACCGACGGTCGCCGACTGTCGCACACCGGCCGTTGAACGCGGGCAGCCCGGAGGTCGACCACGACCGCCTGGGCGTCGCGATCGGCACCGGCCTCGGTGGCGGCGACGCGCTGATCGACTCGGTCGACAAGCTGAAGAACGGTGGCTATCGCAAGATCT
>NZ_JARWOJ010000199.1 GCF_029868625.1 Nocardia neocaledoniensis | reverse complement strand
TGTCCCGCCCCCCCCCCCCGGGGGGGCTTCCCCCCCGCGCCCGGGGCTGTACCCCCCCGGGGGGGGGCGGGGCCACTGGGCCAAAACCCCGCGGCGCCAGCCGCCATAAACTCAGTCGCGCGGGCGACGCAGCCGCAGCCGGGCCGAACCGCGGATGGCCGGGCGGCGGATCTGCGGCATCTTGCGCTGGGCCCGCCGCTGCGCACGGCGCTCGGACGGCTTGTGCTGCCAGGTCTCCGGTCGGGCCGCGACCCAGCGGGCCGAGCGCCAGGCGAACGGGATGTGCACGAGGTAGAGGCCGACCAGGATCAGCAGCAGGACGATCGGGTAGGTCACCAGCAGGGCCGCCGCCAGGGCGACCAGCACCAGCAGTCCGGCCGCCGCCTGCGGCGCGACCGACACCGACTTCATCGCCAGGGTGGGGATGGTGCTCACGCACAGCAGGGCGGCGAAGATCGTCCACGCGGCCACGAAGGTGAAGCCGGTCCACCACCCGTTACCGAACTGCACCTGGAGTGCGATCGGGACCAGCGCGATGAGCGCACCGGCAGGCGCGGGCACGCCGGTGAAGTACTCACGCGCCCAGTTCGGGCGGGAGTCGTCGTCCAGCAGGGTGTTGAACCTGGCCAGGCGCAGCACCAGACTCACCGCGAACAGCAGCGCCACGATCCACCCGGCGCTGTAACCGTCGAGCAGGGTGACGTAGAGGACCAGCGCCGGCGCGACGCCGAAGGAGATCGCGTCGGAGAGCGAGTCCAGTTCGGCGCCCATCTTGCTGGTGGCGTCGAGCATGCGGGCCAGGCGGCCGTCGAGGGTGTCGAGCACGGCGGCGGCGCCAACCATGGCCAGCGCCACCTCCAGCTCGCCGTCGAGCCCGAACTTCACCGCGGACAGGCCGGCGCACAGAGCCAGGATGGTGACGACACTCGGCAGCAACCGCACCGAGCGTGGGCGCTTGCGGCGGGCGGCCTGTTCGATCATCCCAGCACAGCCAGCACGGTTTCGGCGCCGATCGTGCGCTGACCCGGGGCGACGAGCAGTTCGGTGCCGACCGGGAAGTAGGTGTCGACGCGGGAGCCGAAACGGATCAGGCCGTAGGTGTCACCGATGGTGAGCACGTCACCGGCGCGGGCGTCGCAGACGATGCGGCGGGCCAGCAGGCCGGCGATCTGCACCACGACGACCTGCTTGCCGTCGGCGGTGTCGATGACCATGCTGTTGCGCTCGTTGGCGTCGCTGGCCTCGGGCAGGTCGGCCGAGAGGAACTTGCCCGGCTGGTGCTGCACCTCGCGCACGGTGCCGGACACCGGGACGCGCTGCACGTGCACATCGAGGACCGAGAGGAAGATGCTCACGCGCGGCAGCGGCTGATCGCCGAGGCCGAGCTCGGCGGGCGGCACCGCGGTGTCGACGAGGGCGACCTCACCGTCGGCGGGCGCGACGACGATGCCCGGCCGGTTCGGCGGCACCCGATGCGGATGCCGGAAGAAGGCCGCGCAGGCCGCGGCGGCGCCGAGACCGGCCCGGCGGACCCACTTGTTCCGGCCGCCGACGACCGCGACCGCCAGCGGGACCGCGACGAACGGCAGTCCGGCGGGATGCAGTGGTGGGACAGCGGCCCGGACCAGGTCGACGACATGGCCGACGCCGGTGGTTTCGGGCGTGCCGGGCGGAGTGGGGCGGCGGGCCACGGGCTCCCTCTTTCGTGGGGTGACGACAACACAAGCGTTCACACCTTACGCCGAGCGCCCCGTCAGCCACCGATGGGCGGTGTGCGGCCGATGTGACCGAAGCCACGAATTCGCTCGCCGGACGCGCTAATATGAGGAAGCCTCATGTCTGCCCGTTCACATGTTGTCCATACGGGGGTCATGGGCGATGAGCGACAGATTTCGATGCTTCAGGTACACCCAGCGGTGCGACCGCAGGTTGACAGGTACATAGGAGACGCACAATGGCTGCTCGAATCGCCCAGACGACTGGGGCTGAGCACACCGCGATTCTCGGTTTGGGCGTCTACCGCCCCGCCCGGGTGGTCACGAACGACGAGGTGGCGGGGCCGATCAACTCGAGCGACGAGTGGATCCGCACCAGATCCGGCATCAACACCCGCCGGTTCGCCTCGGCCGAGGAGACTGTCAAGAGCATGAGCGTCGCCGCCGCCGAGGGCGCGTTGGCCTCGGCGGGCGTCGCCGCCGATCAGGTCGACTGCGTCATCGTGGCGACGTCGACCCATCTGCTGCTCACCCCTGCCATCGGACCGCAGATCGCCACCGACCTCGGCATGACCGGCGCCGCCGCGTTCGACGTCTCGGCAGGCTGCGCCGGGTTCTGTCATGCCCTCGGCATGGCCTCGGATCTGGTGCGGGCCGGCACGTCGAAGAACGTGCTCGTGATCGGTGTCGAGAAGCTCACCGACACCGTCGACTTCACCGACCGCTCCACGGCGTTCCTGTTCGCCGACGGCGCGGGCGCGGTGATCGTCGGCCCGGCCGAGGAGCAGGGCATCGGCCCGACGGTGTGGGGTTCGGACGGCACCCAGCACCACGCCATCCGGCAGAGCAAAGACTGGATGGAGTTCTTCACCGAGATCGAGGAGAAGGGCACCGACGCGGTGCGCCCCTATCTCGCGATGGAGGGCACGGCGGTGTTCCGCTGGGCCGCGCACTCGCTGGAGAAGGTGTGCCGCGAGGCCATCGACAAGGCCGGGCTGACCACCGACGACCTGGACGCGATGGTCCCGCACCAGGCCAACGGCCGGATCATCGAGATCATGGCCAGGGTGCTGAAGCTGCCGGAGGACTGCGCGCTGGCCAACGACATCGAGGAATCCGGCAACACTTCCGCAGCATCGATCCCGCTCGCGATGGAGGCACTCCTACGCAAGGGCGAGTCGAAGCCGGGCGACACCGCGCTGCTGATCGCCTTCGGCGCCGGACTCTCCTACGCCGCACAGGTTGTCACCATGCCGGCCTGGCGCTAGCCGGCCAGCAAATTCGCCCACCGCGGCGGGGGGGGGGGGGGCCGGCGCGCCCCCCCCCCCGGGGGGGGGGGGGGGGGGGCGGCCGCGCGCGCCGGGGCCCGGCCGGCGGGGGGGGGGGGGGTGGGGGGGGGCCGGGGCTTTGTGGGTGTGGTGCCGGGGGATTCGCCGGCGTGGGCGCCTCGGAGGGTGCCTGCTGCGCTGTCGGAGGTGCGGGTTGTTCTGGCGGAGCTGATGGCTGTGGTTGCGGCGCAGGCT
>NZ_JARWOJ010000198.1 GCF_029868625.1 Nocardia neocaledoniensis | reverse complement strand
GGCGAGGCCACCTCGACGTCCTCGGCGCTGATCGGGCTGTCCGGCGCCTGGTCCCAGGCCGCCTTGCCGGGGGGGGGGGGGGCGGGCGCCGGGGCGCTCGTCGCCGTGCGCGCGGCCGCCAAGCCGGGCGTGTCGACGCTGGAGCTGGACGAGGTCGCCGAGCAGACGATCCGCGACGCGGGCGCTGTCCCGTCGTTCAAGGGGTACCACGGGTTCCCCGGCTCGATCTGCTCCTCGGTCAACGACCGGGTCGTGCACGGCATCCCCTCGGCGCAGGAGATCCTCACCGAGGGCGACCTGGTATCGATCGACTGCGGCGCCATCCTCGACGGCTGGCACGGCGACTCGGCCTGGACCTTCGGCATCGGTGACATCATCGAGGCCGACCGGCTGCTGAGCGAGGCGACCAAGCTGTCGATGGAGGCAGGCATCGCCGCGATGCTGCCCGACAACCGCCTCACCGACGTCTCGCACGCCATCGAACTCGGGACCAGGGCAGCCGAGCAGGCACACGGTCGCAAGTACGGCATCGTCGACGGCTACGGCGGTCACGCCATCGGCCGCGAGATGCACATGGACCCGTTCCTGCCGAACGAGGGCGCGCCCGGCAAGGGCCCGCGCCTGGTGGTGGGTTCGGTGCTGGCGATCGAGCCGATGCTCACGCTCGGCACCACCCAGACCGAAACGCTCGAGGACGACTGGACGGTGGTCACCACCGACGGTTCCCGGGCCGCGCACTGGGAGCACAGCGTCGCCGTCACCGAGGACGGCCCGCGCATTCTCACGTTGCGTCCCGAATAATTCCGGGCCGCGCGGAAAAAGGTCGGGTTACAAAACCTTCGAATCAGGACGCGAGCGGCGTAATCCTGTATCTCTGAGCTATGAGATCTGGCATCGCGCTGCTCGCCGCCGTGGCGACGGCTCTGCTGGCGGGCTGTGCCGAGCCGCCCGCGGAGTCGCGCTATACCGGTTCCGGTAATACGTACGGCTCGGCCACCGCGGGGTTCGAGACCTGCATGGTCACCGACGCGGGCGGCGTCGACGACAAGTCGTTCAACGAATCCGGCTGGAACGGGGTCAAGGCCGCGATCGACGCCAACCCCGGCGTCTACGGGTCGTACCGGCAGTCCAACAGTTCCGCCGATTACGAACCGAATCTGCGTGCCTCCGCCGACGACGACTGCGATCTGGTGATCGGTGTCGGCGGGTTGATGGCCGAGGCGGTCGCGCAGGTGGCGGCCGAATATCCCGACACCCGGTTCGCCATCGTCGACGCGCACGTCGATCTGGAAAACGTGTATTCGATGGAATTCAACGCCGCCCAGTCGTCGTATCTGGGTGGCTATCTCGCCGCCGGCACCAGCAAGTCCGGGAAGGTCGCCACCTGGGGCGGCATGCAGATCCCCGCGGTCACCATCTTCATGGACGGATTCGCCGCCGGCGTCGCGAAATACAACCAGGTGCACGGCACGTCCGTGGGCGTGCTCGGCTGGGACGTGGCGGCCCAGCGCGGCTCGTTCACCGGCAATTTCGACGATACGAGCGCGGGCCGTTCCCTCACCGAGAATTTCATCGCCCAGGGCGCCGACGTGATCCACCCGGTCGCGGGGCCGGTGGGCATGGGCGGCGCCTCGGCCGTGCAGGACTCGCCGGGGGTGAGCATGATCTGGGTCGACTCCGACGGTTTCGAGGCGGTGCCCGAGTACCAGCACATCATGCTGTCGTCCTCGATGAAGGACATCTCCTCGGCGGTGCGCAGCGCCATCGACAACGCGTTCACCGAAGGCCCCACCGACGGCCGCTACGTCGGCACACTCGGCAACGACGGTGTCGGGCTCGCCCCGTTCCACGATTTCGAGCAGCAGGTGCCCGCGTCGGTGAAACAGGAGCTCGAGGTCCTGCGCCGCGACATCGTCGACGGCAAGATCGTGGTCACTTCGCCCGCGGCCCCCACTGCCTGAGGAGATCCGGATGCGACTCGAAGTACGGGGACTCACCAAAACTTTCGGCGATTTCGTGGCCGACGACCACGTCGACCTGGTGGTCGAGCCCGGCCAGGTCCACGCCGTCCTCGGCGAGAACGGCGCGGGCAAATCGACCCTGATGAACATGCTCTACGGGATCCTGGAGCCCACCGCCGGTGAGATGCTGATCGACGGCGCGCCGGTGCGCTTCCGCTCGCCCGCCGACGCGATCGCCGCCGGAATCGGCATGGTGCATCAGCACTTCAAGCTGGTCGGGCCGTTCAGCGTGGCCGACAACGTGCAGCTGGGCAACGAGCACGCCAAGCGCGGGGTGCTCGACCGTGCCGCCGCCAGGAAGGCCGTGCGGGAGGTGTCCGAGCGGTACGGTCTCGCCCTCGATCCCGATGCCGTCTGCGCGAACCTGCCGGTGGGTGTGCAGCAGCGGGTGGAGATCGTGAAGGCGCTGTCCGGCGACACCGATCTGCTGATCCTCGATGAGCCGACCGCCGTGCTCACTCCGCCCGAGGTGGCCGAATTGCTCGGCATCATCCGCAATCTCACCGCGGCGGGCATGTCGGTGATCTTCATCAGTCACAAGCTGCGGGAGGTGAAGGCCATCGCCGACACCATCACCGTGCTGCGGCGCGGCAAGGTGGTCGCCGAGGCCTCGCCGCGCGACAGCGAGGCCGAGCTGGCTGCAGCCATGGTCGGCCGGGCGGTGACGCTGTCGGTGGAGCGTCCACCGGCCGAGCCGGGCGAGGTGGCGCTGGCCGTCAAGGACCTGACGGTGCTCGGGGAACGGGGCATCGCCGCGCTCGACGGCCTGAATCTCACTGTGCGCGCGGGCGAGATCGTCGGGCTCGCCGGGGTGGAGGGCAACGGGCAGACCGAGCTGGCGCGCGCGATCCTCGGCACGGTCAGGGCGGCCGCCGGTTCGGTGGAGCTGGCCGGCGCCGAGGTGACCCAGTGGCAGCCGTACCGGCGGATCACCGCGGGGCTCGGATACATCCCGGAGGATCGTGGACGGGACGGGCTGATCGGCGATTTCAGTGTCGCCGAGAACCTGGTGCTCAATCAGTATCGCGACGAACCGTATTCACGCCGCGGGGTCATGGATACCTCGGCGGTGGACGCGCTGGCCGACAAGTCCATCGCGGAGTTCGACATTCGCACGCGGGGGCCGGGGGAGCTGGTGTCGTCGCTGTCGGGCGGCAATCAGCAGAAGGTGGTGATCGCCAGGGAGTTCTCCCGCCCGCGCACGGTGCTGGTCGCCGCCCAGCCCACCCGAGGCGTCGACGTGGGCGCGATCGAGTTCATCCACTCCCGGCTGGTGGCCGAACGTGATTCGGGGACCGCGGTGCTGCTGATCTCCGCCGAACTGGACGAGATCCTGGCGCTATCGGACCGGATCGCGGTGATCCACAACGGGAAGATCGTCGGCGAGGTCGCCCCGGACACTCCGCGCGAGGTCATCGGGCAGCTCATGGTCGGCCATCGCCCCGACGACGACACCTCCGCCGATCCCGCCGCCGCGCGCTGACCTCCCGAGGACTCCCATGCCGAGTACGACCACCGAGCCGGACACCGACTCGCCCCGACCGGAACAGGACAAGCCCGGATTCGGCCGCACCTTCGCCCGGTACCTGACCGAGGCCAACGGCGTGATGGTGACGGTCTATTCGCTGCTGCTGGCCTTCCTGCTCGGCGCGCTGCTGATCATCGTTTCCGATCCGTCGGTGCGCCGCGCCTGGGCCTACTTCTTCAATCGACCCGCCGACGCGCTGAGTTTCTCCTGGACCGCCGTCAGCACCGCCTACCGCGACCTGTTCGAGGGTGCCGTCCTCGACATCGGCCGCCTGCAGGAGTACCTCGCCGGCGACGCGACGCTGGCCCAGGTGCTGCGGCCGATCTCGGAGACGCTCACCTACACCACCCCGCTGATCTTCACCGGTCTCGCCGTCGGCCTCGCGTTCCGGGCCGGGCTGTTCAATATCGGCGGGCACGGGCAGTTCATCTTCGGCATGCTCGGCGGGGTGATCGTCGGCTTCGCGGTCGACCTGCCGCCGCTGCTGCACGTGCCGCTCGCGCTGCTCGCCGGTGCGCTCGCGGGCGCGATCTGGGGCGGCATCCCCGGCGTGCTCAAAGCGAAAACCGGTGCGCACGAGGTGATCTCGTCGATCATGCTGAACAATATCGCCACGTATTTCCTGCTCTGGGCATTGGGCACCACCTTCCTGCACTCGACGACCTCGCAGGAGCTGGTGTCGAAACCGGCCGACATGTCGGCCCGGCTACCGCGCCTGCTCGGCTGGGCGGGCACCGGACTGCGGGTGAGCGTAGGTCTGCTGATCGCGCTCGCGCTGGCGGCGGCGATCTGGTGGTTGCTGCGCAAATCGACCTTCGGCTACCGGATCCGCGCGGTCGGCGCCAACACCGACGCGGCCGCCAGCTCCGGCATCGACATCGGACGCACCTTCGTCACCACGATGGGCGTGGCGGGCGGGCTGGCCGGCCTCGGCGGCGCCGCGCTGGTGCTCGGGCTCAACCCCTACACGGTGAACCCGGGCACGGTCGCCGAATACGGGTTCGACGGCATCACCGTCGCGCTGCTCGGCCGGGCGCATCCCGGCGGGATCGTGGCGGCCGCGCTGCTGTTCGGTGCGCTGAAATCGGGCACCCTGCACATGCAGCCCGCCATTCCCGTGGAGATGTCGACCCTGCTGCAGGCGGTGATCGTGCTGTTCATCGCCGCCCCCGCCCTCGTGAAAACCCTGCTGCGACTGCGCACTCCGCGCGGTGGCCTCAACACTCTGGAAGCGAGGGGCTGGTGAGTACCACCATCGCGGCACCGAAGCCGGTCGTCGACGAGGCGACCAGGCACCGCACGGCGGGCATCGTCTTCCTCGTGCTCGCCGTGGCCCTCGGCGGGCTCGGCCTGCTCTTCATCGACGGTGGCCGGACCACGACGTTCACCCTGGATCAGACCACCGAGAGCAGTTGGACCGTCGGCACACTGGCCGTCGTCCTCACCCTGTGCGTGCTGACGGCGGCGCTCGGCGCGCTCCTGCTCGTCCGGCCGCTGTCTCCGCGCCCGCACGGATGGACCGTCGGCCTCGCGGTGGCGGCGCTGGTGATCGCCGCCCTGTCGTGGGTGGTGACGCCCGGTGTGGGCTTCCCGGTCGAATTCGTCCTGATGACCACTCTGTTCCTGGCGCTGCCGTTCATCTTCGGCGCGCTCTCCGGTGTGGTGTGTGAGCGTTCCGGCGTGATCAACCTCGGCATCGAGGGACAGTTCCTGGCCGGTGCGTTCACGGCGGCCCTGTTCGCCTCGATCAGCGACAACCCCTACGTCGGCATTCTCGCCGCCCTGCTCAGCGGCATGGTCTCGACACTGCTGCTGGCCTGGCTGGCCACCCGATTCGCGGTGAACCAGCTGGTCACCGGCGTGATCCTGAACCTGCTCGCGCTCGGTCTCACCGGCTTCCTGTTCGAACGCCTGATGCGCATGGATCATTCGCTGAACGAGCCGCACACCGTGCCGCGCTTCGGCGGGTTCTTCGACGACATCGGCCTCGGCTTCCTGCCCGACATCCCCGTCGTCGGGCCCGCCCTGTTCGACCAGAACCTGTTCGTCTACGTCGCGCTGGCCTGCGTGTTCGGCCTGACCTACCTGCTGTTCAACACCCGCTGGGGCCTGCGGACCCGGGCCGTCGGCGAACATCCGGCGGCCGCCGACGCGGCGGGTATCGACGTGAACCGGCTGCGCTTCTGGAACGTCACCGTGGCGGGCGCGCTGTCCGGCTTCGGCGGCGCGTTCTTCACCATCGCCAACAATGTCTCGTTCAGCAAGAACATGACCGCCGCGCTCGGTTTCGTCGCGCTGGCGGTGATGATCGTCGGCCGCTGGCACCCCGTGGGCGTGCTGTTCGCGGCCCTGCTGTTCGGCTTCTGCAGCGCGCTGCAGCGGTTCCTGAACACCATGCCGGGCAACCCGATCCCCACCGAGTTCCTCGGCATGCTCCCGTACGTGGTCACCCTGGTGGTGGTCGCAGGCTTCATCGGCAAGGCGGTCGCCCCGGCCGCCGACGGTATCCCGTACCGGCCGGGCGACAAATAGTCAGCCCTCGAGCAGGATCGTGACCGGGCCGTCGTTGGTCAGCGCGATTCGCATGTGCGCGCCGAAACGGCCGGTCGCGACCTCGGCGCCGAGTTCGCGCAGGGCCGCGGCGAAGGCGTCGACCAGCGGTTCGGCGTGGGCGCCGGGCGCCGCGGCGTTCCAGGAGGGGCGCCTGCCCTTGGCGGTGTTGGCGTAGAGGGTGAACTGGCTGACCACCAGGATCGGCGCGTGCAGATCCGCCGCCGAGCGCTCACCGTCGAGGATGCGCAATCGCCAGGTCTTGTCCGCCAGTGCTTTCGCCGTGGCCTCGGTGTCGGAGTGGGTCGCACCGACCAGCGCGACCAGCCCGTGCGGACTGCCGGCGGCGGCCGGATCGATCCGCCCCACGACCTCGTCGTCGACGCTCACCTGGGCACTGGTCACTCGCTGCAGCAGTACTCGCACACCGATCGATCATGCCGGGACGCGGACCGCCCCGGCCGGCCGGGTCACACGGTGGCCGGAACGCGCGGTATCAGGACTTGCCGAAGAACAGGATGTCGGGCCCGAACTCGGTGAGCGGGCGCTGCTCGGCGGCCTGGCGGATGCCGCTGCCCGGCAGCTCGGTCACCTTGGCGAACATCCCGGCATTGCCGAAGGCCGCCCTGACCTGGGTCTCGGAGGCGTAGTCGGCGCCGTAGTCGGCCAGCGTGGCGAAATCGAGCGGAGCCAGCGGCGCGTCCAGCGGCGCCTGCCCGGCCGGACGGCCGAGCGCGGCGTACTGGGTGGCGACGCCGTTGTCGTAGAGGCACAACTCATAGGAGATGTTCTCGATGGTGGCGACGGTGAGCACCGGCCACTTCTCCGAGAGGGCCACCGCGAGTGGATGCTTGCCCAGGGCGCCGATCTCCCAGTTCAGGCTCTTCACCGAAATCCAGCTACCCGAGGACTTCTCGACGAGCACCACGTCGGCGCCGAGCTCGGTCGCGGGGTTGACCACGGGTTCCTTGACGCCCCAATGCTTTTCGTGCACACCCGCGAACCGCCCCGCGTCGACCTGCTCGGCGCCGTCGCGGGCGAACGCCGCGATGATCGCGGTGCGCACCTGCATCAACGCGTCGGGCGCGGTGCAGCGCACGGCGATCGCGCCGTAGGTCGCCGAGATCTCCACCGGGCGCGACGGCGGCTCCGGCATCGCGCCCGCGGCCAGTGGCTTGAGGCCGACCAGCGCGAGACGCCAGTTGATCTCGTCGATGGTCGCCAGGTCACCGCCCGACTGATACAGGATCTGCTGCTGGGTCAACCTGCCCGCGCGCTCCAGGGTCTGCGCGTTGAGCTTGATCAGCGCCTGCGTGGTCTTGAGCGTGAGATCCAGGTCCTCGATCCTGGTCTCGCGCAGCTTCGCCGTGCTCGCCGGCGAGGTGAGCTCGGAATACAGCGCGCGATAGGTCGCGATCGCCTGCTTGCGCGAGCGGCCGACCATCATCGTGCGCAACAGGGTGCTCAGGCTCGCCAGGTACTTGCCCGGCTGCTCGGACGAGCGCGCGTACATCGCGGCCCTGATCCGCACCGCCGACTCGGTCGCCGCCACCGCGGCCTCGTGATCGAGCCGCATCAACCACACGCCGCACTTGGACAGGCCGTCGGCGCACATCGCCGACACATCCGGATAGTCCTGCGCCACTTGCCGATACGCGGAACAGGCGCTGCGAATCGTGTTCGTCGCCAGCTGCCGGTGGCCGACCAGCCTGGTCGCCTGCTCGAACAGCCGCAACGCGTCCTGCAGGGCGCCCGCGTACTCGTAGGAGACATAGCCGCCGACGAGCCAGTGCAGGCGGATGGCCACCGCTTCCTGCGCCGGCTCCAGCGCCTCGGCGGTGCGGTCACGCTGCGACGGATCGTCGCGCGTCGTGAGCAATCCCTGGGCCAGCTCGGTGAGTGATCCAGCCAGCTTCAGGAAGTCCTCCGGCCGCTGACTCCTGGTGTTCGCACGGTCGGCTGCGACGCGCCGTTCGAGGCCGCTCAGGTCGGTCATGAGCAGTTCCATCGCGACGTCAATCCTGGCCTCATCCATCGTTCGAGCACGGCCGCTACCCGGCCGCTGGTGGTCGTTCGAGTTTGTCACAGATCGGCCAGGCCTGCCCGATCGTCCGCCGAACCCGGATGTTCACCCCAGCGCAGATCGGTGTTTCCGTGTGGCTGTGCATATTTCGCCTAGCTCACTAGAATGCGATGCGATGGAGCCGGCTGCGCGAGGGTCGTCGGTGGGGTGCTGCGAGGAGCGGTTGGCGTGGGCGATTCTCCCTACGAGGGGCTGGCGGGCAAGGCGAAGGTCAAGGTCGAGACGGGGGCCGCGCTCGAGGCCGCCAAGGCGTGCAGCCAGGCGATCGAAGTGTTCAAGGGTTGCCAGAATCTGTTCAAGGACCATGATCTCAACAACTACGACGAGGCCAAGCTGGGTGGCAGTCAGGTCGACGCCGGACCGCCGCTGCGGAACAAGTTCATCTCCGAGGCCACCCAGGCCAAGGACCTCATCGGGCGCTACATCGATTCGCTCGAAGACCTGGTCACCATGTTCAAGGCCGCTGGTGAGTCGTACACCGAGACCGACAAGGCGTCCGGCGACAACATCGCCACGCTCAAGGGCGAGTTGCGGAATGTGAATTCCTCGCCCGGCGCAAAGGATATGAAGGGCGAGGTCTCCCAGGCGGGCGGCTACACGCCCGCGCACTGGGAAGTCGATGTCAAGGTGCGGCAGGGCACCGGCATCGAAATCAAGAACGAGAAGCACAACTACGACATCGAGACCGCGAACGTGCCCAAGCATGCGGGCACCGCGACGGCGGAATCGGGGGGTGTGCGGATACCGGTCCGCGCGGCGGACAACATGTCCTGGCGCGATATGTACGACCTCGGTCAGCGGATCTCCTGGCAGGAGGTCGCCAACGACGCGCCGATCTGGGAGGCGATGGCGCACGCCGTCCACGGCGCCGCCTACAACCTCGAGCAGAAGCTCGGGGAGATCACCGGCGATCGGTGGGAAAGTCAGGGCGGCGAAGCGGCGCTGGCCGCGATCACCACCTTCGGCAAGTCGGCGATGGTCGCCAGCGATTCCTTCAAGATGATGCAGCAGAACCTCGAGTACACCGCGAACTGGTTGTACGCGACCAAGGTGAGCATGCCGATCGAGACCGAAGACAAGTGCGACGACGATCTGCAGGAGAACCGCGATCGATATCAGCGGCACTACGTCGACGGTGTGATGAACACCGAGAAGCTGTTCCCGGCGGCGGCGGAGCCTGCCGCGCCGAAGGGGCCGATCAAGACGCCGGACAACAATAATAACAACAACAATAATAATAATAACGGAAACAATAACGGCGGCAACAACAATGCCGGAAACAATGGTGGCAGCGGAAATTCCGGTGGCAGTGGAAATTCGGGAGGCAGCGGGAATTCCGGAGGCGGCAGCCAGCAGGCGGCGGTGGCGCCCGACGTGGCCAAGCAGCAAGCCGCCCAGCAGGCGGCCCAGCAGGCGGCGGCCGCGCTCCAGCAGAACGGCACCAACGGTTCGCAGCAGGGAGCGAACGGTCAGACGTCGGGAGCGGGTTCGGGTTCGACCGGCTCGACTGGCTCGACGGGGTCGGTGGCGGGTTCGAGCGGTTCCGGTTCGGGCGACCTGTCCAGCATCCTGTCCTCGGTGATGTCGGCGGTCACCGGCGCGGTCTCCTCGCTCACCCAGGCGTTGCCGTCGCTGGCCACCGCGCTGCAGCAGGTGTCGGCTGACACGAGCGGCACGGGCGCCACCTCGGGCCTGCCCGACTTCACCCAGCTCGGCAACCTGTTCGGGCAGTTCCCCGACCTCGCGGAAATGCTGTCGCAGTCGCCCGAGATCAACCAGCTGATCGCGGACAATCCCGCGTTGTCCCCGCTGGCGGAAATGCTGGGCATCGAGACCGCCGCGACGACCACCGACGCGACGACCACCGACGGGGCGACGGTGGTCGGCGAGACCACCGAATCGGCGACGGCCGACGCGTTCCCGCGCGCCTCGCTGCCCGATTTCTCCAACCTGCTGTCCGGGATGGACGAGGTCGTCACCCCGCTCACCGGCTTGGTCGCCGAGTCGCTCGCAACCGAAGCGCCTGCCCAGACGATCGAGGCCCCGGTCGAATCGGTCGAAGTCGGCAGCACCGGCTCGATCGCGCACGCACGGCCGGAGGCCCAGGCGTGACGCAGCAGTGGGAACTCACCGACATCGAATTCCGGGTGCTGTGGCAGCGATTCGTCGGCACCGATCTGCCGCGCCCGCTGACCTTCCAGACCAGGACACGCCTGCACGAGGACTACGAGGAAGAGAAGTACCAGGTCTGGCAGCGGCTGCAGCACACCGTCGACCCGGCGCTGCGGTCGGTCTTCGAGGTGCTGGAACGGCCCGAAGCGTACGTGCGACTGCGTGGTTGGAAGGACGACGAGCGCGAGAACGCGCAGTACTGGCTGAAGGCCAGAGCGGCGCGAGCAGGCGCGAACGGCTATCTGATCAATCAGCTGCCCGGTGAAACTCCTACCCACAGCGGCGGTTACACGATCGTCGACGTCGGGCCGCACGGGCTCGCCGACGCCATCGTCGATCTGATGCCGGTCACTGGCGCCGCCAAGGGCGGCATCATCCCGCTGGTAGTCGACGGCGGCGACACCCGGGACGAGTACGCGCCGCGGCCCTCGATGTTCTTCGAGGAAGCTGACACCTCGATCGCCCAGCGCAGCACCGAATTCCTGAACCGGCCCGCCGAGCGCACCGGCACCATCAACATCCTGCAGAACCAGTCGATGTTCGGCTCCCGCGGGATGCACCGCGACATCCTGGTATGGCGGGACCTGCCCGAGGACGGCCGGTACGTCATCGACCTGCCGAGCGAGAATCCCATCGCCACACCGGTGTCCAGGTCCGATCTGATCGGCAAGGTCAATTCCTCGATCGAGCGGATGATGTCACGGGTGGAATCGCACTGGGAGGCGAACGCGTAGGCACCACCCGTTCACAGCGGTGTCATGCGCGGTTCTCTCGGCCGTGCCAGGCTGTTGCGTAGGCGAAAGAGTTGTGGTGTGCTCGAAGCACCACTCGTGGAGGGATTGAGGGCGATGGGCACCTTCGAGTACGACGCCGACAACTTCCGGACCGCGGCGGGCAAATCGCGCGGCGTCGGCAATTCACTCACCAGCATCATCAACACGCTGAACAGCTCGTTGAACAGCCGCGGAAACGTCTGGGGCAACGACAAACTCGGCAAGAGCTTCAACGACGGCCCCGGTGGCGGCGACGGCTACGACGCCTCGTGGACCAACACCAGCGACAACGTCAAGACCATGGCCAAATCCATGAAGGACTTCGCCGACGGCCAGACCGAGAGCGCCGACTACATCGACAAGATGGAAAAGGGCAACCGTGACGGTCTGACCTAGGCCGCTGCTTCAGCAGGCGTCGCCGCTGTCTCGCCTCAGTTCTCGTCGGAGATAACGAGGCTCAGTCGGTCACAGCAGCCCCTGCTTCTCGAGTTCGATGTTGCGGTCGTCTGCGGCCAGTTGTGCGTTGGTGGTCAGGTTGAGCCATACCGAGGCGTCGAAGCGCACGAGCAAAAGTGTGGCCTGGGGCCCGGCCCACCGCAACTGGAGGGGCGGACCGGCGACGCGCGCGGTTGGTTCACCGAGCTTGGCGGTGATCGCCGCAGC
>NZ_JARWOJ010000197.1 GCF_029868625.1 Nocardia neocaledoniensis | reverse complement strand
CCCCCGCCCCCCCCCCCCCCCCCCCCCCCCCCCCCCCCCCCCCCCCCCCCCCCCCCCCCCCCCCCCCCCCCCCCCCCCCCCCCCCCCCCCCCCCCCCCCGGCCGCGTCCGGTAGCTAGAACAGAGCCGGTGTGCCGCCCGTGTCATCGGCCGGGGCGAGCAGTTCCGGGCCGTTGTTGCGCACGCTGTTGACCAGCGTCGAGACCGGCCGCGCCACGATCGCGTCGACCTCGGCGGGCGAGGCGCCGCTCAGCAGGTCGGCCGGGGCGGGCCGGTCCGGATCGAGCCAGGCGTCCCAGTGCTCGCGCGGCATCGGCAGCGGCATCCGGTCGTGGATGCGGGCCAGCTCGCCGATGGCATCGGTGGTGAGGATCGTGCACGAGAGCAGCGGCGGCGCGTCGGGCACCGCGCGGTCGCGCCACACCGACCACAACCCGGCCATGTACAGCCGCGACCCGTCGGCGTGCGACATGTAGAACGGCCGCTTGACGGCCTTGCCCTTGGCGGTGGGGTCCGGCTCGACCAGCCACTCGTACCAGCCGTCCATCGGCACCAGGCACCGCTTGTGTTTGGCCGAGTCGCGGAAGGAGGGGGCGGTGATCGCCTTGTCGGCGCGGGCGTTGAACAGCGGCTTGCCCTTGGCGGGCACACCCGGCTCCCCCGCCTTGGTCCAGGACGGGATCAGGCCCCAGCGCATCCGCCGCACGCGCAGGGCCGGATCGTCGTCCGGGGCGCCGTGTTCGTGCCGTTCCACCACGGTCAGTACCTGGCTGGTCGGCGCCACGTTGTAGCTGACGGTGGACTCCTGCTGAGCCGCGTCGAGGTCGGTCTCGTCGATCGCGTCGAGGTCGGCCGCGAGGCGACCGGGGTTGGTGGTCGTCGCATATCGTCCGCACATGAGGCCATCGTCGCACCAGCCGGTGACAAGTGCCGACCACGCCGAATTCACCACCACCCGTGTGTCCCGGCCGCACATGCGCGAAGATGGGCAGGTGAGTTTCTGGCCAGCGCCCCACATCGAGGTCCCCGTCCACGCGACCGTCACCCTGCCCGGTTCGAAATCCATCACCAACCGCGCGCTCATCCTGGCCGCACTGGCCGATGGCCCGTCCACCCTCACCGGTGCGCTGCGCAGCCGCGACACCGACCTGATGATCAAGGCCCTGCAGAGCCTCGGCACCGAGATCATCGGTGACGCGGAGACCCTCGAGGTCACGCCGGCCCCGCTGCGCAGTGCCGCGGTCGACTGCGGCCTCGCGGGCACCATCATGCGGTTCCTGCCGCCCGCCGCCGCGCTGGCGACCGGCGACGTCGCGTTCTTCGGCGACGAACAGGCCAGGCACCGCCCGCTGACCACCATCCTCGACGCCCTGCGCAAGCTCGGCCTCGATGTCGACGGTGACGCGCTGCCGGTCGTCGTCCACGGCACCGGCAGCCTGCGCGGCGGCGCCGTCACCATCGACGCCTCGGGGTCCTCGCAGTTCGTCTCCGGCCTGCTGCTCTCGGCGGCCCGCTTCGACGAGGGCATCACCGTCCACCACGACGGCAAGCCGCTGCCCTCGATGCCGCACATCGAGATGACGGTGGAGATGCTGCGCCGCGCCGACGTGCGCGTGCACACTCCCGCGGATGCGCGCAGCGCGCAGACCTGGACGGTGGAGCCGGGCCCGATCCGCGCGGTCGACTGGGAGATCGAGCCCGACCTGTCCAACGCCACCCCGTTCCTGGCGGCGGCCGCCGTCACCGGCGGCGAGGTGAGCATCCCGATGTGGCCGCGCGGCACCACCCAGCCCGGTGACGTGATCCGCGAGATCCTGGTGCGGATGGGCGCCGAGGCCCGCATCTTCGACGGCGTGCTCACCGTGCGCGGCCCGGAGCGCCTGGCCGGCATCGACATCGACCTGCACGATGTCGGCGAGCTCACCCCCACGGTCGCCGCGCTCGCCGCGCTGGCCGACTCCCCGTCCGTCCTGCGCGGCATCGCGCACCTGCGTGGCCACGAAACCGACCGCCTCGCGGCGCTTTCCGCGGAGATCAACCGGCTCGGCGGCAACGTCACCGAGACCGCGGACGGGCTCGAGATCGTGCCCGCCCCGCTGCACGGCGGGCAGTGGCACTCCTACGCCGACCACCGGATGGCCACCGCCGGCGCGATCCTGGGTCTGCGGGTGCCCGGCGTGGAGATCGAGGACATCGGCACCACCGCCAAGACGCTGCCGACCTTCGTCACCCTGTGGGAGCAGATGCTGGCGCCCGCGTTATCGGGTGAGGGAGCGGCGCGCTGACCCGCCGCGGCCGCACCGCAGCCAGCTACGACGAATCCGATGTCCGGGTCCGTCCCGGCAAGGCCTCACGTCCGCGCACCAAGACCCGCCCCCAGCACAGCGACGCCGAGGCTGCGATGGTGGTCGCGGTGGATCGTGGCCGCTGGGGGTGCGTGCTCGACGGTGACGCCGACCGGCGCATCGTCGCCATGCGCGCCAGGGAACTGGGCCGCACGCCGATCGTGGTCGGCGACCAGGTCGACGTCGTCGGTGATCTGACCGGCAGACCCGACACGCTCGCCCGGATCGTGCGGGTCGCCGAACGCGCGACGGTGCTGCGCCGCACCGCCGACGACACCGACCCGTTCGAGCGGATCGTCGTCGCCAACGCCGAGCAGTTGTTCATCGTGGTCGCGCTCGCCGATCCGCCGCCGCGCACCGGCTTCGTCGAGCGGGCCATGGTGGCCGCCTACGCCGGCGGGCTGGAACCGATCCTGGTGCTCACCAAGCGCGATCTGGTCGCGGAGTCCGAATTCGCTTCCGCCTTCGAGGGTTTGGATCTGAAGATCCTCTACGCCGGGATCGACGATCCGATCGAGCCGGTGCTCGAGCTGCTCGACGACCGGCTCACCGCCCTGATCGGGCACTCCGGGGTCGGCAAGTCGACGATGGTGAATCGTCTTGTGCCCGACGCGTATCGGGCCGTGGGCGAGGTGTCGGGCGTCGGCAAGGGCAAGCACACCTCCACCCAGTCGGTGGCGCTACCGCTGCCCGAGGGCGGCTGGGTGATCGATACGCCGGGCGTGCGCTCGTTCGGGCTGGCCCACATCACGCCCGACGACGTGATCGCGTCGTTCACCGATCTGGCCGACGCCATCGAGGACTGCCCGCGCGGCTGCACCCACCTGGGTCCGCCCGCCGATCCCGAGTGCGCCCTGGACCAGCTCCCCGGCACGGAACGGCGGGTCGCCGCGATCCGCCAGCTGCTCACCGCGTTGATCTCCAACGAGACGTATTAGCAACCGATTCCGTGCCGGGGGCGGTACTCAGAAGCCGAGCGAGCCGAAGCCGCCGCCACCGCCCGGTTCGGGCTCGGTCGGCAGCTCGGCCACGGTGACCACCTTGGTGGTGGACGAACTCGCCACGCCGCTGCGCCCGGAGAACGTCGCGCCGATGGTGTAGGAGCCGGCCGCGCCGGGCGTCCAGACGAGCGAGGCCTTGCCGTTGGCGGCGACGGGAATGTCGCCGAGCACCTGGTCGCCCGCTTTGAACTGGATGGTGCCGCCCGCGCCCGCCGGGGTGACGGTCGCCTCCAGCGTCACGGCCTTGCCGACCTGCGCGCCGGTGACCTCGGCGAGCGCGGTGTTGGACACGGCGTCGCTGGACACCGTGATCGCCGGGCCCTTGCCCTGATAGGTGCCGTCGCCGAGCGAGCCGCCGTAGTGCATGGAGGTCGGCAGCGGGGTGTCGCGGGCACAGTTCACGCCCACCTTGTACTGCACCTCGAAGGTCTGCGACTTCGGATCGATGTTCGGATACACCGGGTACTTGGTGATGCCGAACTCGGCGCGCACCCAGTCCGAGGAGGAGGTGTCGAGCGTGACGACGTCACCGCCCATCCTGGCCGAGCCGGGCACCGGCGTCAGGCAGGCGGGGTGCAGATCCTTGATGTTGTAGATGTATTCGACCGGAATCCCGGTCCGCTCGAACTTCGTGGTCACGGTGATCGTGTCGCCGACGACCGGTGTGGTGTTCGAGACGGTTCGGGTGAACTTGCTGTTCCCGTCGCTCCAGGTGATCGAGCCGGGGGCGGCCGCGGCCGTTCCCGGCATCGCCGCCACCGCGAAGCCCGCCGCCACCGCGAACACCGCCATCGAACCGGCCGCCCGCTGCATTCTGCTGTCCACCATCGTTGTCTCCCACATGGCCCCGGACGCCGCTCGACCCCGTCGTCGATGCGCTGTCGCGTCCGCGTGGGCAGCAGTAGATCACGGCAGGGTTCCCTGCGGACCCAATTCCGAAACATGTCTCAGTCAGATTGCGAATCAGCCTCACGTTCACGTACGTACCCGGTAACGGACACTCCGCGCCGGTACCGTCTACCCCCATGAAGCCACCGGCGATCGGTTATCTGCGCCGCGACATCTCGGGTGTCGCCCAATCCTGGGACGAAACGCAGATCCGATCCCTAGCCGAACGTCTCGGCTACCGCTTCACCAAGACGGTCGTGTTCAGCGACCGCACGGTCGACCCCATCGGCCGCCTCCTCGACGTGGTCACCGCCTCCGAGGCCGCGGCGGTCGTCACCCCCACCCTCACCCACCTCGACGGCTTCCCCGACCCCGTACTCGCCGTCTGCGACCTCATCACCGTCACCCCCGAAGCCACCCACCCCCGCACCGCCCCCGCCCTCCCCGCCTGACCGTCACGCCGGCGGCGCGGCCCAGGTTCCACTGAGCTCCATAAGTTCTCGATAGGCCGCCGAGTCGGCGGCAAGGCGCTGCGCGGCGGCGGCCAGGGTCGCCGGGGTGAAGTCGCCCGCCCCGATCGTCGCCTGATGCTCGACGGCCTCGTCGGCGAGCGCGACCAGTAGATCGGCGAGCCTGCCGATCTGCTGCTCCACCGAATTCGATTGCCGACCGCCCAGATGGTCGGTCATCCCGTCGGCGACACCGAGCTGATGCAGCCGGGCCATGGACTGCGGCAGGCCACGCGTGCTGTCGGCGTCGACCCAGCCCTGCCGCTGCAATTCGGTCACCACCGTCCATGCCTGCGCCAGGCGATTCCAGGCCGGTTGCAATCGCGGCGGCAGCCGCGGAGCGGAAACCGGCGCGGGTGGCGGCACCCGCGGCCGGACGGGCATCGGCGGCGCAGCGGCACGGGCCGTCATCAGGGCGAAGCGACGCTCGAGCGCTTTGTCGTGCCACAGCACACCGCCCCCGGGAAGTACGCCGACGACCAGGGCGCCGAGCGCGGTGGTGGCGCGGTCGCTTTCACCCATCGAGGGATCGATCGCGATCGAGATGCTCGCGGCGACGCAGAGCACGAACCAGACAGCGGCGAGCACCCAGAGGAAGACCACCGAACCCGAACGTCGATACCTCATCACTGCCCCCACGCGCCCGAACGATGACCTGCCGTCATTATGCCCGGCAGTCGCGACGACCATCACCACGACGGTGTGCGGATTCCCGGCTCCGGCATAGACCTTCCTATCGTCTGATCGACGTGGGTCGGCACGGGCACGGTGGAAGCCGGTGCGGCGCAACGATGAAGCTCGCAAAACGCCCATTGTTTGCGCACTCCGGAGGCTGTGCCATGTGGTCCGACATACTCGAGCTGGACGCTGTCGACGTCGATCCCGACGACTACGTCCGGGCGTTGATGAGGTGGCATTTCGATGCCGAGACGGGGAGTCCCTACTGGCTACGGCGGGCCGAGGGACTCGACTTCGACCCGCGCGCGGACGTGCGGACCTTCGACGACCTGCGGTTGTTCCCGAACGTGATCGACGAGTTCCGTGACATCGCGGTGGCGGACCTGATCCCGCGCGGCCTGCGCGGGGCCGATCGCGAGATCGCGGGGATCTTCGAGAGCGGCGGCACGACGGGGGCGCCGAAGCGGTTCGTGATGTTCGAACCGTGGATGGAGTTCGCGCTGTCCTGGGACGAGCACCACTACGCCGACCTGGGCCCGATGAACACCCTGGCGATCGCGCCCAGTGGCCCACACATGTTCGGCGAGTTCGCCGCTCGTCGCGCCCGCAGGCACGACGGGGTGAAGTTCACCGTCGACCTCGACCCGCGCTGGATCAAGCACCTGATCGGTTCCGGCGACACCGAGGGCGCCGACCGCTATGCCGAGCACCTGATCGACCAGGCCGCCGCGATCCTGACCACCCAGTCGGTGGGCATCCTCATCGCCACGCCACCCCTGCTCGAACGCCTGGCCCGCCGCGCCGAGCTGGTCGACGCCGTCCGCAAGCAGGTGAAATTCCTGTGCTGGAGCGGTGCCCACATGGACGCCGACACGCGAGAGATCCTGCGGCAGGAGGTCTTTCCCGGCATCCCGCTCAAGGGCCTGTACGGCAGCACCACCATTCTCGGCATGTCCCGCGAGCGCGACGACGAACGCGCGGACGGCCTCGCGGTATTCGACACCCCGAGCCCGTTCATCGCGTTCCGCGTGGTCGACCCGGCCACCGGTGACGATCTCCCCTACGGCGAACGCGGCCAGGTCGTGATGAACCACCTCACCAAGTACGCCCTGCTGCCCAACAATCTGGAACGCGATACCGCCGTGGCCGCCGAACCGGCGCCGGGCACCCTCGGCTGCGCCGTCGCCGACGTGCGCCCCGTGACGACCTTCGCCGACCGGTCCGTCATCGAGGGCGTGTACTGATGATCGAGATCGACGCCCTCGGCCCCGCCGGACCGTACCGGGCCAGGCAGCGCGTGCCGATCACCGCGCTGGACGGCACCGAAGTCGGTGCGCTCGGCCAGGTTCCGGCCCTGTTCGTGCGGCGCGCGCTCACGGCCATGCGCGCCGCGCCGACCGTCCCCGCCGCGGACCGCTTCGCCTTGATGAGCAAGGCGGCCGAACTGTTCACCACCGCCACGATCGGCGGACTCGACCCCGAGCAGTACATCCGGATCGTCTCGACGGTGTCCGGCGTGCCCCGCCAGGTGGTGCGGCAATCGGTCGAATGGGTCGCCGAGGTGCTCCGATCCCAGTGCGACACCATCGAATCGGCGATGCCGCGCGGCGCGGTGGCCGAGTGGTCCGACGAGCGCACGCGCGCCGGCGCGGCGGTGTGGGTACGCAAGGGTGATGTCTTCGCGGTGCACGCGGCGGGCAACACCCCCGCGGTGCACGGACTCTGGCCCGAGGCCCTCGCCCTGGGTTACAAGGTCGTCGTCCGACCGTCGGCGCGCGAACCGTTCACCGCGTACCGGCTCGTAAGCGCACTGCGCGCAGCGGGCTTCCCGCCCGAGACGATCGTGCTGCTGCCCACCGACTACGCGGCGGCCGACGTGATCATCGCCGAGGCCGACTACGCGATCGTGTACGGCGGTCAGGATGTCGTGGACAAGTACGGCGCGAGCCCGCGCGTGCTCACCCAGGGCCCCGGCCGATCGAAGATCCTGGTCACCGCCGACGTGGACTGGCGTGAACACATCGACGTGATCGCCGATTCGGTGAGCCACCTGGGTGGCACGGCTTGCACCTGCACCACGGGGGTCCTGGTCGAAGGCGATCCGGAGCCGCTGGCCACGGCACTGGCCGAACGGCTCGACCGGATCCCGAGCCTGCCCGCCGAACACCCCGATGCCCTCCTCACCGTGCAGCCGGTGCCGACTGTCACCGCGATCGACGCCTACCTGCACGAGGTCGCCGGAAACGCGACACCGCTGCTGGGCGGGGCGAGCATCGTCGACGAACTGCCCTCCGGCGGCGCGGTACTGCGGCCCGCGGTGCACCTCGTCGACTCGGCGAGCGCGCCGCAGCTCGGGGTCGAACTGGCCTTTCCGTGCGTCTGGGTCGGCCCCTGGCAGCCCACGGACGGCATTGCGCCCCTGCGGGATTCGCTCGTTCTCACAGCCATGACCACCCGCGCTGAGCTCGTCGACGCCCTGCTGACCGAGCCGACCATCACCAACCTCTACCTCGGCGACAACCCGACCACGTGGCTGCGCCCCGGTGTCCCCCACGACGGCTACCTGGCCGAATTCCTCATGCGCTGCAAGGGGATGATCCGCTCGGGAATCTGATTCCGCGCGCGACCCGCGCCCCGGCCGATGGGCTCCGGCGCGGGCGCGTGCGGGAAAATGATCCGGTGACCACCGAGAACACCCGCCCCGGCCCGCCGGCGATCAGCCCCACCATCCTGGTGATCACGCTGAGCCGCCGGGTCGAGGCGGCACTGGCGGCGGCGCTGGCGCCGCTGGAGCTCACGGTGGCGAAGCTCGGCTTGCTCGGGCACATCAACGGGGTGTCCGGCGCGTCGTTCAGCGAGCTGGCCAGGATGTCGGGTACCAGCGTGCAGAGCGTGCACACCGCGGTGAAGGCTCTGGTCGCGGCGGGCCTGGTGCAGGACCGGACCGCACGCGCCGGGTCGGCCTCGGCGATCGAGCTCACGCCCGCGGGCACGCGGTTGCTCGGCGAGGCGCGAAAAGTGGTGAGCCAGGTCGATTCCCAGCTGTTCGGCCCCGATGCCGATCCCATCCAGCGCCAGGTCGGCGCGGCGATCGTCGCGGCCTTCACCGGTGCCACGCCCGGCGATTCCCGGAATCGTGACCCAGCCAACCTTCAAACAGACTGAAGCTCGAGTTAGGCTTCAGCCACGCTGAAGGTTGGAGGTCGGGTGGAACACGTCTTACTGTCCGTACATGTCCTGGCGGGCATCGTCTTCGTCGGCGGCTCGGCGGTCGCCGCGAGCCTGTTCCCGCGCTATGCCCCGGTGCTCGCCGGGGCGGAACAGGCCGAATCCGTGCGCAGCGGCGCCGTCGCGGTGGCGATGCACCGCATCACCGGCAACTACGCGAAACTCGCGATCATCGTTCCGGTGGTCGGCATCGTCCTGGCCACGGTCCAGGGCCGGATGAACGAAATCTGGATCACCATGGCGATGATCCTCACCGCCGTCGCGGGCGGCCTGCTCGCCCTGCAGATCCATCCGCTGCAACGCGCGGCACTCGACAACCCCGACGACGGCAAACGCCTGCGCACACTGTCGATGCTCGCGGGCATCTACAACCTGCTGTGGGCCGTGGTGGTCGTGCTCATGATCGTGCGCCCCGGCTCGGGATAACACGGCGGCTCAGCCGTGTTCGGCGCCGATGCTGTGCAGGATGTCGTGGATGATCGGGTCGGTCAGGCGGTTGGTGACCGTCCGGCCTTCCCGGCTCGACGTGACACAACCTTCGTGGCGCAGCACGCGCAACGCCTGCGAGATCGCGTTCTCGGTACGCCCGATGGCGGCGGCCAGTTCGCCGACGCTGATCCCGGGCGTGCGGTGCAGGCAGAGCAGGATCTCCAGGCGGTTCGGATCCGAGAGCAGGTCGAATCGCTGTGCCCAGGCCGCGATTTCGACATCACCGATCGCGCGACGGCCGAGTTCGACCGGCGATCCGTCCAGTGTGCGTGGCTCTCCCATGGCGTCCTCAGCTTACAACTCGTCTATCATCTGTCCATCTGTTCAGATAAACAGTTGGGACCGCTAGATGAAGCTCCGCGCCAGGCCGCTGTTCGCTGTGGGGGCCGCGTGCGCGCTGGCTGTGTCGCTGTCGTCGTGCGCCACGCCGACCACCGGGCAGACCGACTCGCTGGTCCTCGCCGACGCCTACGAGCTGGGCGGATACAACCCGATCGCCGGGTATGGCGCCGCCGGGGAGGCCAAGGTCTACGACGGTCTGCTGCGGCTCACCGGCGGTGAGGGCATGCCGGGTTTCGCGCCGTCGCTGGCCACCGAGCTGCCGGCCCCGAACGCCGACGCCACGGTCTGGACCGCGCCGCTGCGGTCGGACGTGCGCTTCAGCGACGGTTCCACGTTCGGCGCCGAGGACGTGGTCGCCACCTACCGGGCGATCCTCGACCCCGCGTCGGCTTCGGAGGCGCGCTCCTCGTTCTCGATGATCGAGCGGGTGGAGGCCGTCGAGCCGGACTCGGTCCGCTTCACCCTGCGTCATCCCTATGCGGCGTTCCCGACGAAGCTGCTCATCGGCATCGTCCCGGCGGAGTCGGTCGCGACGCCGGGCCCCGCCGCGGAGTCGGCGCTGAACACCGCGCCGATCGGTACCGGCCCCTACCGGCTCGCAACCCTGGAGCCGACGCGGGCGGTGTTCGAGGCGAACGAGAACTACTGGGGCGGAGCGCCCGCCGTGAAACGGCTGACGCTGCTCTACGTCCCCGACGACAACACCCGCGCGCAGCGCATGGCCACCGGCGAACTCGACGGCACCACCCTGCCGCCCCTGCTCGCCGCGACCTTCGCCCAGCGCCCGCCGATGACGGTGCACGCCAACACCTCCGCCGACTGGCGCGGGGTGTCCCTGCCCGCCGCCGATCCGGTGGCCGGTGATCCCGCGGTGCGGCTCGCGCTCAATCACGCCGTCGACCGGCAGGCCATGATCGACAACATCCTCGGCGGCTACGGCCGCCCCGCCTACACCCCGTTCCCGGAGGTCTACGGCGAATCACACAATCCGGCCGTGTCTTTCGCGTTCGACCGGGCCAGGGCTGAACAGATCCTCGACGGCGCGGGCTGGCGGCTCGGTGCCGACGGCGTCCGCGCGAAAGACGGTGTGCGCGCTCGGTTCACGGTGATGTACAACTCCACCGACACCCTGCGCCGTGACCTGGCCATGGCCTTCGCCTCCGATGCCAAGCGGGTCGGCGTCGAGGTCGATCTCGAGGCACTGTCCTGGGATCGGATCGAGCCGCGGATCGAGCAGGCGGGCATTCTGCTCGGCGGCGGCAGCGAGCCCTTCGATCCCGACACCCAGGCGTATGCCACCCTGCACTCGCCCGCGACCGACGCGAGCGCGGGCAGTCCGTACGACAACGCGAGCCGCCACCGCGATCCCGCCGTCGACGTGCTTCTCGAAACCGCCAGGCGCACCACCGATCCGGCCGCTCGGGCGAGCGCCTACCGCGACGTGCAGGCCGAGTACGCCCAGGACCCGAGCCACGTGTTCCTGGTCCACCTCGACCACACCTATGTGGTGAAGGAGGGCGCCTGGACCACCTCCGGCCCGATTCTCGAGCCACACACCCACGGTGTCACCTGGGGCCCGTGGTGGTCGGTGCAGACGTGGACGCGCCGGTGAGACGCAGTCGCTGGCGCGGTCGCGGCATCGGGGCGATGACACGGCGGCGGTTGCTGACCCTGGTCCCCGTGCTCGCGGCGGTCTCGGCGGCCCTGTTCGCGGCGGCCGCCGTGTCGCCGTTCGATCCGCTGGTCGGCTACCTCGGCGCGCGCTACGAGACGACGAGCGCGGCCGACCGCACCCTGCTGACCCAGCAGCTCGGTCTCGACGCGCCCTGGTACCAGCTGTACCGGCACTGGCTGGCCGACCTGTGCACCGGCGACCTCGGCGTCTCGCGCAGCTTCGCCCAACCGGTGAGTGAGCTGCTCGCCCAACGTCTTCCGTGGACGGTCCTGCTCGTCGTCGTCGCCATGGGCGCGGCCGTGACGATCGCGCTCGGCGTCGGGGTATGGGCGGGTATGCATCGCGGCGGCACGGTCGACCGGCTGGTGGCCGCGACCTGCGTGATACTGCAGGGGCTGCCGCCGTTCGTGGTGTCGCTGGGCGCGATCGCGCTGTTCGCGGTCGGGCTCGGCTGGCTGCCGCCGGCGGGGCTGACCGACGCGGGCGCCGACGCCGGATTCGGCCAGGTGGCACGGCATCTCGTGCTGCCCGCCGCCGCGCTCGCGGTCTCCCAGGTGCCGTGGCTGCTGCTGGCGGTACGGGAATCGGTATCGGACCGGCGCGGCGAGGACTTCGTGGTGGGCGCCGCGACGCGCGGCATCGGCACGTCGGCGATCACGCGCAGGCATCTCCTGCCGACCTCGCTGGCGCCGTTCGTCACCATCCTCGGCGTCCGGCTGCCGGAGGTCGTCGTCGGGGCGGTGCTGGTGGAGGAGATCTTCTCCTGGCCCGGCGTGGCCGGCGCGTTCGTGCAATCGGCGAAGGATCTCGACATGGCGCTGCTGGCGGTACTCACCGTCGGCACGACCTGCGCGGTCATGCTCGGTTCGCTGCTCGCCGACATCGCCGTCGTCGTGCTCGATCCACGGGTGCGGGCCGATGGCTGAGCGGCGGTTGTCCCTCGCGCTGGCGGTCCTCGGCGCGGTGGTGCTGTACGCGGTGCTGGTGCCGTGGCTGGGCGGGGTCGACGATCGGCTCACCGATTTCGCCGCGGCCAGGCAGGCACCGTCTGGGCAGTGGTGGTTCGGCACCGACTCCGCGGGCCGGTCGCTGTTCCCCCGGATCGCGGCGGCACTGCGCACCTCGCTGCTGGTGGCGGCGTGCGCGGCGGCGGTGTCGACAGCGCTCGGCGTGCTGGTCGGCGCGGTGTCGGCGCTGGCCGGTGGGTGGATCGACCGGGTGGTCATGCGGTTCGCCGACACCGCGAACGCGCTGCCGCACCTGCTGCTCGGGATCGTGATCGTGGCGCTGTTCCGCGGCAACACCCTCGCCGTGGTGCTCTCGATCGGGCTCACGCACTGGGTGCAGGTGGCGCGGATCGTGCGCGCGGAGAGCCTGAGTCTGCGCGAACGCGAGTACGTGGCGGCCGCGGTGCTCGCCGGGGCGGGCCGGCGGCATCTCCTGGTGCGGCATCTGCTGCCCGCGGTGGCGCCGCAGGCGCTGATCGCGGTGGTCCTGCTGCTGCCGCACGCGATCTGGCACGAGTCGACGCTGTCGTTCCTCGGCTTCGGCCTGCCACCGCACGAACCGAGCCTGGGCACCCTGCTCGCGGAGGCGCGCACCTCGCTGCTGCTCGGCGGCTGGTGGACGCTGGTGTTCCCGGCCGGGTTCCTGGTGCTCACCACCGTGGCGGTCGCCGTCGCCGGATCGTCACTGCGCGGGGTCCTGCTCCCGCCCAAACCGTCGAGGATGCCCCGATGAGCCTCACCATCGACTCGCTCACCGTCCGAATCCCGGTGCGCGGCAACGCGGTCGTACACGCCGCGACCGAGGTCTCGCTCGACGTGCCCGCGGGCTCGATCACCGCGCTGGTCGGCGAATCCGGCTGCGGGAAGTCGATCGTGGCGAGTGCGGTGCTCGGCGTGCTGCCACCCGAGGCCGTGGTCAGCGGGTCGGTGCGGCTGCACGTCGACGGGCGGTCGATCGATGTGCTGGATGTCCTTCACGAATCCCCTTCTCGGCGCTGGACTCTCGGACGGGGACGATGGACCGGCCGCCGGGGTACCGGTGCGGCGCAGGATGCCGCCGCCCCGCGCGCGCACCGTGTCGAACCCGCGAGGGGCGAGCGGCACGGGGGTGCGCGGCACGGCCACACCGCGCGGGTCGAATCCCACGGTGGCGCGGATCCCGAAGGCACGGCACTTGGCATCACGGTGCCCGTCGGCCACGCACGACGGCCCGGAACGACTGCCGAACGGTTCCGTGGGCGGCACATCGCGCTGATCCCGCAGTCGCCCGGCACCCATTTCACGCCCGTGCGCACCATCGGCTCACAGCTGGCGGAGACCATCGCGGCGCTCGGCACCGAGCACTCTCCCGAAGAACTGGTGGCCAGGGCCGGACTGCCCGCCTCCGCGCTGACGCTCTACCCACACGAACTCTCGGGCGGGATGGCGCAGCGGGCGGCGGTGGCGGCGGCGCTGGCCGGGGATCCCGAAGTGATCGTCGCCGACGAACCCACCTCGGGACTGGACCGGGCGCGCACCGATCAGATCGGCGAGCTGCTGCGCGACTGCGCCGACAGCGGCGCGGCGGTCCTGCTGATCACCCACGATGTGAGTCATCTGCTGCGCGCCGGGATCGCCGACACCCTCGCCATCATGTACGCCTCGCGACTGATGGAGGTGGGCCCCGCGGGCCAGGTGCTCGCCGACCCCTGGCACGACTACACCGGTGACCTGCTCGCCGCCCTCCCCGAACGTGGGCTGACCCCGCTGCCGCACCCACCGCGCGCCCTCACCAACCTGTCCGAGGACTGCCCGTACGCGGGCGGACCCACCGCACTGCTCCGCGAGGACCAGCGCCTGATCCGCCGAGCGAGGTCCTGATGCTCATCGCCGAGGCCGTGACCACGGGCTATCGGGCCGGCACCCCGGTGCTCACCGGTGTCGACCTGCGGGTGGCACCCGGTGAGATCGTCGGGATCACCGGCGATTCGGGGTCGGGCAAGACCACCCTGGCACGCACCCTCGCCGGACTGCTCGCCCCGACCGCGGGCCGGGTCACCGTCGACGGCAGGTCACCGCGACGAGCACGCGGCGAGATCGCCATGGTCTTCCAGAACCCGCGCGCGGCGACCAACCCGAACTTCACCCTCACCGAGATCATCACCGAACCCACGAAGATCCGCCGCACACCCCCGCCGGACCTGGCGGCCCTCACCACCGCGATCGGCCTCACTCCCGACCTCCTCGACCGCCGCCCGCACGCCCTCAGCGACGGCCAGCTCCAACGCGCCTGCGTGGCAAGAGCTCTCGCCCAGTCCCCCCGCTACCTCATCCTCGACGAACCCACCGCCATGCTCGACGCCGCCACCACCGCCAACCTGGTCCACCTCCTGCGTTCCCGCCTCCCCGAGTTCGCCATCCTCTTCATCACCCACGACCAGCCACTACTGGAAGCCGTCGCCACCCGCATCGCCACCGTTCGCGACGGCACACTCACCGAGCCGGCGCCCACTCGCCGCACCGGCGCCGGTGACGACGAACCGTCCGCCCGCCTCACCACGCCCGCCGACCGCTGACCGCCGCGGGCGACCACGCGCGAATCCCCGACCGCTGGACCGCTGACCGGCACACCACCGTCGCGGGCGACCACGCGCGAACCCCGGCCACTGGACCGCCGACCTGCTCGATTGCCGCTCAGCGTGTCCTCAGGAAGCCGTTTTAGCGTGTGCTCCTGTGACTTTCACGCAGGGGTATGAGACGGGTTCGCGACGGGCGCTGAGCGGGTGGGGACGCACGGCGCCCACCGTCGCGGAGGTGGTGTGCACGCCGGACGTCGCGGCGATCGCCGAGCGGGTGCGCACCGCGGGGCCACGCGGGGTGATCGCGCGCGGACTCGGCCGCAGTTACGGCGACCCCGCGCAGAACGGCGGCGGCGTGGTGGTCGACATGACCGCGCTCGACCGCATCCACCGGATCGATCCGGACAGCGGAATCGTCGACGTCGACGCCGGCGTCAGCCTGGATGCGCTCATGCGCCACGCGCTGCCGCACGGACTGTGGGTTCCGGTGCTGCCGGGAACGCGGCAGGTGACCGTCGGCGGGGCGATCGCCTCCGATATCCATGGTAAGAACCATCATTCGCAGGGCAGCTTCGGCAATCACGTGGTGTCGCTGGACCTGCTCACCGCCGACGGAACGGTGCGCACGCTCACGCCGGAGGGCGCCGAGGCCGACCTGTTCTGGGCGACGGTCGGCGGCATGGGCTTGACCGGCATCATCACCGGCGCCCGAATCCGGTTGAAGCACACCGAGACCGCGTACTTCCTCGTCGACAACGACCGCACCCGCGACCTCGACGAGACGATGGAGCTGCTCACCGGCGGGTCCGACGACGGCTACGACTACTCGATGTCGGTCCCGGACACCATCTCCACCGGACCCTCGCTCGGCCGCGCCGGATTCAGTCGCGGATCACTGGCGACGCTCGATCAGTTGCCGCCGAAACTGCGGAGCAGGCCGCTGAATTTCGATGCGCCGCAATTGTTCACGGTGCCCGACATCTTCCCGAACGGGATGGTCAACAGCGTCACCACGCGGATCGCGGCCGAGGCCGCGTACCGGCTGTTCCCGCGCCGGGCCCGTGGGCGCATCCAGAATCTGACGCAGTTCTATCACCCGCTGGACCTGCTCGGGGAGTGGAATCGTGCCTACGGCAAGCGGGGCTTTCTGCAGTATCAGTTCTCCATGCCGTTCGGCGCGGAGCAGCAGCTCGCGGCCGCGGTGCGGGCCATCGCCGAGTCCGGGCACCACTCGTTCCTGAACGTCTTCAAGCGCATGGGCCCCGGGAATCGCGCGCCGCTGTCGTGGCCGCATCCCGGGTACATGCTGAGTCTGGACTTCGCGCTGACGCCGGGGCTGGACCGGTTCTGCACCCGGCTCGACGAGCGGGTCCTCGCGGCGGGTGGGCGCCTGTACTTCGCGAAGGACTCGCGCACCACGCCGGAGATGATCGCCGCCATGTACCCGCGCCTCGACGAATGGCGGCGGGTGCGCGATCGGGTCGATCCGGAGCGGGTCTTCGCCTCGGATCTCGCACGCCGGCTCCAGCTGGTGCGGTGAGCGTCAGCGCGTGAGCCGGATCCGCAGGGTCTCGTAGGTGGGGATGAAGACCTTGCGGCGGTAGCGCCGCTCGACGATCTCCCAGGGCCGCCCGTCCGCCGTGAGTGCGGTGAGCAGCGCGGTGAGTTCGGAGTGCACGAGCTGCGCGCCGAGGCACAGGTGACGGCCGCCGCCGAACCAGAGCTGACGGGTCTCCGGCACGTAGTCGCGCGCGATGTCGAATTCCCCGACCGCGTTGTTGATGGTCCAGGTGAGGATCTTGACGTGCTCGCCCGCGCGCAGTGCGCGCCCGGCGACGGTGACATCGGCCGTGACCGACCGGCCGACCAGGTAGGCGGGGCTGGTGACGCGCAGGATCTCGCGCACCGCGTCGGGCATCCGGTCCGGCGCGGCGATCAGCGCGCGGTGCTGCCCGGTGTCGTGCATGATCGCGACCATCCTGGTCATGGCGCTGGCCAGGGTGTCGGTGCCGGCGACCGCCATCAGGATCGCCAGCCCGGCGGCGTGCTGGACCTCGAGCCCGAGTTCCCGGCAGCGGCCCAGCGTCGTATCGGGATCGGCCCGCTCGTAGGCGGTAGGGACATTGACAGCGAGTCGGCTGGCCAGTTCCCTGGCCCGCGCCACCGCGACCGGGTCGAGCGTGGTCGATGCCATGGTGCCGAAACCGAGGTTGACCAGTTCCTCGACATGGTGGAACAGCCGCAGGAACAGGGCGTCGGTGTCCCCGGTGGGATCGCCGCCGATGGCCGCGGCGATGTCCTCGGGACGCATGCCGACCAGGTCCGAGACACTGCGACCGACCAGGATCTGGGCACGCGCGGCGATGTCGACGGTCTCGCCGGCGGCCAGCCGGGCCCGCAGATCGCGCAGGTCCGGCCCGATCACCCGCTCGACCAGGGCATCGGTGTGCGCGAGGGTGAACAGATCGCGGACCTTGGCCCGCAGTTCGGTGTGTCCAGGCCCCTCGAAAAGGTCCTCCACCCAGTCCCCGATGACCTGCGCCCACCAGTGCCCGGCCGCGCCTTCGGAGACGATGCTGAAGTGCGCGCTGTCGTTGTAGATCTGCCGCGCGACCAGCGGATCGGCGACGAACCAGCCGAGCTTGGGGACCTTGCGAATGGGGCGCGCGACCCGGCCGAGAAGCAGAACTCCCGGCAACCAGGGCTGGCCTGCGGCTAGTAGGGTGAGTTCATGGCGTCGGGCAGCGCTCCACACCCCGGCAGAATCTAGTCGAGCGTGACCGAATAGTGAAGGTCTGTGACTAGGATCGGCGAGATGCGCGGATGGAGGACTTCGCATCACGCGCGATATCCGGGGAAGTGAACTGGCACATGGTGAGATCCACAATCGAAGCTGTCGGCGCGTATCTGCCGACCCGCGAAGTGACCACGGCGGAACTGATGAGCCGGTTGGCCGTCGACGCGCCACTCGACCTGGAGAAGGTCAGCGGGGTGGTCGCCCGGCGGGTGCGCGGCCGCGACGCCGAGGGCGCGGAGGAGGACTCGTTCACCATCGCCCTCGCCGCCGCCCGCTCGGCACTGGCGAACTCCCGCTACGAGGCCGCCGACCTGGACGTGATCATCTCCTGCTCGATCACCCGCACCCGCGGCGAGGACTTCTGCTTCGAACCGTCCTTCGCCCTGATGCTGCGCAACACCCTCGGCGCCACGCGCGCGATCCACTTCGACGTGTCGAACGCGTGCGCTGGCATGCTGACCGGAGTCCTGCTGCTGGACAGGATGATTCGCGCCGGAGCCGTCCGCCGCGGGCTGGTGGTCTCCGGCGAGTGCATCACCCCGATCTCCGATACCGCCGTGCGCGAGATCTCGCAGAAGTACGACCCGCAGTTCGCCTCGCTCACCGTCGGTGACGCGGGCGCGGCGGTGCTGCTCGACGGCACCGACGGTCCCGGCTTGGACTACGTGGAACTCAACACCAGCGCCGCCTTCGCGAAACTGTGCCTCGGTATGCCCAGCGATCAGGGCCCCGGCGTCGCGCTCTACACCGACAACCGCGCGATGCACAACGAGTCCAGGTACCTGCTGTGGACCTCGCGGCAGCGCGAGTTCCTCACCGAGCGGGGCTCGAGCTTCGCCGAGGAGGGCTACGACTACCTGATCCACCACCAGTTCAGCGGGCCGGCGGTCGAACTGATCGACAAGATCGCCGAGCGCGAGTTCGACTCGCTGATGCCGCCCAAACTCGCGGTACTGGACAAGTACGGCAATACCGCCTCGACCTCGCACTTCGTGGTGCTGCACGACGCACTGCGCCGGGGACTCATCGCACCGGGGTCCAAAGTGCTGCTCGTTCCGGCCGCCTCCGGGGTGGTCGCCGGGTTCCTGTCGGTGACAATCGGCGATCTTCGGGTATAGGACAGTATGGGAATCATCATTTCTTCGGCCGTGACACAGACCGGCGGGGTCAGCTCCGTCGGCCAGGCGGCGGACGCGGCCAAGGCGGCGCTCACCGGCGCGGGCTGTCGGCCGGAACAGGTCGACGCGCTGATCAATGTGGGCGTGTACCGCGACGCGAACCTCGTCGAACCGGCGGTGGCCGCGCTCATCCAGCAGGCCGCCGGAATCGGCCTGGAATACCGGCCGGGGGACGTACCGTGCCTGTCGTTCGACCTGATGAACGGCGCGTGTGGACTCGTCAACGCGGTCGGGGTCGCCACCTCACTACTGGCCGACCTGCCCGCGGGCCACGTCGTCGTGGTCTCCGGTGACGCGCATCCGTCAGGCGCGGCGGACGCCGAGTTCGCGTTCGAACCCGTCGGCGCGGCGCTCGTGCTCGAGAATCACCCCACCGCACCGGGTTTCGGCGCGGTGCACGTGAGCGCCGGTGACGCGCTGCCCGATCCGCAGGGCTATGTGACGCTGTCGGCCATGGGCGCCACCGGACGGTCGGCGCTGACGCTCGAACTCGGCACCAGCACACCGGAACTCGTCGAGCACGCGGCCGCCGCCGCCAGGGAAGCACTGGCCGCCGACCACCTCGACCCCGAACAGGTGGTGCTGGTGTGCGGCAAGCCGACACCCGAATACGCCGGGCAGCTCGCCGCCGAACTCGGCATCGACACCGTGGTCACCGACGACTTCGCCGGTGACGCCCACACGTCCGCGCTCACCGCCGCCTACGTGGCCGCGCGCGAGGCCGGACGCACCGACCGGCCACTGCTGTTCGTCGCCGCCGACGGCGGGCCCACCGCCGCCGCGGTCACCTATCGCGGCCCTGAGGTGCGGTGATGGCCATGCACGCGGTGCCCGACAGGGGCGAGAACGGGCGGGTCTGGACGGTCGACGCGCCCCGCCAGGAGCAGCCCAGGCATCGCGCACCGGCCCCGAGCCGGGGCACCGTGCTCGCGCTGCGGTCGATCCCGGTGTTCGGGTGGGCCTTCCTGCTCCTCGGCCTCGTCCGGCCGTTCCGCTCGCGGCTGCTGCGGGTGGCGTTCTGGATCGACGTGGTGCTCAGCGTCGGCGTACACGCGGCCCAGATTCCGGCGGCCCGCCGGGTGGCCGCCGAGCGCGGGATCGCGCCGGGCCGGGCCGCGGTGATGACGATGCTGCTCGGCGCGACCTGGTGGAAGACCCTCGGTGAGGAGTCGCGATGAACCGCCATACGGCTCGGCCACTGTCCTAGGCTGACGCGATGACAGTGCTGGTGACAGGGGCGAGCGGGTTCGTCGGCGGGGCGATCGTCGAGGGGTTGCTGGCGCGCGGGGTCCCGGTCAGGGCGATGGTTCGCGACGCCGCCTCGGCTCCGGCCGACGCCGAGGTCGCGGTGGCCGACCTCGCCGACGCGGGCGCGTTGGCCGCGGCGGTCGCCGGCACGACGGCGGTGGTGCACGCGGCGGCCCTGCTCGGGGAATTCGGGCGACCCGCGGACTTCTTCGCGGTCAATGTCGCCGGAACGGACCGCCTCATGCAGGAGGCCGCGGCGGCCGGGGTACGGCGCTTCGTCTTCATCGGCAGCCCGAGCGCCTTGATGGCGCCCGAGGGCGGCGATCGGATCGGTATCGATGAGACCGAGCCCTATCCGGCGCGATTCCTCAACAGTTACTGCGAGACGAAGGCGATCGCGGAGCAACTCGTGCTCACCGCCGATACGCCGGAGTTCACCACCTGCTCGCTGCGGCCGAGAGCCGTGTGGGGGCCGGGTGACCGGCACGGCCCGGTGGTGCAACTGCTGGCGAAGCTGCGGGCCGGACGACTGCCCGACCTGTCCGGCGGCAAGGACGTGCGGGCCTCGCTGTGCTACATCGACCATCTCGTGCAGGCCGTGGCGCTGGCATTGGATGCCGAGAACATCGGCGGCCGAGCGTATTTCGTCGCCGATGCCGAGCCGATCGAGGTCTGGCCGACCTTGACGGCAGTGGCACACCGATTCGCGCTGCCCGCGCCGAGCGTCACCCTGCCCGCGCCGGTCCTCGGCGGCGCGGTGGCGGCGATCGAAGCGGTGTGGCGGATTCCCGCGATCGCGCGGCGGTGGACGCCCCCGCTCTCGCGGTACGCGGTCGCGCTGGTCACCCGCTCGGCGACCTACGACATCTCCCGCGCCGAACGCGAACTCGGCTACCGGCCGACCGTCACGTTCGCCGAGGGGCTGGATCGTTTCCACGCGTGGGTCACCGAACTCGGCGGCCTCGACCCGCTGCTGGAGGATCTGTGAGCGGGCTGTGGGTGGTGATTCCCGCCTTCGACGAAGAACGCGGCATCGGTGCGACACTGGAAGCGATAGCGGCACAAGGTGATACCGCCTTCACCGTGGTGGTGGTCGACAACAACTCCACCGATCGCACCGTCGAGATCGTGCGCGCGTTCGCCGCGGCGCATCCCGTGCCCCCGATCGAGGTGATCTCCGAACAGCAGAAGGGCACCGGCGCCGCCGCCGACACCGGCATGCGGTACGCGATCGAGCGCGGCGCGACCCTGCTGGCCCGGACCGACGCCGACTGCCTGCCCGCACCGGACTGGACCGAGCGCATCAAGGTGGCCTTCGCGTCGGGATTGCGGCTGGTGAGCGGACAGTTGATTCCCCGCACGGACGAGGGGGTTTCGTGGCGCGACCGGGTGATCATCCGGGTGGCCCTGGAGGTGGCCTCGACCTTCGGCAAGGTGCGCTCGGGCAACCGCGACCCGAAATATCTGGGCCCCTATGTGATGACGCCCGGCTGCAATATGGCCATCACCGCCGAGCTGTATCTGGCCGCGGGCGGATTCCCGCGGACCGCGATCGAGGACCTGCACGAGGACCGCGCGCTCGTGAACGCGGTGCGCACCATCACCACCGAGTACGGATTGCGCCGCGACGTCCGGGTTTTCGGCTCGAACCGGCGGGTGCGCGCCTGGGGTATCCGCAAGACACTGGCCTGGTACGCCGACCACCGCTACCGGCCCGACATCGTCGACATCCGATGACCGCCGACTTCCTCGACCACCTGGCCATGCAGGCCGACCGCATCCCCGACGCCTCGGCCCTCGGCGCGGTCGGCGCACGCGCGCTCACCTATCGCGAGCTGGTCGACACCGTCGAGCGGGTGGCCGCCAATCTCGGCGCGGCCGGGTTCCGGCCCGGTGACCGGATGCTGTTCTCGATCCGGCCGAGCGTGGCGTCGGTGACCCTGGTCTTCGGGGTGATCGCGGCGGGTGGGGCCATCGTGTTCGTCGATCCCGGTGTGGGGCCGGAACTGTTCGAACGGCGGGTCGGCCTCGTCGAAGCCACTTGGGCGGCAACCGAATCGCTGCTCTACGCGGTGAGCGGCCCGCTGGCCGGATTCGGCCGCAGGCGCGGTCTGAGCCTGCCCCGGTTCGGTTCGCTCGACGTCCGCCACATCCACAGCGGGGCCTGGCTGCCGGGGACACCGCTGCGGTCGATTCCGTTGCGGCGCTTCACCGGTGCGGCCGAGCGCGCCCCCGCGGTACCCGCCGATCCCGAAGCCCCGGCGTTGATCGTGTTCACCTCCGGCACCACCGACGAGCCGAAAGCCGTTGTGCACACGCGTGCTTCGCTAAGCGCCGGGTTGGCCGCGATGGGCGGGCGGACCAGTCTCGCCCCCGGCGCGTTCCTGCACACCGAGCAGCTCATGATGGGACTGCCAGCCCTGATGGCCGGCGCCCGGTGGGCCATGCCACGTTATCCGCGTTTCGGCACGCACATCGACCCGGTGCGGTTCACCGCGTCCCTGCGCACCGCCACGCACGCCTTCTACACCCCCGCGGATCTCGCCGTCGCCCTGGACGCGCTGGAGGCCGGGACGATCACCCCGCCCGCGTACCTGCGTCAGGTCGCGCTCGGCGGGGCGCCGGTCACCGCCGCGTTGCTGCGCCGGGCGCGGGAGTCGTTGCCCTACACCGAATTCCTCGCCGTCTACGGCATGACGGAGATCCTCCCGGTCGCCGTCACCAACCACGCCGCCAAGCTCACCCACACCGGCGACCTGCTCGGCGCCCCGGTCCCCGGCGTGCGCGCCCGGATCGCCGAGGACGGGGAGCTGGTGCTCTCCGGCCCCAACCTGTGTCGCGGCTACCTCGGCGCCGAACCGCTCGCCGAGATCCACACCGGCGACCTCGCGCGCTGGGACGGCGATCAGCTGGTCCTCACCGGCCGCAAGAAGGACATGATGATCCGCGGCAAGACCAACATCTACCCCGGCCTCTACGAGCCGGTCATCACCGCGCTCGACGGCGTCCGCGAGGCGATCATGGTCGGCCTGCCCGACGAGATCGGCGACGAACGCATCGTGCTGGCCGTGGTCGCCGAACCCGGCGCCGACGATCTCCCCGACCGCCTTCGCACCCGCCTCCCCCAGCTCATCGACACCACCGCCGTCCCCGACGACATCGTCCTCGTCGACCGCATCCCGGTCAGCGGCCGCACCAACAAACCCGACCGCGACGCCCTCCGCACCCTCCTCCGCACCCGCCTCGGCTGATCACCCGTAGCGTTCCGCACATCACGCAGCAGTTCGCTGTGCTCGTTCACAGGGCTCGGGCCACTGCTCGACGTTGTCGCGGTGTGATCGATCAGCTGACGGCGGGGAAAGCGGCGAGCGTGCGGTCGGCGAGGGCGGTGACGGTGGAGTGGGGCACCATGATGTCGACGTAGCAGAAGGTGATCGACAGGGTGTCGTCGAGGGTGGCGACGGCGACGGTCATGGCGCTGGCGCAGGAGTTCGTGCCGGCGACGGTCAGGTCGGTGAGGGGTAGGGGTTCCGGGGTTTTCGGGGCGGCCAGTCGGCCGAGATTGCTGAGGGTGACGTTCCATGGTGCGCGGCGGTCGATGAGTTCGATGGTGCGCCTGCCGGATTCGAGGCTGCGGGGGCAGCCGTAGCGGATGGCTGCCAGCGCGGTGAGGTCGGCACCGCGGGTAATGCCCTGAGTCAGTTGGGCTTTCGTGGCGCGAGCCGCGTCCCAGATCCGGCGGTTCGGGCCGAACGGAACGAAGGTGGGGACGACGCCGGTGAACATGCCGGGTTCGTCGTCGTCGGGTGGCGGGTCCAGGCGGGTGCGCAGGTCCACCGGGATGCCGATCCCGGCGGTGCCGTCACGGCCCGGCCGGAACAGCTCGCCCATCGCCGCGGCCAGGGCTGCGACGAGGGCCGCGTTGACGGTGACGTCCTCCGCGCGGCACCGCGCGCGCAGGGCGGCGAGCCGGTCCCCGGTGATCGTGCGGATCACCGTGCGGGTACGGCGGATCGGCAACGGCGGTGGGGTGCCCGGCACGCCCAGCGCCCGGCGGGCGATCGCGCCGAGCTGCCCGGTCAGGTTCACCCGGAGACAGCGCGTGAGGCGGGCGTACTCGGACGGGATCAGATCGTCCGGCGCCGGGCTCGGTGGCCGCGATCCACCTGGCGCAGGTGCGCCGAAGGTGTAGGCGAGCAACCGGGAGGCCAGCGACGCCATCGAACGGCCGTCGACGAACACGTGCGAGAACACCACGATCACATCGTGCGTCTCCTCGGAAGTGCCCGGCCGCCAGGCGAGATCGATGATGCGTCCCGGCGCCGTGCCGATGTCCACCGGCTGGATCAACTGCTCGTCGAAGACCCGTCGCCACTGCGCCGGATCATCGACGATCCGATGCAGCACCGGCAGATGCGGGTCGGCGGACCGCGCGAACCGCGGTCCCGGCACCACCACCGCCCGCAACAACGGAAACTCCGCGACCAGCGCCGCGGCCCCGTCCTCGAGCCCGTACCCCCCGATCGCCCCGCGCACGCGCACCCGCATCACACAGTTCGCGGGCGACAACTGATCGATCAACCAGAACCACCGCTCCCCCGCCGACAACCCCCGCCCGACCTCGTCGCTCACCGGATATCGGCCCGAACGCGCCTCGCCGATTGCTCGGACCGGGTCATCTCGAACTCCTCGCCGCGCGCAGTGATGGTGTCTCGGATACTCGGCGACCAGAGGTCGACCACGAGCGATCATGGCACAGGGTGCGCGGTGTCCAGTGCTCGTTCGGTCCACTCGGCGGTGGCGAGGAGGGTGGGGTCTTCGGCGGTGGGGAGGGACAGGAGGACGGCGGTGTGGGGACGGGGAGTGGGGAGGGAGAGGCCGCAGGTGGAGAGGTAGCTCAGGAGCATGGTGGTACGGAGCAGGATGGCGTTGGCCGTGTCGTAGTGGGTGGGGTCGGCGTGGAGGTCGGGCAGGCGTGGGGGTGGGTGGCGGACGGTCGGGCAGAGCAGGGTCGCGCCGGCGAGGTCGGCGGCGAAGGCGACACGCAGGTCGGACATCGCGGTGTAGACGGGGGCGATGGTGTCGGGGGTGTGGGCGTTGGCCGTGAGGCGGCGGCGCGTCGCCTCGTCGATCGGGAGGGTTGAGGTCAGGCGGTGGCCGTGCAGGCGGTAGGCCTCGGCGCCGACGATCGTGCCGTGGGTGTCCATCAGGTCCTGGGCCGCGCCCAGCGACGGGAGAACACGGGTCTCGATCTCGGCGCCCGCGGCGCGCAGACGGGCGACGGCGGCGGCGAAGGCCTCGGCCACCGACGGGGCGAGGTCCTCGGTCCATTCCCCGGCGGGCACGACGAACACGGGCCGTGGCGCCGGGCGAGGACGGGCCGAGCCGGCCGGACGGAGCACGCTGTCGAGGGCGGCGATATCGGCCACGGTGGTCGCGAACAGGCCGACGCTGTCGAGAGTCGGGGACAGCGGGGCGAAGTCGTGCGGGCCGTATCGCCCTGGGCTGGAACGGAATCCGACGATGCCGCAGAGCGCGGCGGGTACCCGGACCGAGCCGGAGGTGTCGGTGCCGACGGCGAGCCGCACGAGGCCGCTCGCCACCGCGACCGCCGATCCCGAGGACGAGCCGCCGGGCACGACGGCGGGGTCGAGGGGGTTGGCCGGCGTGCCGAAGCGCGGATTGACACCGAGGCCCGAGAACGCGAATTCGCTGAGCGTGGTCTTGCCGAGGGTGACCAGACCGCCGTCGTGCGCCCGGCGCACCAGAGCACTGTCGACAGCGGCCGGTTCGTCGTACTGGTGACTGGCCGAGCCGAGCGTGGTGACGGTGCCCTGGACGTCGAACAGGTCCTTCCACACGATCGGCACACCATCGAGCACGCCGAGACGGACACCGCGGCGCGCGCGCCGATCACTGGCCTCGGCCTGCCTGCGGGCCCGATCGGCGGTCACCGTGATCATCACCGAGGACGAATCCGGTTGCCGCGCACTCGATAGAGCGTCCTCAGAGAGCTCGGCGGCAGTCGTCTCGCCGGTGGCGACGGCGCGCGCCAGCTCGATCGCAGTGGTCATCGGAACTCCTGGCGTCATCGAGTAGGGGCCCCTCGAACGTTATCGCCCACACCCGACATCAACCATGTAGAAACATCCATTCAGGTCCGAAGAGAGTGTGCATACATCCATGGCGAGGGGCAGCGCCGACCGGTTGACTGAACGGCATGACAGCGAGCTACACCGAGCCGGTGACGATACCGGCCAGGCAGGCCAGGTCGGTGCTGCTGCGCGCCGGCGACACCGTCCGGATCACCGACGTCGCGGGCGGGCAGGTCGGCGACGTGTTCGCCTACCACGCCACCGATCTCACCGAATACCACAGCGCCGCGCACACCCGCACCCACACCAGCCGCCTGTTCCCGGCGCTGGGCGAGGCGTTCGTGACGAACCGGCGCCGCCCCATCCTGACCTACCTGGCCGACACCTCGCCGGGCACCCACGACATGCTGATCGCCGCCTGCGACCCGGAACGCTATGCGGCATACGGTGATCCGCACCACGCCAGCTGCGCCGAGAACCTGATCACGGCGCTGGCCGAGCACGGGCACCCGGCCCCGGCGCACATCCCGCAGCCGATCAACGTGTTCATGCGCATCCCCGTCGGCGCCGACGCGAACCTGACCTGGCTGCCCGCCGCCACCCGCCCGGGCGACGCGATCACCTTCCGCGCCGAACTGGACTGCCTGCTCGTCGTCTCCGCCTGCCCCCAGGACCACAACGTCATCAACGGGACCGGACCGAGCCCGCTGACCCTGACCGTCCAGACCACCGAGGAGAACCACCGATGACCACCACCGACCTCGCCCACCCCGCTCTCGCCGCGTTCGACCTGGGCACCCTGCGGCTGCGCAACCGCTTCGCCGTCGCCCCGATGACCCGGATCTCGGCGACCCCGGACGGCACCCCCACCGACCAGATGGCCGGGTACTACCGCGAATACGCCGAGGGCGGCTTCGGCCTGATCCTCACCGAGGGCATCTACCCGGACGCCACCCACAGCCAGGGCTACCTGAACCAGCCCGGGCTCGTCACCGACGACCATGTCGCGGGCTGGCGCGCGGTCGTCGACGGCGTGCACGCCGCGGGCGCGCCGATCTTCGCCCAGCTCATGCACGCCGGCGCGATCTCCCAGGGCAATCACTACGGTTTCGGCACCATCGGCCCCTCGGCGGTGGCGCCGCCCGGGCAGATGATGGCGGACTACGGCGGCGCCGGCGGGGCCTGGGCCGCGCCGGCGGAGATGACCGCGGCCGACATCGACGCGGTGGTCGCCGGGTTCGCCGCCGCCGCGGTGAACGCACAGCGGGCGGGGTTCGACGGTGTCGAGATCCACGCCGCCAACGGCTATCTGCTCGACCAGTTCCTCACCGACTACACCAACCAGCGCACCGACGAGTACGGCGGCCCGGTGGCCGACCGGATCCGGCTGACCGCGCGGGTACTGGCGGCGGTGCGCGCCGCGGTCGGCGAGCTGCCGGTGGGCGTTCGGCTTTCGCAGACGAAGGTCAACGACTTCACCTACCGCTGGCCCGGTGCCGAAGCCGACGCGCGGGTGATCTTCGGCGCGCTCACCGACGCCAGCTACCTGCACATCGCCAGCGAGGGCCGAAACTTCCTGGAGACGGCACGGCTGGCCGACGGCACGACCATCACCCAGCTGGCCCGCGAGGTGTCCGGCAGGCCGGTCATCGCCAACGGCGGCATGCACGCGCTGCCCCAGGCCGCCGACGTCCTCACCGGCGGACACGCCGACCTGCTCTCGCTGGGCACCGGCGCGCTGGCCAACCCCGACCTGCCCCGCCGGGTCGAGACCGGGGTGCCGCTGGAACCGTTCCACCGTGAGATGCTGCATCCCATGGCGAATCTGGACACCACCGCGGCGTGGCGCGCACGGCGATGACCTGGACGCGCGGCGCCGCGGCGGTGGCGACCCTGACCTTCGACGTGGACGCGGAGACCCCCGTCCTCGCCGAGGGCGGGCGCTACGCCAGGAATCCGATGGTCATGTCGCACCAGTCGTACGGACCCGATGTCGGGGTGCCGCGCATCCTCGACCTCCTCGACGAGATGGCCGTTCCCGCGACGTTCTTCGTGCCGGGCTGGGTCGCCGAACAGCGTCCCGGCCTGGCCGCCTCGATCGTGGAGCGCGGACACGAGGTGGCCCACCATTCCTACAGCCACCGCGCGCCGACCTCGCTGCCGCCCGGCGCCGAACGCGCGGATTTCGTTCGGGCACTGGAGGTTTTCGCCGCGCAGGGCATCACGATCAGCGGGCATCGGGCCGCGATGTGGAGCGCGAGCCACGAAACACTGTCCCTGGTGGCCGAATACGGGCTGACCTACGACTCCTCGCTGATGGGTGACGACCGGCCGTACCTGGTGCCCGGCGTGGGCGAGCCGGTGGTCGAGCTGCCGGTGCACTGGTCACTCGACGACTGGGAGCAGTACGCGTTCCTGCCGGAACCGCGGATCGGATCGGTCATCGAGGAACCGGACAAGGTCGAGCGGATGTGGCGCGCCGAACTCGACGGGATGCGGCACTACGGCTGCCTGTTCAACCTGTGCATGCATCCGTTCCTCACGGGTCGGCCGAGCCGGATGATGGTGCTGCGCAGGCTGATCGAGCATGCGCGCGACCGCGGCGATGTGACCTTCGCGCGCTGCCGCGACGTCGCGGACTGGACACGCGCCGACCCGGCGACGCCGGTGCGTCCACTTCCCGCCTACGACATCGACGCGGCGGTCTACCCGCACTGAAGCGGGTTCACCCGCGCGCGGCGCGCTCCCGCGTGGACGAGGCGAGGAACAGGTCGACGAGGTCGTCGAGCCGGTTGACATCGCGACCGGTCAGCTCGGCGATCCGGCCCATCCGGTTGCGCAACGTGTTGACGTGCACGTGCAACGCGGCCGCGGTGACGCCCCACTGACCGTCGTTGGCGAGGAACACGCGCAGGGTGTGTTCGAGTTCGGCGCCGGTGCGGGCATCGTGGGCGCGGACCGCGCCGAGCACCTGATCGGCGAACCGGGCGAGCACCTCGGCGTCGAGCAGCCCGAGCAGCATGCGGTGGGTGGCGATGTCGGCGAAAGTCGCGGTGTCGGAGCCGTTCTGGGCGCGCAGCACCTCACAGACCTCCCTGGCGCGGACCAGCGGATCGCGCAGGTCGGCGGCGGTGGTCGCGATGTCACCGAGACCGATCACGATCCGGGCGGCGCCGGCGCGGCGGGCGATGTCGGCCGGGAGCGACCGGGTGAAGCGGGACAGCTCCGCGGCGCCGCGCTCCCACGGACACACCGCGACCACATCCCGGCTGCCCGCCGCGGTGAACACCGGGATGCCGTGCGTGGCGAAGAGAGCGCCGGTCGCGTCGGCCACGTCGTCGAGCGGTGTCGCCTCGCCCGGCGCCAGCGCGAACACCGCCAGCTGCCCGTCCGGCGGCACACCGTAGGCGCGTAATCGCTGACTCACCGCACCGAGGCGGGCGGGACCGGACAGGATCATCTCCAGCAGCTCGGTCGCGAAGCGTGCCTCGATGGCCTGCACCGCCTGCTGTTTGGCCACCTCGAGGCTCAGGAAACGCGCGGCCTGATCCAGCGCCTCCCGGTCGGCGGCGGTCAGCGCCGAGGCCGGTTCCAGGCAGTACAACCCGGCGTCGACCTCGCCCATCGCGCCCTCGACGAGATACAGCGCCGACGGGCCCGCCCCGCGCAGATCCACCTCGAGCGGTGGCGGGGTGCGGTTGAGCGCGGCGGCGGCCAGCCGGATCTGCTCGCCGTCCGGCTCGCACCCGATGGCGGCCAGACAGCGACCACGCCGGTCGACCACCAGCAGCGGCAATTCGGTGTCACCCCGCAGGATCTCGAGCACCCCGGCCGCGCCGCTGCCCCGCGACAACGCGCTCGCCAGGGCGTCACCGCGGCGCACCGTCGCGGTGAGCTCGGCCTGGAGCACCTCGTTCTGGATGCGGGCCGCGGCACGGGTGAGCGCGGCGAACGGAACGCCGATACACAACTCGACCAGCGGCAGGCCGCGCTCCAGGCACAGCGTCACCAGCTCCGCGGGCAGTGTCGGCCTCTGCGCCGTCAGCCCGAACACCAGCCCCGCCGCGCCCGCCCGCGCCACCGCGTCGACGAAGCGTTCGGCGGTGATCTGTGCGTACCAGAGCCCGTTGGTCAGCACGAGCTCACCGGCCCGCACGTAGGGCGACGGGTCGGGCAGCTCGGTGGTGTGCAGCCAGCGGATCTCGGCGCCGAGCCGGTCCGCGAGCTCGGGCGTCACCACGCGCAGCCCGAGCGCGGGATCGGCGACGAGGCGACTGATGGTCAGCATTCAGCGCAACCTACACACGGAAATCCACAGCGCGTTCCCAGGGTGTTACTACGTGCGTATTATGGACTCATGGGTTTCGAGTGGCCTGATTGGGCGATCGCTCACCTGATCGGCATCGAACCCAGCGAGGTTCGGCAGGTCCTCGCAGCGTCACGACGGTGGCCACGCCCGGCCTTCGACGGCAGGGTGGCCGTGCTGACGGTGTGGGGGCGCACCACGGCCGGACGTCCGCTCATCGTGGTGACACGACAGCGCGACGACTGGACGTGGGTGATCATCGGCGCACGGGCGATGCGCGCCGAGGAACTGGCGCAATTCGAGCAGTGGGAAAGTGGGAAAGCCTCATGAGCGATCAGGACTATCCGTCGAGCAGGGAAGAACTGGCCGACTTCATGGACCGGCTGAGTTTCTCCGACGAACCCGCCGACGCTCCGCCCCGGCTGCCCGCCAACGAGGACATCATGGTGACCACGTCCATCCGGTTGCCCCTCGGCCTGCATTCGCGGTTGAAGGACCTGGCCGAGGAACGCCGCGTCGGGGTGTCCACGCTGCTGCGGGAGTGGGCCGAAGCCGCCGTCGCCGAGATCGACGACGAAGATCAACTGATCTCGCTCGCCGAGGCGAAGCGGGCATTGTCACGAGTACATCCCATCCACCGAGCCAGCTGAGCACACCGTGTAGAACATCTCCCATGAGCTTCTGGCGGCGCCGATCGAAAGGCGATCAGCACACGGTCCCTCGCTGGCCCTCCGACCCGGACGCCCGACAGGCGCTGGCCCGCTATCTCGACCGGTTACCCGCCGACCCCACCGCGCCGCGCACCACCGAAATGCTGTTCAACGGCTGGGGACTCGATCTCGGCGGCAGCGACCTGTCCGGCCTCGACCTCGGCGGCGCGGAACTGGGCGAAGCCCGGCTGACCGGCGTGCGGCTGGTCGACACCGATCTGTTCGGGGCGTGGATGCTGTCGACCGATCTGTCCGGAGCCGACCTCACCGGCGCCGACCTGGGCAAGGCCCAGGCCCGCGACTGCACCCTGCGCGAATCCCGCCTGCACGGCGCGCGCCTGATGAAAGCCGACTTCGCGAGCTCGGACTTCCACCGCGCCGACCTCACCGGTGCCGACCTGCGCCGAGCCACCTTCAGCGACACCGACTTCCGCGGCGCGAGCCTGCGCGGTTGCCGCGTCGACAAAGCCAGCTTCCACCGCGCGCGCCTGGCCCGCTGCGACGTGACGGATGCGACCGGCACGATCGACGGCCCGATCGACGTCGGCGAGCGCGCCCCCCAGTGGCTCGACGGCGCCGCGCTGGCCTCGTGGTTCGCCTCGTCGGGAGCGCCGGGCGTGACGGTTCGTTCGTTGCACTGAGAAAACACAACAACGCCCGAGCGCGGGCGACGTGCACGCGAAAAATGCTGCGCGGGTGGGTGATCCGCGCGCACTATTTCGCTGTGCAGAAGGTATTCGCCGTGGTGCTCGCCTTGGTCGTCGGATTCGCTGTCGTCGGCTGTGAAAAGGCCGACGCGGGCGGGGGCACCACCGAGGTGGTGGAAGAGGTCGTGTGCGAGATGGTGGTACCGATCGTCGACGCCGTCGTGGTGAAGATGAAAGCCGGCGTGACAGTGACGGCGGCGCACCCCACCGGCGGGCCTTCGGGCACCGTGAACTGAATCCAGCCGGGCCGTCTCCGCTAACCGCGAGCCTGGTCGCCCGCCAGCTCGCTGAGGACCCGCACCGGGCAGCTGATGCCGGGTGCGTTCGCCAATCGACTGTCCGCGGTGAGTAATTCGCATCCGTAGGCCTCCGCGGCGGCGATGTAGGCGGCGTCGTAGGCCGTCACGTTGTCGCGGAGTTGCCAGATGCGGGGGACCAGGACGCGGGTGACGGGGACTTCGGGGTCCAGCTTCTCCAGCGCGGTGACCGCTCGGGCGGCCTGGCTGGTACTGATCGTGCCCGCACGGGTGAAACGGCGGATGACGGACAGGACTTCGACCGTCCAGTGCTGCGGCGCGATCCAGCGGTTGTCGGCTTCGAGGGCGGCGCGGCACTGGTCGCCGAGCGGGCCTGGGTTCAGCAGCGCATGCACGAAGACCGAGGCGTCGACGACGATCATCCGCGCCGGTCACCTGGCCCGAGTGCCGAATCACGCTCCGCGCGTTCGGCATCCAGCGCCACCTCGACATCGCGCGCGGAGAACGAGACGTCCCAGGTCGCGGGGCTGTACTGCTTGAGCACCGCGATATTGTCCTGCCGTCGGGCCTCGTCGCGGATCAGGTCGAACAGGAACGCCTGGAGCGACTGGCCGCGTCGCTGGGCGAGCGCGACCAACTGGTCGCGCAAGGGCTCGGGCACGTCACGAATCTGCAAGGCCACCATGCATGCGATTGTACATGCGCATGCACGGCTCGCGGAAGACGACGAAGGCCCCCGCGGGGAGCGGGGGCCTTCGGGTCGATGCGTCAGCGGCGGCGCTTGCCCTTGGCGTCGGAGCGGGCGGCTTCGCGGCGCTCGCGGCGGGTGCCGGACTGCTGCTGGCCGCCGTATTCCTGGGCGTCGGAATGGGATTCGGCGCGGCCGTCCTCGGCGGGGCCCGAGTAGTTCAGGCCGCGCGGGGTGGAGTCGCCGATGCCCTTGGCACGCAGGGCGGGCGGGGCCTGGGTCTCGGCGGGTGTGTCCTGCGGACGGGCCGCGCCGACCGGGGAGCGCAGGCCGGTGCCGACCGAGACGCCCTCGGGCTGCGGCTGCTGCACCTCGACCTGCAGGTTGAACAGGAAGCCGACCGACTCCTCCTTGAGGCCCTCCAGCATCGCGGCGAACATGTCGAAGCCCTCGCGCTGGTATTCGACCAGCGGGTCACGCTGCGCCATCGCGCGCAGGCCGATGCCCTCCTTGAGGTAGTCCATCTCGTAGAGGTGCTCGCGCCACTTGCGGTCGAGGACCGAGAGCAGCACCTGGCGCTCGAGGTTGCGCATCGCGCCCTCGCCGGCCAGCCCGTCGATCTCCTGCTCGCGCTTCTCGTAGGCGTTGTGCGCGTCCTCGAGCAGGGCCTCGCGCAGTTCGTCGCGGGTGAGCTCGCCCGCGTCACCGGCGACGGTCTCGCCCGCCAGCTCCTTGTGGTCCAGGCTCACCGGGTACAGCGTCTTGAGCGCGGTCCACAGCTTGTCCAGATCCCAGTCCTCGACGTAGCCCTCGGCGGTCGCGCCGTCGACATAGGCGGTGATCACGTCGGTGATCATGTTCTGGACCTGACCCTCCATGTCCTCGCCACGCAGGATCCGGTTGCGCTCGCCGTAGATGACGGTGCGCTGCTGGTTCATCACCTCGTCGTACTTCAAGACGTTCTTGCGGATCTCGAAGTTCTGCTGCTCGACCTGGGTCTGGGCGCTCTTGATGGCCTTGGACACCATCTTCGCCTCGATCGGCACATCGTCGGGCAGGTTCAGGCGGGTCATGATCGCCTCGAGCGCGGCGCCGTTGAAGCGGCGCATCAGCTCGTCGCCCAGCGACAGGTAGAAACGGGACTCGCCCGGGTCGCCCTGACGGCCGGAACGACCACGCAGCTGATTGTCGATACGGCGCGACTCGTGGCGTTCGGTGCCGAGCACGTACAGGCCACCGGCCTCGCGCACCTTCTCCGCGTCGTCCTCGGTCTGCTTCTTGACCTGCTCGAGCGCGGAGTGCCAGGCGGCCTCGTACTCGTCGGGGGTGTTCACCGGGTCGAGGCCCTGCTTGCGCAGCAGGATGTCGGCGATGATGTCGGCGTTGCCGCCGAGCACGATGTCGGTACCACGACCGGCCATGTTGGTGGCGACGGTCACCGCGCCGGGCCGGCCGGCCTCGGCGATGATCTGCGCTTCCTGCTCGTGGAACTTCGCGTTCAGCACCGAGTGGGCCACGCCGCGCTTGGTGAACTGCTTGGACAGGTACTCCGAGCGCTCGACGCTGGTGGTACCGATCAGGACCGGCTGGCCCTTCTCGTGCCGCTCCACCACATCGTCGACGACCGCCGCGAACTTGGCCTCTTCCGACTTGTAGATCAGGTCGGCCTGGTCCTTGCGGATCATCGGCTTGTTCGTCGGGATCGGGACGACGCCGAGGCTGTAGATCGAGTGCAGCTCGGCGGCCTCGGTCTCGGCGGTACCGGTCATGCCGGACAGCTTGTTGTAGAGGCGGAAGTAATTCTGCAGGGTGATCGTCGCCAGGGTCTGGTTCTCCGGCTGGATCTCGACCTTCTCCTTGGCCTCGATCGCCTGGTGCATGCCCTCGTTGTAGCGGCGCCCGACCAGGATGCGGCCGGTGAACTCGTCGACGATGATGACCTCACCGTCGCGCACGATGTAGTCCTTGTCGCGCTGGTAGAGCTCCTTGGCCTTGATGGCGTTGTTCAGGTAGCTCACCAGCGGCGAGTTCGCGGCCTCGTACAGGTTGTCGATGCCGAGCTGGTCCTCGACGAACTCCACGCCCGCCTCGTGCACGCCGATGGTGCGCTTCTTGATGTCCACCTCGTAGTGGACGTCCTTCTTCAGCAGCGGCGCGATGCGCGCGAACTCGGCGTACCACTTCGAGGAGGCGTCGGCCGGGCCCGAGATGATCAGCGGGGTGCGGGCCTCGTCGATGAGGATGGAGTCGACCTCGTCGACCACGGCGAAGTTGTGCCCGCGCTGGACGAGATCGTCGAGCGAGTGGGTCATGTTGTCGCGCAGGTAGTCGAAGCCGAACTCGTTGTTCGTGCCGTAGGTGACGTCGGCGCCGTAGGCCACCCGGCGCTCGGCCGGGGTCATGCCGCCGAGGATCACGCCGACCTCGAGCCCGAGGAAGCGGTGCACGCGGCCCATCCACTCGGCGTCGCGCTTGGCGAGGTAGTCGTTGACGGTGACCACGTGCACGCCGTCGCCGGAGATGGCGTTGAGGTAGGCGGGCAGCACACAGGTCAGGGTCTTGCCCTCACCGGTCTTCATCTCCGAGATGTTGCCGAGGTGCAGCGAGGCGCCACCCATGATCTGGACCTTGTAGTGCTTCTGGTTCAGCACTCGCCAGGACGCCTCGCGGGCCACCGCGAAGGCCTCGAGCAGCAGGTCGTCGAGGGTTTCACCGTCGGCGTAGCGATGCCGGAACTCGTCGGTCTTGGCGCGCAGCTCGTCGTCGGTGAGCTGCTCGATCTCGTCGCCGTACGCGATGACCTCGTCGGCGAGGTTCGACAGGCGCTTGACCATGCGACCTTCACCAATCCGTAGCAACCTCGTCAGTGTCAGCGCAGGCACGGGTCTCGTCAGTCCTCTGGTCGGAGTGTGTTCGGCTAGTGAGCCACGGTGTTATGGGCCATCGTAGTCCGCAGACCACCGTACCCGGCCGGGAGTACCCGTGCCCGGCGTACCGGGCGACCGCATCGGCCCAGGTCACGGCGGCCGATGAGCCTCGTTGCCCGGCACCGCGTTTCACCTGCCGTGACGTAGGATGGGCCACGTGCCCGATCTGCGCCATTCGGCACCGGAAGGAGTATCGGAGCGCGTGATCACGAGATTGACGCCGCAGGACGCGTCGTTCTATCGGCTCGAATCGAGCAGCAACCCGATCCACATCGGCTCTCTCGCGATCCTGCAGAACTCCGTGCCGGGCGCGACCGACCCGGTCCTCGACTACGACAAGCTCGTCGACCTGGTCGAATCCCGGCTGCCGCTGGTGCCGCGCTATCGGCGCAAGGTCCGCGAGATCCCGCTCGACCTGGGCAGGCCGGTGTGGGTGGAGGACAGCCGCTTCGACATCAGCTACCACATCCGGCGCTCGGCGCTGCCCGGTCCCGGCAGCGACGAGCAGCTCTACGATCTGGTCGCGCGGCTGGCTTCCCGGCCGCTCGACCAGGCGCGGCCGCTGTGGGAGATGTATCTGATCGAGGGGCTCGCCGACGGGCGCAGCGCCGTCTTCACCAAATCGCACTCGGCGCTGGTCGACGGCGACACGGCGCTCGAGATCGGGCACGTGATCCTCGACAACAGCCCGCTGCCGCGCGAGCTGGCCGCCGAGGCCTGGCGCGCGCCCCCCCCGCCCAACCACCAGGGGCGGCACGCCGGGGGGGGGGGTCGGCTGGCCGCGCCGCCCCCCGCCCCCGACAAAAGGGGGCG
>NZ_JARWOJ010000196.1 GCF_029868625.1 Nocardia neocaledoniensis | reverse complement strand
TCGCCGACGAGTTCGCGGTCGCGGCGTGGACGGTCAGCGGCCCGCGGCGGCCGCCGAGCGTGACCCCCGAGGCCCCCCCCGCCCACAACCCCCCAACCCCATCCCGCCCGGCGCTGGAACTCCCCCCCCCCCCCCGCGTGGCTACGGGGGCCCCCGCCGCGGTAGGTGTGGCTCAGGCGCGCGCCCATTTCTCCGGATGCAGGTGGTACTGCACGAGTGCGGTGGCGTGGCCGTGTCCCATGCCGTGTTCGTTCTTCAGCCAGGTGACCAGCGCCGCGTGCCCGGTCGGCTCGGCCGTGCCGAGCAGTGTCAGCCACTCGTCCACGGTGCGGCCGTACTTCGCCTCGATGGTGGGGAAGTAGGACGCGGGGCCCTTCGGTGCGTCGGCCATGGTGGTTCCTCCTCGGTGCGTGATCTTCCTTCGTGCAGACGGTGGCGCCGCGCCGAAGTCATCGGCGGTGCGTGAGGTCAGACGGCGAGGGGCTGGGCGGTCGCCGCCTTGCGGTGCTCGCGCAGCAGCAGGATGCCGCTGGCGGCGACGATGGCCGCGGCGACGCCGTGCATGCCGAACGCGAGCGCGGTGGAGCCGCCGCGGCTGAGGACGATGAGCATGTCGCCGAGGGGAGCCGCCGTCATCGCGAGCATGGCGACGCCGAGCGCGAGCCGCTGCCGGAGGGCGACCAGGCCCAGGATCACCAGACCGGAGGCGATATCGCGGTCGCCCTTGACGTTGAGGAAACCCGCGGCCTCGCCCTCGGGCCAGGCCGGCAGGCCGAATCCCGACGCCGTCGTGACGGGGTCGATCAGGAACATGATGCCGGTGTAGGTGATGAAGACCCCGGTGACCAGGGCGAGGGCGGTGGCGATGCGTGTGGCGTTCATGGGGCGCTCCCGAGATCGTATTGCGATGCTCTGAAATCTAGCGGCGCTAGTTCACGAACGAACGATAGCGCGAGCCTCGCTAACTTGTCTAGCGTTGCTAGAATCGGATGCATGAGCACCCAGCTGCGTAAGGAACGTGAACGCGCCCAGCGGCATCAGCAGATCATCGATACCGCGCGGGAGATGGCCGAGGCGGAGGGCTGGGACGCGGTCACCATCCGCAAGCTCGCCGAGCGCATCGAATACAGCCAGCCGGTGCTGTACAGCCACTTCGCCAACAAGGCCGCCATCGTCGGCGCCGTCGCCCTGCAGGGGTGCGTCGAACTCGCCGAGCAGCTGCGGCTGGCTCGCGAGGCGGCGAGCACCCATACCGAGGTGATCGCCAATGTCGCCCGCGCCTACCTCGATTTCGCCGAGGCCAATCCGGCCCGCTACGACGCGATCTTCCAGCAGAAGACCGACCTGGCCTTCGGCCTCGACGCTCCCCAGCCCTTGCGCGACGCCTTCGCCGGGCTCGAGGCGATGTTCGCGCCCTTCGCCGAGGGCGACGACCTCGGCGCCCGCACCGAGGTGGCCTGGGCCTCCCTGCACGGCCTCGCCACCCTCGACCGCAGCGGGCGGCTGCGCCCCGAACTGCGGGAACGCCGAATCTCGCTGCTGGTCGACGGGGCCGCCGAGGGCGCGACAGAGCCGTCCTGAACGGACCCGCCGCGCTGTCGGTGTCGGCCGTCGGGCGACACCGGGTCCGGCGCACCCGCGCGCCGCGGACGTCCCGGCGCGGCGGCGGGCAGTCGGCGACCCGGTGACCGAGCACACGGCACCGGACATCGCACGCCGCGTAGGTTGGAGACGACGACGCGGGTCGGACACGAAGGGGACGACGGATGGCGGAAGTCGTAGTAGTCGGTTCGGGGCCGAACGGCTTGGCGGCGGCGGTGATCGCGGCGCGCGCCGGAATCTCGGTGCGGGTGCTCGAGGCGCAGGAGCAGCCGGGCGGTGGCTCACGCACCGCCGAGCTCACTCTGCCCGGTTTCCACCACGACGTGTGCGCGGGCGCGCACCCGATGGCCTTGGCGTCCCCCTTCTTCCGCGCTTTCGACCTGCCCGCGCACGGTGTCGAACTGCTGAGCCCCACGATCTCCTACGCGCATCCGCTCGACGGTGGCGTCGCCGGACTGGCCTGGCGCAACCTGGAATCGACCGTCGCCGACCTCGGTGTCGACGGCGCCGCCTGGCGCTCGCTGTTCGGGCCCCTGGTCGAACACTGGCCCGACGTGGTCGACCTGGCCATGTCGGATCTTCGGCACCCGCCGCTGCGACGGCCCGCCACCGCCGTCCGGTTCGGCCTGCGGCTGCTCGAACAGGGTTCGCCGCTGTGGAACAACCGTTTTCACGACGAGGTCGCGCCCGCGCTGCTCACCGGCGTCGCCGCCCACGCCATCACCCAGCCCCGCGCGCTCCCCGCCGTCGGCGCCGGTCTGCTGCTGGGCACCTTGGCGCACGCGGGCGGCTGGGTGATCCCGCGCGGTGGCAGTCAGGCGATCCCGAACGCGCTGATCGCGGAGCTGGAACGGCTCGGCGGTGAACTCGTCACCGGGCACCGCGTCGACGATTTCGCCGAGCTGGCCAAGGCGCGCGCGGTCCTGTTCGACACCTCACCCGCCGAACTCCTGCGCGTGGCCGGCGACCGGCTGCCGGACCGCTACCGCAACGGCCTCGGCCGGTTCCGCTACGGCGGGGCGGCCTGCAAGGTCGACTTCGCGCTGTCGGGCCCGGTGCCGTGGACGGCCCCCGGCTGCGAACTCGCGGGCACCCTGCACCTGGTCGGCACCCGCGAGGAGGCGATGCGGGCCGAACGCCGGGTCGCCGCGGGCGAATTCGCCGAGCGGCCGTACGTGCTCGCGATCCAGCCCGGCGTCGTCGACACGACCAGGGCGCCCGAGGGCAAGCACACCTTCTACACCTACGCCCACGTCCCCAACGGCTCCGACCGCGACATCAGCGAGGCCGTCATCGCCCAGGTCGAGCGATTCGCCCCCGGTTTCCGCGATCTCATCCTCGCCACCCACGTCACGCCCGCGGCCTTCATGCCCGCGCACAACGCCAACTACATCGGCGGCGACATCTCGGCAGGCGCGATGACCCTGCGCCAGACCGCCTTCCGTCCGCTGGCCCGCTGGAATCCGTACGCGACACCGATCCCCGGCACCTACCTGTGCTCGTCGTCGACCCCGCCGGGCCCCGGCGTGCACGGCATGCCGGGGCTGCACGCCGGCGGGCACATGCTGCGCGAACGCTTCGGCATCGTCACCGATCCGCTGGACCTGCTGCGCGGGGCGGCCCCCTCGTACCACTGATCAGGTCGTCGCCGAGGCGGATTCGGGATCGACCACGTGCGGTTCGAGGTAGACGGTGTAGACGTTGGGCGCGGCGGCGCGGATGCGGCCGTCGGCGGCGTCGATGGCCGCGCCCACCTCGGCGATGTCGAGGTCGGGCGCGAGCGCGATCCGCGCGTTGACCAGCAGATCCTCCGGGCCGAGGTACTGCGACTGCATGCGCAGCACCGCCACGATGCGTGGATCGTCGAGCAGCGCGGCCCGAATCGCGGTGTCCTCCTTGGCCGTCGCGCCCTCCCCGATGAGCAGGCTCTTGGTCTCCACGATCAGCACGATCGCGTTCACCCCGAGCAGCAGGCCGATCAGCAGGGTACCGACGCCGTCCCACACGCCGTTGCCGGTGAGCACGGTCATGCTCACCCCGCCGAGGGCGAACAGCAGTCCGACCAGCGCGCCCATGTCCTCCAGCAGCACCACCGGCAGTTCCGGGTTGCGGGTGTTGCGGATGAAATGCCACCAGGAGTGCGTGCCCTTCAACGGGGCCGACTGCCTGCGCGCGGTGCGGAAACTGGCGGCCTCGAGCACCATCGACACCAGCAGGATGACGATGGCGACCGACGGTGACTCGAGCTCGTGCGGGAAGCGGATCTTGTGGACGGCCTCGTTGAGGGCGAACAGGCTGCCCATCGTGAACAGGATCAGCGCGACGACGAACGAATAGAAGTACCGGTTGCGTGAGTATCCGAAGGGATGCAGCGTGTCGGGGTCCTGCTCGGCCCGGCGCCGCCCGACCAGCAGCAGCGCCTCGTTGCCGGTGTCGGCCACCGAGTGCACGGCCTCGGCCAGCATCGACGAGGAACCGGTGATGAACGCACCGACGAACTTCGCGATCATGATGCCCGCGTTCGCGCCGAGGGCGGCCAGGATCGCGATCTTGCTGTCTCCACCTTCGGCGGCCATGGCACCGAACGGTACCCGGAACCGTCGCCGGACCGGCCGCGCGCCGAACCCGTGTCGCCCCAGACGCCGATCGCCGCCGCCCAGGGGGACGACGGCGATCAGCGGGCCGGAATCAGACGGACTGGGTCCGGTACAGGTCGGGCTCGAGGTAGATCAGCCGGGCGGTCGGCACCGCGGCGCGCACCCGCACCTCGGCCGCGTCGATCGCCTCGGCGATCTCGGCGATGTCGAGATCCGGGGCGATCGCGACCTTGGCGGCGATCAGCATCTCCTCCGGGCCGAGGTACTCGGACTTGAGGTGGATCACCGAGGTGATCTTGGCACCGTCGACCAGATTGTCGCGAATCGCGCGATCCTGCTCCGGGGTGGCGCCCTCACCGATCAGCAGGCTCTTCATCTCCACGATCAGCACGATCGCGATGAGGCCGAGCAGCACGCCGATGGCCAGGGTGCCGATGCCGTCGTAGACCGGGTCGTCGGTGATCATGGTCAGGCCGACCGCGCCGAAGGCGAGGATCAGACCGATCAGCGCGCCGGTGTCCTCGAGCAGCACCACCGGCAGTTCGGGGCTGCGCGAGTTGCGGATGAAGTGCCACCAGCTGGCTTCGCCCTTGAGCGGCTTGGACTCTCGTACCGCGGTGATGAAGCTGAAGGTCTCCAGGCCGATCGCGATGCCGAGGATGACGATCGCGACGATCGGCTGACTCAGCTCCTCGGGATGCTGGATCTTGTGGATGCCCTCGTAGATCGCGTACACCGAGCCGAGAGTGAACAGCACGAGGGCGACGACGAACGAATAGAAGTAGCGATTGCGGCCGTAGCCGAACTGATGCAGCTCGTCGGCGTCCTTGGCGGCCGCGCGCTGGCCGAACAGCAGCAGACCCTGGTTCGATGTGTCGGCGACCGAGTGCACCGCCTCGGCCAGCATCGATGCCGATCCCGTGATCGCCGCGCCGATGAATTTCGCCACCGCGATCCCCGCGTTGGCCGTCAACGCGGCGAGAATCGCCTTCTTGCCACCACCAGCCGACATCCTGGCCCGCCCTTCTGCTCCGCTGAACACGCTCGTGCCCGCAACAGCCTAAGCGGATCGGCCGGAAAGGTGCGCCTCGAGGTCAGTTCTCGCGGCCGACGCAGGCGCTGAACAGCTGCGCCGCCCCGTCGACCGCGCGCGCCTTGATCTCGCTGTCGGCCGCGGAGATCCAGGCCGCGCTGCCGCACTCGACGGTGAGGACGCGCCCGTCCTGGAAGAGTTCGACGGTGCCCGCGGTGCACAGCACGATGCCGGGGCCCGCGTCGGCCAGCACGATCGGTTCGGCGTCCGCGGCCAGGTCGAACCGGCACAGTGCGAATTCCGGTGCGGGCGTGCGGTATCGCGCGCCGCCGTCGGCGTCGAGCTCCGGCTCGATCACCGGCAGGTCGATCGGCTCGAAGTCGAGCACCCGCAGCAGCTCCGGCACATCGACGTGTTTGGGGGTCAGGCCACCGCGCAGGACGTTGTCGGAGTTGGCCATGATCTCCACGCCGACGCCGTGCAGGTAGGCGTGCAGATTGCCCGCGTCGAGGTACAGGCCCTGTCCCGGTTCGAGGGTCAGCCGGTTGAGCAGCAGCGCGGCGAGCACGCCCGCGTCGCCGGGATACACCTCGGCCAGTTCCAGCGCGGTGCGCACCTCGGCGGAGAACTCCCGCGCGCCCTTGCCCGACAGGTAGCGCACGCAGCCCTCGAGCACCGCGGGCAGCAGCGTCGAGAGCGCGGCGGCGGGCAGGGTGATCCAGGTGGTGAACAGCGTGCGCAGACCGGCCGAATCGGGCTGGGCGGCAAGCAGTTCGGCGTAGACGTCGAGCCCGGGCACGGCGAGCGCGCGCAGCAGTTCGACGGTGCGGTGCGGGTCGCGGAACCCGGCCAGCGCCTCGAAGCGGTCCAGCGCGACGACCAGTTCCGGCTTGTGGCTGTCGTCGCGATAGTTGCGCAGGGGCGAGTCGACCGGGATGCCGCTGCGGTTCTCCCGCTCGAAGCCGGCCCGTGCCTGCGCCGAACTGGGGTGCGCCTGCAGCGACAGCGGTTCCTCGGCGGCCAGGATCTTGAGCAGGAACGGCAGCCGCGCGCCGAAGGTGTCGGCGACGGCGCCGAGCTCACGGACCGGGTCGGCGCTGACGACGTCGAGCAGCGAACGCCGGCCGCCGTCGGCCTTCACCCGCGCGGGATCGGCGGGGTGCGCGCCGAACCAGAGTTCGGCCTCGGGATGGGCCGACGGCACCGGTCTGCCGCACAGCTGAGCGAGCGCGGTGCGCGAGCCCCAGGCGTAGGAACGCAGCGCACCAACGAGTTCCTGCACTAGTAGCGTCCCCCGTCGTGGTATCGATCCGGGTCCGGCGCGGTCCCGCCGCGCGCACCCGTCAGTCGGAGATAGGCGGCGGCCATGTCCAGGCGCACCGCGAGCACCGCCAGCTGCTCGATCTCGCTGCCGTGTCCGCCCCCCGCGGTGGACGTCGCGGCGGCGCCCTCGGAGGTCGGGGCCGTGCCCGGCTCGGCGAGCTGGGCCTGCAGGACGTCGACATCGGCGTGCACCAGATCGGCGTCGACGAGCCCGCCGCCCGCGCCCTCGAACACGGCCAGCTTGCGGCGCGCGGCGGCCTGATCCGGATGCACGCTCAGCGCGAGCACCCGCACCCGGTCCACCGGGGCCGGCCCGTCGAGTTCCTCGTCGTGGAACAGCGGATCGAAACCGGGCGCCGCGCCACCGGCGGCCTCGCCGAGCCGGCCGACGGCGGCGACCGTGTCGGCGAGATCGGCGGCCGCGACCACGGTGCCCGCCGACTGCAACAGCACCTCGGCGCCGTGCCCGGCCAGCTCGACCGCGGCGGGCGAGTCACCGGCCAGCACCACGCCCACCCCGTGCATGCGGGCGGCGAGGGTCTTGGCCGGATTACGGAAGACCTCGTTCTGCGGGCCGTCGCGCAGCGCCTCGGCGTCGAGCATGTCGGCCAGCGCGGTGAGTTCGGGCGTGGCGGGCACGCTGCGCTGGGCGTCGACCCCGCGCAGCACCGCGATGCCGACGGCGAGGAAACGCAGCAGGCGATTGTGGTCGAGCACCGGAACGCGCGGTTCCAGCACGATCGCGCGCCCGGCGGCCACCGCGCGCAACGGGCCCTCGTTCGGCGCCGCGATCACCACCTCGGCGCTGCGGCGGATGGCCCGGTCGACGGCGTCGATCAGGCGCGGGTCGCCCGCGTCGTCGCCGGCGACGAGCACCACGTCCAGCGGGCCCACCCACGGCGGCAGCGAGGTGACGGGCACGATCGGCAGTCCGGCGCGGTCACCGAGCGCGGCGACCAGCAGTCCGGCCGCGCGGGTGGCCCGGCCCGAACCGGACACGAGGACGAGGCTGCGCGGACGCAACTCCGACAGCCGTTCGACGAGCGAGGTCTCGGCGACCGCCGCGGCGGTGGCGCGTACCTGCGCACCGCCCGAGGCCGCCGAACGTAAGGCGCCGCCCGTATCGGCCGCCTCCAGCGACGCGGCATCGTCGAGGTCGAATACCGGTGTTCCAGCGATCATCGCCGATCCCACCTCCCCTCATCGCGCTGTGTCGTCTGCCGATCCGTCGGCGAATACAAGGTCTGTGATTCCACTATTCCAGTCAGGCGCGGACGATGGCGAGGATCTCAGTCACGAGTGTGTTTACTTCCTCCTGCGATCCGGCTTCGACGTTGAGCCGAAGCAGCGGTTCGGTATTGGAGGCGCGCAGATTGAACCAGGCGTGCTCGCCCAGATCCACGGTCACACCGTCGAGGCGATCCACCGAGACGGTCCGGTCGGCGAAGGCCGCCAGCACCGCGTCGGTGCGCTCGGCGGCGTCGGCCACGGTCGAGTTGATCTCGCCGGAGGCCGCGTAGACGTCGTAGGCGGCCATCAGCTCCGAGACCGGACGCTGACCCTCGCCGAGCGCGGCCAGCACGTGCAGCGCGGCAAGCATGCCCGAATCGGCGCCCCAGAAATCGCGGAAGTAGTAGTGCGCGGAGTGCTCGCCGCCGAACACCGCGCCCGTGGCCGCCATCTCCTGCTTGATGAACGAATGGCCGACGCGGGTGCGCACCGGCTTGCCGCCGAGCTCCTCGACCAGCTCGGGCACCGCGCGCGAGGTGATCAGGTTGTGGATGACGGTGGCGCCCGGCTCCTTGGCCAGCTCGCGCTGGGCCACCAGCGCCGTGATCGCCGAGGGGGAGACCGGCTCGCCGCGCTCGTCGACGACGAAGCAGCGGTCGGCGTCGCCGTCGAAGGCGAGGCCGATGTCGGCGCCGCTGCGCCGCACGAGCTCCTGCAGGTCGACCAGGTTCTTCGGGTCGAGCGGGTTGGCCTCGTGGTTGGGGAACGAGCCGTCGAGCTCGAAGTAGAGCGGCACGATGGTGATCGGGCCGAGCGTGCCGAGCACGGCGGGGACGGTGTGGCCACCCATGCCGTTGCCCGCGTCGACCGCGATGGTCAGCGGCCGGATGTCGTCGAGGTTCACCAGCTCGCGCAGGAAGCTCGCGTAGTCGGCCAGCAGGTCGAGGGTGGTCGCCGAGCCCGGTGTGCCGTCGTAGGCGGGCACGCCCTCGACGATCTCGGCCGAGATGGTGGCCAGGCCGGTGTCCTGGCCGACGGGCAGCGCGTTCGCGCGGCAGAGCTTGATGCCGTTGTAGCGGGCGGGGTTGTGGCTGGCGGTGAACATGGCGCCGGGACAACTCAGCTTGCCCGAGGCGAAGTAGAGCTGATCGGTGGAGGCCAGACCGATGTGCACCACATCGAGGCCCTGGGCCCGCACGCCCTGGGCGAAGGCCTCGGCCAGCTCGGGGGACGACTCACGCATGTCGTGGCCGATCACGACCCTGTTCGCGCCCTCGGCGCGCATCAGCCGGGCGAACGAGGCGCCCACGTCTTTGACGAACCCCGCGTCGATCTGTTCGCCCACCACCCCGCGGACGTCATAAGCCTTGATCACGGCGTTCACGAGTTCGCCAGAGCGCGCGACAGTCGTCATGAGAGATAACCCTAGCTGGTCCGCCTCTCCGCGTACTCAGGCCATACGAGTCCGGGAGCTCGGCTGTTTTCGGCAGGTCCCGCGTGGGAAGCGCCACGGCTGGGAGGGGGTCGGGGAGTTGCCCCTGTGCCCAGGAGATCAGTGGGCTGCGCGTGCCCTACGGGTCGGGCAGGACACGTAGGTGGCCGCGCCGGCCGGTGCGGGTGGTGCGCGGCGGCGGGGGTGTGGCGTCGCGGTAGCCGGGCTGGTCGGTGTCGGCGGGGCGGCGGCGCAGGCCTGCCTCGCGGACGGCTTCGGCCAGGGCGGTCAGATCGTCGTCGTCCGGGGTGCTCGAGGAGAACCCGCCCTCGTGGCGCACCAGTTCCCAGCCCTTGGGGGCGGTGATGCGGCAGGCGTGGGTTTCGCACAGATCCCAGGAATGCGGTTCGGCGACGGTGGCCAGTGGTCCGACGACGGCGGTCGAGTCGGAGTACACATACGTCAGCGTCGCTACAGCCGGGTTCTTGCAGCCGGGTCGGCAGCAACGACGCATGGGGATCACGACGTCGAGATTAGCCGTCCGTATCGCAAAAGTGGATACGGACACGCCCTTATTCGGGTTCCGGATCGATCAGATCGGGGTCCACGCCGAGATAGGTGGCGATCTGCTGGACCAGAACCTCGCGCAACAATTCGACGAGATCGTCCGGGTCCGCGGCACGCAATTCGAGCGGTTTCCGGAACAGCACCACTCTGGCGCGGGTGGCCGCGCCGTGCCGGTCCACCCCGGCGGGGATCAGCCGCGACAGCGGCACCGGCCCGTCGGCGACCACCTCGTCCGGCCAGGTGACCGAATCAGGATGCAGCGGACGGATTTTCGGTACATCGTCGACGGCGATGTCGAGCTTGGTGAGCCGGTCGTGCCACCGGGTGTCCAGGGGCGCGAAGGCCTCGAGCACGAGCCGATCGAATTTCTGGCCCCTCGTGCGCCACGCGGGAACGGTGGGCGGGAGCATGGGTCCGCGGACACCACGGCCGCGGCGGGTCACCGAACGCGCGGTGGGTGCCGGGGGATGACGCCGGGAACGTGCCATGGAACTCGTCCACCTCTCTCGCCTGCACTGCATCGTGCCCGTCGAGCCGGTAGACGGCGCGACCCTGGGCGTTCGCCCGAAGCACCGACGTACTGCGCCTGCGTGCTCCGGGCTGGAGCCTCAGAGTCTACTTTCGAACATTCTCTCAGCCGATTCCACGCTTCAGCCTGCGACGCTCCCGTTCGGAGAGACCGCCCCAGATGCCGAATCGTTCGTCGTGCGCCAGCGCGTACTCCAAGCACTGGTCACGTACCTCGCAGCCCAAGCAGATGCGCTTGGCCTCACGGGTCGAGCCGCCCTTCTCGGGGAAGAACGCCTCGGGGTCTGTCTGGGCGCACAGTGCACGTTCCTGCCACTGTTCTTCGATGGAGTCGAACATCTCGTCGAAGCCCGGCACGACCAGACTCAGCCGGGGGGCCGCGACCTCGTTCGCCACGTCCGGTTCCGGCCAGCTCATATCGGCGCAGACAGCGTGAGCTGCGCCTGCTGTGGAATCGGTCGGCGAGACCATGTCTTCGGTCATCGTTCCGCCTCCTCACTATGTGTTAGCGCAGAATGATTCTTTCCGCCGGGCGGCCGACAGAGACCCCGGCAGCAAAACACCGCGACGTAGTCTCGCGGGCTTCCCCGAACCTGTCTTCCGGCGAGCCAACTCGCTCTCGCAAACGCCCCCGCGCCATGTCTTCTCGCGGTGACCGGAATGACATGTCTGTGATTAGACACGCCGCACGCGCCGGTGGTCAACCCGCCGTCACCCTTCCGTTACACTCGCGACCCGCCTTTCGTTTTGATCTTGTTATGTGCTGTGGCAAATGACCAGCAACTTTGCCGGAATTCGCCGCGGAACAAGTCGGCGACCGGCACCGCATAGGCTGTGACCCTGTGACTGCACAACACGCGGTGCGCAAGCCCGAGATCGCCGTTCTGGTCGGCGGCGTCGGCGGTGCGCGGTTCCTCCAGGGCGTCAGGCGGCTGCTGCCCGACGCCGACATCTCGGCCATCGTCAACGTCGGCGACGACGTCTGGATGCACGGTCTCCGGATCTGTCCCGACCTCGACACCTGCATGTACACCCTCGGCGGTGGTATCGACCCTGAGCGCGGTTGGGGCCACGCGAACGAGACCTGGCACGCGAAAGAGGAGCTGGCGAAATACAACGCCCAGCCCGATTGGTTCGGCCTGGGCGATCGCGACATCGCCACCCATCTCATCCGCACCGAGATGCTGCGCGCCGGATATCCGCTGTCCGCGGTCACCGAGGCGCTGTGCAATCGGTGGCAGCCGGGTGTCCGTTTGATCCCGGCAACCGACGACCGCTGTGAAACCCACGTCGTCGTCACCGATCCCGACAACGCCGGCGAACGTCGCGCGATCCATTTCCAGGAATGGTGGGTGCGTTACCGCGCGGCGCTGCCGACTCACGGATTTGCCTCGATCGGGGCGGAACAAGCCTCTCCGGCCCCTGATGTGACCGAAATCATAGCCTCCGCCGACGCGGTGTTGCTGGCCCCGTCGAACCCCGTCGTGAGCATCGGCGCCATCCTCGCCGTGCCCGGGATCAGGGGCGCGCTGCGCACCACCGAGGCGAAGGTCATCGGGCTCTCGCCGGTGATCGACGGAAAACCGTTGCGCGGCATGGCCGATGAATGCCTGTCGGTGATCGGTGTGGAGTCGACCGCCGAGGCGATCGGGCGCCACTACGGCGCGCGCTCGGCCACCGGCATCCTCGACGGCTGGCTGGTGCACTCCACCGACACCGCCGAGGTTCCCGGCGTCGAGGTGCGCAGCGTGCCGCTGCTGATGTCCGACCCGGACGCCACGGCCGAGATGGCCCGCGCGGCACTGGAACTGGCGGGAGTGAAACCGTGACGGTGCTGCCCGACCACGCGGCCGACGAGCTGCGGATCCTGCCGGTGACCGGGCTTCCGGAGTTCCGGCCCGGCGACGACATCGCCGAACACCTTGCGGCCCAGGCACCGTGGCTGGCCGACGGTGACGTGGTGGTGGTGACGAGCAAGATCGTCTCCAAGGCCGAGGGCCGCATCGTCACCGCGCCGACCGACCCGGACGAGCGCGACACCGCGCGGCGCAAGCTGGTCGACGACGAGGCCGTGCGGGTGCTGGCCCGCAAGGGCCGCACCCTGATCACCGAGAACCGGCTCGGCATCGTGCAGGCGGCCTCGGGCGTGGACGGCTCCAACGTCGCCGAGGGCGAACTCGTGCTGCTGCCCACCGATCCCGACGCCAGCGCCAAGGCGCTGCGCGGCGCGCTGGCGCAGCGGCTCGGGGTGAACGTCGCCGTCGTCATCACCGACACGATGGGCCGGGCCTGGCGCAACGGCCAGATCGACGCGGCCATCGGGGCGGCGGGGCTGCGGGTGCTGCACGACTACGCGGGCGCGGTCGACGGGCAGGGCAACGAATTGCACGTCACCCAGGTGGCCGTGGCCGACGAACTCGCCGCCGCCGCCGACCTCGTCAAGGGCAAGCTCGGCGGCGTCCCGGTCGCGGTGGTACGCGGGCTGAGCACCGACGACGACGGGTCGAGCGCGGCGGCGCTGCTGCGCGGCGGCGTCGACGACCTGTTCTGGCTCGGCACCGCCGAGGCCATCGAGCGGGGCCGCAAAGAGGCTGTGCCGCTGCGGCGTTCCGTGCGGGCCTTCGCCGACGAGCCGGTGGACCCGGAGCGGATCAGGGCGGCGATCGCGGTCGGGCTCACCGCGCCCGCGCCACATCACACCCGCCCGGTGCGCTTCGTCTGGCTGCGCACACCCGAGCTGCGGACCCGCCTGCTCGAGGCGATGGCGGCGAAGTGGCGGGCCGATCTCACCGCCGACGGGCTCGCGCCGGAGCGGGTGGAGCGCCGGGTCGCGCGCGGGCGCATCCTGTTCGACGCGCCCGAAGTCGTCATCCCCTTCTGCGTTCCCGATGGCGCGCACGACTATCCGGACGCCCGGCGTCAGGCCGCCGAGCAGACGATGTTCACCGTCGCGGTCGGCGCCGCCGTGCAGGGTCTGCTGGTGGCGCTGGCCGCCGACGGGCTCGGCAGCTGCTGGATCGGGTCGACGATCTTCGCTCCCGAGGTCACCCGGGAGGTGCTCGGCCTCGACGGTGATTGGATGCCGTTGGGCGCCATCGCGATCGGTCACCCGCTCGAGGAGCCGACACCGCGGGTGGTCGGCGGTCCCGGCGCCGGGCTGGTCGAACTGTGAGCGCCGCGGACCGCGGGCGGGTGGCGCGATGAGCGCGGAGTCGCTGCACGCGTCGGCGACCGCCTTGCTCACCGAGTGGAAACCCGAAGCGGGGCAGGACAGCTCGTTGCGTGAGGCGATGCTCGCCTTTCTCGGCTCCGCGCCGCGCGGTTGCCTGCGGGAGCACGCGCCGGGGCACATCACCGCGTCGGCGATCGTGCTGTCGCATGATCGGCGCGAGGTGCTGCTCACCCTGCACCCGCGGGTCGGTCGCTGGATCCAGCTCGGTGGCCACTGCGAGCCGTCGGACGAGACCGTCGCCGACGCCGCGTTCCGGGAGGCGGTCGAGGAGTCCGGCATTCCCGACCTGCGACTGACGCCTGGCCTCTACGGTGCGCAGGCCCATCCGATCACCTGCTCGCTCGGGGTGCCCACCCGGCATCTGGACCTGCTGTTCGAGGTGATCGCGCCAGCCGGCGCGGTGCCTGTGCGCAGCGCCGAATCGGCGGATCTGCGGTGGTGGCCGGTCGACGAGCTACCGGCAGCCGGAGACGACCCGCAGGGCCGACCACCTGTGCCGGGAGGCACTGCGCGAGGCCACGGCCTGACCGTCCACGCACGCAGATACGCCGCAGCCGTGGCCGACGCCGGTCCGCCTACGAGCGCTCTTCCGGAATCTCGCCGTAGTCCTGTGCCATGTACCGGCTCGACGCGGGCGCGAACAGCGCGCCGAGCGCGCCGACGACGATGATCGCCAGCAG